>JBEDFI010000061.1:0-9506 GCA_041175245.1 Bacteroidota bacterium
GTGAGGTTCCTAAGATCTCTTCTTTTTTTGCTGGCTGATGAATGATTTCCCGAATAATGAAGCTATCCAGGCCCAGGGTGCCAATCGCTGCAAAAAGTGCGGCAAAAGCATCGGCAAAGCTTAGATCTCCGAAAGCTGCCGGACCCAGATAGCGTGCAATCAAGAAACCCACCACCAGGCTAAGCACCTTGCCAAATAGGAGCCAGCCGGTATTCTTCACATATTTTTCGAAAGCGTGTGGATCGAAACCTGGTATTGCCGGAATCTTCATGTATAACAAATGTATAAAAAAACAGCGCTCCCGGATAATCCGAAAGCGCTGTTTTTATCACATCGCGAATGCTTAATTAGCGAATTTTTTGGCGTTGATCTTACGCTCGTTCTCTGTTAAATAGATTTTACGTAAACGCATGCTGGCAGGAGTTACCTCGATGTACTCATCCGCCTGAATATATTCCATCGCTTCTTCCAAGGAAAATTTAATGGCCGGAGCAATACGCACGTTATCATCACTTCCCGAAGCACGCATGTTGGTGAGGGCTTTACCTTTAACTACGTTAACTACCAGGTCATTGTCCCGGATATGTTCACCCATGATCTGTCCTTCGTACACATCTACTCCCGGATCAATAAAGAAACGGCCACGGTCTTGTAATTTATCAATTGAATAAGCGGTGCTTTGGCCTTTTTCCATCGATACCAATACACCATTCAAACGTCCGGGAATGGTTCCTTTCCAAGGCTCATAGGCCTTAAAACGGTGCGCCATAATGGCTTCTCCTGCAGTTGCAGTCAAAACATTGTTACGTAAACCGATGATGCCGCGTGAAGGGATTTCGAATTCCAAATGCTGCAAATCGCCTTTAGGCTCCATAATCAGCAGCTCTCCTTTACGCTGGGTTACCAGCTCAATCACCTTTCCGGCTACTTCGCCCGGTACATCCACAATCAGGGTTTCAATCGGTTCACATTTCACCCCGTCTATTTCTTTCACAATTACCTGAGGTTGCCCTACCTGAATTTCATAGCCTTCTCTACGCATGGTCTCGATCAAGACCGACAAATGCAAAATACCTCTTCCGTACACCAGATAGGCATCGGGCGATGGAGTTTCCACCACTTTCAAGGCCAGGTTTTTCTCCATCTCTTTATACAGACGGTCACGCAGGTGGCGTGAAGTCACAAATTTCCCTTCTTTACCAAAGAAGGGAGAGTTGTTGATGGTAAAGAGCATGTTCATGGTTGGCTCATCGATTTTGATGACTTCCAGTTGTTCGGGATTTTCAAAGTCGGCAATAGTATCTCCAATTTCAAAACCATCTATACCCACCACTGCACAAATATCGCCGGCTTTCACCTCCGTAACTCTGATCTTACCTAAACCTTCAAAAGTGTATAATTCTTTAATTCTTGACTTCTGGATGCTTCCATCACGTTTCACCAAAGACACTGGCTGGTTTTCCTTTACCGTACCCCGAGCTACACGACCAATGGCAATACGACCCACAAAGGAGGAATAATCTAAGGAAGTGATCTGCAATTGAAGGCTCCCTTCCTGATATGGAGCTGATGGGATATGTTCCAGGATGGCATCCAGGAGTGAAGTAATGTCTTCGGTGGGTTGTCTCCAGTCGGTACTCATCCATCCGTTTTTTGAAGAACCGTAAATAACCGGAAAATCCAGTTGATCTTCGGTGGCTTCTAAATTGAAAAATAACTCGAAAATGGATTCATAAACCTCTTCCGGACGGCAGTTTTCTTTATCAACTTTGTTAACCACCACGATCGGTTTCAACCCTAAAGACAATGCTTTTTGGGTAACGAAGCGGGTTTGCGGCATAGCGCCTTCAAAGGCATCTACTAATAGTAAAACGCCATCGGCCATTTTTAATACCCGTTCCACTTCACCGCCAAAGTCGGCGTGGCCCGGTGTATCAATAATATTGATTTTAACGTCTTTATAGTTAACCGATACGTTTTTAGAAACGATGGTAATGCCACGTTCCCGCTCCAGATCGTTGTTGTCGAGGATGAGTTCACCGGTTTGCTGGTTATCGCGAAACAAATTGGTTTGATGTAAAATCTTGTCTACCAAGGTTGTTTTGCCGTGGTCAACGTGCGCTATGATCGCGATATTCCTGATTTTTTGCATGAAAGGCTTATAAAAAAATTTCTGCAAAGGTAGGCTTTTCAAACCGTAATCGGATAGTTTGGCCTAATTTGAACGAATTTTGACTGATCCCTCCTTCAAAAGATTTAACTTTGTAAAATCATGGGTATCCAGGAAATACTTGTAGGACTGCTTTTTTGGGCCGCATTAGTCTATGTAGGCCGAATGGTCTATCATAGTTTCAAGGCCAAAAGCGCCTGTGGTTCGAGCTGCAAATGCGGGGTTGATTTCTCGAAGATAGCGCCTAAGCAATAGCTTCTATCACTTGTTTAACAATTTTAGGATGCAAATTTTTCTTCCCGTGAAAAGGAATAACAATCAACTGTTTGTCTAAACAATAAATTTTGTGGCTTCCTTTAGTTCGCAGGAGGACAAATCCTCTTCCAAGCAATAGTTTCTCGGCTTCTTTTGCTGTTAAGGTCTTAGCCAATCTCTACTTCAAAAAAAGTGGATTCGATCTCCCGGCTGGTTAAGCGTAGCTTTTCTTCAGGCGTGAGTGCTTCAAGATACAAGTCAATAGCTTCTCTGATGTGATCGATCACTTGATCATACGTATCTCCTTGAGATTGACAGCCAGGCAATTCAGGAACGTGAGCATAAAAACCCATTTCATCTTTTTCGATAATGACGGAAACCTTGCGAATCATAAGTCAATATAATCATTTTTCCACCACGGTCAAATAGGAAAAGCGCAAAGGGGATTGGGTAATATTATTCGATCACCACAGCAGTTCCGCTGGCTGAAACCATCAGCATGCTGCCCGAGCTGCCCATTGTTTCATAATCCAGGTCGATCCCTAAAATAGCATTGGCACCCAACGCAGCTGCATTCTGTTGCATTTCTGCTAATGCAATTTCTTTAGCTTCTCTCAAGCCCTCTTCGTAAGCACCAGACCTGCCCCCGACGATGTCTCTAACGCCGGCAAAAAAATCTTTCACAATGTTTGCTCCAATTATGGCCTCACCGGTTACAATGCCCAGGTATTTCACTACTTTTTTACCTTCAATGTTTGCTGTGGTGGTTACTATCATCGTCTTATGTTTAAAATTTCTCAATCAAACAAACTGCATAAGCCACCAAGCCCTCTTGCCGGCCGATAAAGCCCATTTGTTCGTTGGTGGTTGCCTTAATGGAGAGGTCTTCTTCTTCCATGGCAATGGCTTCGGCAATGCGTTTTTTCATCTCGGGAATATGCGGATTAATTTTCGGTGCCTCGAGGCAAATCATGGCATCAATATTACCCAGTTTCCAGCCTTTTTCTCCAATTAAACGAACACATTCTTTCAATAAGATCAAACTATTAACGCCTCTCCAGCGCTCATCTGTATTCGAAAAATGAAACCCAATGTCGCGTAAATTTGCGGCACCCAAGATGGCATCACAGATGGCATGTACCAGTACATCGGCATCAGAATGACCATATGCTCCCGAAGGATGTTCCAGCTGAACACCGCCCAACACAAAGGGATGATCCTTCACCAATTGATGTACATCGAAGCCAAATCCTACCCTAATCTTCATTATTAATTCTTTTGATCTTTTCCAAAATAATAAGACATGGAAAAACGCAAAGTATTAGCCAGCGGACTTTCCGTTTGATTTGCGAGAATGTAGGACAGGTCTAGATCAAATTTCTTGCCGTAAATTCCAGTCCCCAAGGTAAAAAACTGCCGGTCTCCTTTGTTGGGGTGTTCGTAAAAATAACCGGCCCGGATCGGGAATTTATCCTTAAAACTATATTCTAAACCGAGTGAATAACTGATTTCCTGCAATTCTTCTGTAAAGCCCCCCGGTGCATCCGAGAATGAATTAAAGATCCCTGAGAGTACCGAGCGGTCGGTGCTTTGCCCTTTAATAATATTGCCATCCACATCTGTAATGGGAGAGGTAGGTACTAATAATTTATTCAAATCGAGAGCAAAGGTAAATTTATCTTCGCTGGGTAAATAAAAACCAAGCGCCGTACCAAGTTTCATATTGGCCGGAAGAAAATACCTGGAAGAAACATCTTGGGGGCTGTATCCGCCAAACCTGACTTTTGTTCCAATATTGGATATATTCAGGCCAAAACTGAGATCAGTTCTGGTGTTTAATAATTGAACTTCTTTACTGAAGTACGCCGATACATCTACCGAAGCGGCATTGATTGCATTCTGATTGGTTTGCGAAAACGAGATATCTTGCAAATTGGAATTAACATACCTGGCCGTCATCCCCAAGGAGAAATATTCACTAAATTGACGTGAATAAGCTAAATCGATCGCGAACTCATTGGGTGAAGTCACCCCCAGTGGATTTTGATTTTCATCGGTTAACTGAAACTCTCCTATGGAGAAATACCTGATTGATCCGCCCAGTACACTGCGTTCATCGAGGCGATGAAAGGCGGTCATATACACAAAATTGACATCCGGAACCAGATTTTTTAACCAGGGGGAATACGATAAGGAAAAGCCGTTTTTCTTGTCTACAAAGGCCATCTTGGCAGCATTCCAATGGATGGCATACGAATCGGGCGTAGTTGCGGCACCCACATCGCCCATGGCACCGGCCTTTGCATCGGGAGCAATGAGTAAAAAAGGCAGCGTGGTAACTACATTATTTTGTTTTTTACCATCGGTCAGGGTGTTGGTTTGGGCATGTACCATCGTACTACCGATTACCAACATGGATACAAAAAAGTAACTACTCAATCGGTGTGTCATATGAGAAGATTTAAGGTACCTTAAAACCCTAAATTACTAAATATTCGTGATTTATTGTACCAGATTGGTAAGAGCCACATAATACCCTTTTTACAACAAAAAAAGCCCCGGAATTCGGGGCTTTTTTTGTTGTAAAAGAAGAATGATTAATATCCAGGATTTTGAAAACCTGTTAAGGCTGAGTTTGCTCTCATTTCTCTCTCAGGAATTGGATAAACCAATTTAGGATCGTTGTATGTAAAGGCTCCTGTTGAAGTCTGCGTACGTTTGAAATCGTGGATACGTGAGCCTTCAAAGCACAATTCAAATATACGTTCCTGCAAGATATTAGCTACCGTAGGGTTCGCAATAGCGGAGGCACCTGCACGGCTACGAATCTTTGCTAAATCATCTGCAGGTGTAGCTCCAACTGTAGTACTTAAGCGTAAATTACACTCTGCACGAGTCAGATACATTTCTGCCAAGCGTACCACCGGGATGTTTTGCGAGAACGAGGTCCACTTACCCGTATATCTACGAGGATTAGCTAAACTTGGTGAGGAGTTTGAAGCTCTTGCGCCCGTACCTAAATAAATCAAGTCACGGCGACGCAAATCATTCACCTCAAAGCTATTATAGAACGTATTATTGGTGTACAAGTCTGCACGTCCAATACCCGGAATACTTGCACAAAAGGTAGCCAAGCCATCGTTGGAAGTACCAGCATTGTTCTGATCGTTTTGCTGGATCTCAAACAGGGATTCCGGAGAGTTGCGGTTTGTAAACGGTACGGTTACAGTAGCCGCCAATGCAGCACTGCTATTCGCAATAACATCATTAGCCGCATCGCGAGCTGCTGCATAATCAGCCATCTGCAAATACACTCTCGATAAAAATGCTTTGGCAGCATATTTATCAGCTCGTGTTCCATTGCTGGCCGGCAAAGCCGCATAGGCCGCATTTAGATCGGTAACTACTTGGGTGTATACTTCTGCCACCGTTTTACGGGCACCTAAGCTGGCTGCCTCATCGGGAGTATCTACCGCTTCCAGATTGATAGGCACCCCTAAGTTCCCGGATCCGGCTGAATAGGGCAGGCCATACATTCTCACCAATTCAAAATGCATAATCCCACGAATAAAGTAAGCCTCTCCCTCTAACTGGGTTTTTAAGGCTGCATCGCTGATTTTGCTTGATTGCTCCAAAATTGTGTTCGCAATATTGATGGCACGGTAGGCAGCAATCCAGGTACGGGTAGCTTCTGCATTGGAAGCGACCATGGTTTTATTAGCTACCTGGCGGTATGATTGAAAAGTACCCGCCCAAGCAATATACCCGTTATTAGCAAGTAAATCAGGTAAAATGATCAGGTTAGTACCGTATAAAGAACCTTCTCCCAAAATGGAGTAGGCTCCAACCACCGCACTCTGAAAATCCTGATCGGTTTCCAGTGCAGTAAGCGCATTTACGCTTTGCATGGGTTCAATGTCTAACTTTTTATCACACGCACTAAAGGTACCCGCAATTAAAGTAAGTAACATGAAGCCTGAAATTAATTTCATTTTCATAATGATTCGTATTTAAAAGATTAGAAACCAATGTTTACACCAAAGCTGATGGTCTTAGCTTGTGGTGGCGTGTAAAAATCGTGACCTAAGTTCACTCCTCCGGTATAGGTGGCGTTTACTTCCGGATCGTAGCCTTCGTATTTAGTGAAGGTGAACAAGTTCTGAGCGGCCACGTAAATACGGGCATTATCAATTTTATACTTGCTCAGGAACGATTTAGGTACGGTATAGCCTAAAACTACGTTCTTTACACGGAAATAAGAACCATCTTGAACCCAACGGGACGATTTGATCGCACCATTACCATCATATAAACGCGGCTGCGGAATGTTGGTGATCTGGCCCGGCGTTTTCCAATAGTTCATCTGGTCTTTGGATTGATTATCAAAATAATCCCCATTTACTGACTGGAAGAATCCGGCAATATTGTATAGGTCGTTACCATATACAAATTGAGTTTGGATGTCTAAATCGAAGCCCTTGTAAGTAAACTTGTTGTTCATACCTCCATAAAATTCTGGATTCGGGTCTCCTACTTTTTGTTCGTACCCGTCATAATCAGCCTGGTCTGCAATAGAACCATCTTCATTGTAATACTGGGCATTACCATTAGCTGGATTTACTCCCGCATATTTAGGACCATAGAAATAACCATATGGCTCGCCTTCAGAGATTCTACCCAATTGACGAGAACCACCTGAAATATTAGAACCGCCCATGCCTATAATTCTATTTTTATAGGTAGAAATGTTGAAGCTGGTATTCCACTTTAATTTACCCACCAGGTTATTGGTGTTTAATACAAACTCCCAGCCTTTATTTTCCAAAATACCTACGTTACGCACAATGCTGGTAAAACCATTGCTGGCCGGTAAAGGAAAGCTGAGTAATAAGTCCTTAGTCTTGCTTTCAAAATAGTCTACTTCACCACTGATACGGTTATTGAAAAATCCGAAGTCTAAACCGATGTCGAGTTTATCAGATTTTTCCCATTTCAAATCTTGTACACCGATCTGAGAAGGCACAATACCCGACTGATCGGCATAGGGTGAAGAAGAGTACAAGGTTAATGAAGAGAAGTTACCAATCTCCGAGTTACCGGTAGTACCGTAACTTGCACGCAATTTTAAGAAGCTGATCTTATCAAATTTCTGAATGAAATTCTCTTCCGATAAAATCCATCCTGCAGAAACTGCCGGGAATACTCCGTAACGGTTTTCATCACCGAAACGTGAAGAACCGTCTACCCGCACCGATGCTCCCAAAAGATATTTATCGCTTAATTTATAGTTAGCTCTGGTGAAGTAAGACAAGAAACTGTAGCCGGTTTCGCTGGAGCTACCTCCAGAAATGATGGCTGCAGAAGCAATCTTCGTGAATTTATCATTCGGGAAACTCTGACCGGTTGAAGAAGTGGTCTTCAGTGTACCTTCCTGATAAGAAAAACCGGAAGTAGCCTGTAGGCTGCTTTTACCGAATACTTTATTATAGTTCAAATAAATATTCGAGTTATAAGAATTAGACAATACCTGACGGCTGAAACCCACTCCGTTCGGAGCGCCATCCAGTGTTTCTCTACCATTATAGGTATCTTCTTCCAACTGCGTAACGTCCATACCGAATTCCCCATTCAATGACAGCGACTTAGATAGATTATACTGTGCATTAAATGTATTGATTGAACGTAACTGAGTTGATACTGCTTTTGCCTGATCTTGCTCAATTAATACGTTATAATACAAGGTATTGGCGTTCAACTTTCCAGTTACGGGATCGTACTTAGGTTGAATCGGAGGCAAGGCATTTAACTGCAAAGGATTGGTAAAGGCATTATCGCTCGAAATCCGGTTATTAACTACCTGACTTAAAGAGATATTGGCTCCAATTTTAAACTTATCGCTTACCTGATGATTTAAATTCACACGACCATTGGTTCTGTTCAAAGAGTTCATTAACATGATCCCCTTTTGGTCATTATACCCTCCACTGATGAAGAAACTGGTTTTGGCATCGCCGCCGTTTACCGATACATTATAATTGGTTATTCCTCCTTTTTGAAAAGCTTCATTTGCCCAATCCTGGTCAACTGTACCCGTCCACTCGTCTGTTCCAACACCATCTAACCAACCTTCTTCACCCGAAGCATAATATCCGCTATTGATTGCAGCAGCACCAAATAAATCACGATATTCTGCTGCATTTAACCATTCGCGTTTGCGGGTTGGATTACTCACACCGGTATTATAGCTAAAGTTCACCTTGGTTTTTCCCACTTTACCAGATTTGGTAGTTACGAGAATAACCCCGTTGGTGGCACGTGAACCGTAGATAGCAGCCGCTGATGCATCTTTTAATACCTCAATCGACTCAATGTCTTCCGGCGCAATGGATGCTAAAGGGTTATCAGGCTCGGTAGCACTACCCAAAGATTGGGAAACTACCGGTTGGCCGTCAATTACAAATAATGGGTCTTTACCTGCTGATACCGATGAGATACCACGGATACGGATGTTTAATCCCTGACCCAACTTACCAGAACCCGAGTTAATAAATACCCCCGCTGCACGGCCTTGTAAGGCTGATTCGAAGGTAGATAAAGGTTGATTCTCAAATTCTTTGGCACTAACGCGAGCAATGGATCCGGTCAGATCTTGTTTGATCTGTGTACCATAACCCACAACTACCACCTCAGATAATTGCTTAGAATCTTCTGTTAATTTAACATTTACTGAAGTTCCGCTGATCGCTGCCTCTGCATACTTAAAACCGATGTATTTAAACACCAGCGTAGTCGCTTTAGCAGGAACACTTAACTGGAAGTTACCGTTGGCGTCGGTTTGTGTACCAACTCCACTCACTCCCTTTACGGTTACACTTACACCTGGTAAGGGTAATCCATCACTTGAAGATGTTACTTTCCCGCTTACGGCTTTGTTTTGGGCAAAAACCGAAACCAGCGAGAACAAGAACATCATACTTACTAGTAAAGATTTTCTCATAATGATTGTTTTGAATAAAGTTTAATAATTCTAAGTTATAGAAAAAATAAACGTTAATCAATCATTATAGAAATTAATTATAAG
>JBEDFI010000062.1:0-9427 GCA_041175245.1 Bacteroidota bacterium
CTTTCTGGTTGAGGGCATGACAAGACGTACATTTTTGCTTGAACAAAGCGGCTCCTTCTGCAGCACTCTGGGCATTGGCCGAAGTATGGCTCAGCAAGAGTAGAAAAAATGCAAAAATTAAAGACCGGATACCACTTCTAAAAAACAATGAGATGTTTCTCATATTGAGTATGTTATGCTTTAAATTATTGAGTTTTAAAAATCTTTAAAAAGGGATTAAAATAACGGTTAAACCCTATTTTCGGTTGACAAAAGTATCATTTATTCAAATAGGCCTTATAATTTGAAGATCATTAAAAATAATTTATAATCATTCTAAATAAGTGCACAAAATTTAGTTAAAATCTGGTGCAAAAAGGGGCCTTTTAACAGGTACTCAGATCCGGATTTTTCAGCTACTCAAGGCAGCTGCCGGTTGATAAATTATTGTCTCAAAATCCAGGCAAAGATCAGGGGTACTACGATGGTCGCGTCAGACTCTACAATGAACTTCGGCGTATGGATATCGAGCTTGCCCCAGGTGATCTTTTCGTTGGGTACAGCTCCTGAATAAGAACCGTAGGACGTAGTTGAATCTGAGATTTGACAGAAATAACTCCAGAACGGTATGTTCTCCATTTCCATATCTTGATACAACATGGGTACCACACAAATCGGGAAATCACCGGCAATACCACCACCAATTTGGAAGAAACCAATTCCTTTACCAGCCGAATTTTTCACGTACCAATCGGCCAGCCAAGTCATGTATTCGATACCGCTCTTCATGGTGCTGGCTTTTAATTCATCCTTGATTACATAGGAGGCGAAGATGTTACCCATGGTTGAATCTTCCCAACCCGGAACCACAATCGGTAAGTTCTTTTCTGCAGCGGCCAGCATCCAGCTGTTTTTGGGGTCAATTTCATAATACTGCTCCAAATCGCCACTAAGCAACATTTTATACATAAACTCATGTGGGAAATAGCGCTCCCCTTTATCATCTGCATCTTTCCAAACCTGGTGAATGTGTTTTTGTAAACGACGAAAAGCTTCTTCCTCCGGAATACAGGTATCGGTTACACGGTTGTAATGGTTTTCCAATAAATCCCATTCATCCTGCGGACTTAGATCACGGTAATGAGGTACTCGTTTATAATGGGAGTGCGCCACCAGGTTCATGATATCTTCTTCTAAATTGGCTCCAGTACAGGAAATGATTGCCACTTTATCCTGACGGATCATCTCGGCCAGGGAAATGCCCAGCTCGGCCGTACTCATGGCACCCGCCAGGGTGATCATCATTTTACCCCCTTCAGCCAGGTGGGTTTCGTATCCTTTAGCCGCATCCATTAATGCAGCCGCATTAAAATGCAGGTAATTTTTTTCAATAAATTGGGAAATTGGACCTCGTGCTACACTCATTTTATAGAATTTTGGCCAAAAATAGCAATATTAAAGCACGAACAGAAAATATACTTGTCATCCTAAATTGTATTTTTGTTCAAGCACCATTACATGAAAAAAATCTTAAGCTTCCTCATCTGCAGCTGCTTTGTTTTAAACCTGCAAGCGCAAAAAAAATTAATCGATCGTTTTTTAAAAAACGACAGTACCCGCCACAATAGCTTTTTGCCGGTTCCGGTTTTGGGTTATACTCAGGAGTTGGGATTTGAATTTGGGCTGGCCGGCTTGTTCGCCTTTTATACCGAACCAGATAACCCAGCAATCAGGCCTTCTAATTTTTATGTATCAGGCGTTTACACTACCAAAGGATCTTACCAGCTGGTGAGCAAATGGGATATCTGGTCGAAAGCCAATAAGTATCATTACCAAGGTGAACTGCGATACCTCAACTTCCCTTTCAATTTTTATGGGGTAGGGAACCAGACCTTACTAGCCAATGAGGATAAATTAACACTCAAAAGATTCAGGATTTTAGCGGAGGCTGAAAGAGCCTTGAGCGAGACCTTTTATGTGGGCCTCAACTTGCAATACGATCAACAATTTTATACCGATAACGCGGTGGGTGGTATTTATCAAACCTCAACTAACATCAAAGACCGCGATGGGGGCCAGGTAATCACCCTTGGTTTTTCGCAAATTATTGATACCCGAAGCAGCAATACGTATCCCGACAGGGGAACCTATGTAAAGGTGAGCTATCAATACGCCCCTGATTTTTTTGGAGGGGATAATTTTACGGGGTCTACCTTCCGGCTCGATCTGAGGAACTTTAAAAAACTGAAGCAAAACCTCGTTTTAGGATTGAATCTGAATTACAATAAAATAGACGGCAGGAGTGGAAACCCATTCTACATGCTCTCACAAATGGGTGGCGACCAAATTATGCGGGGTTACTATTTGGGGCGCTATCGCGAAGCCAATTTATTGGCAGCACAAGCAGAGTTGAGGTTCAGGCCCTTGCCCCGTTTCGGCATTGCCGCTTTTGCCGGCGGAGGCAATGTGTACCCTGCAGGAGTTTCCGCGTTTCGGAACCTCAAACCTAATTACGGAGCAGGTATCCGCTATTTCTTTGATGTGGAGAAGAGCATGAGCCTGAGGCTGGATTACGGAATGGGCGAAAAACCTATCGGCGAAAAGCGGATTTCAGGATTCTACATTTCCTTGGGCGAAGCATTTTAATAACGAATTTTAAAGTGTTCTTTAGCCTGTCCTTGTCTAAAAAAGACGAGGCCGATGTAGAACAGGTCGATACTTACGCGTACCTCTTCGTTTGCAATAATCAGCTTCCAATTAGTTTTATGCTGTTTATTCTGATAAATTCCTTCGAAAATCAGTAAAGTCCCAGGATGTGCCCTAGGCAATGTTTCATTGAATTTGTCTAAATAGTCTGCATCCGATTTGATAAGTATATACTCCCGGATATCAACTTCATCTTTTAACCAAAATTCAAGTATGCGATTAATCAGGGCATTCACCCTGGCTGGCCGGATGCCCTGAATCTTCTCCGGTGCTGAGTTATGGTCATTATACACCACTTCATCTACCAAGCGGTAAACAAAGGGCGAATGGGTGCCATGCCGCGAATGCGACAAAAACCAGTGGCAGATATAGTCATTGAAGGGTCTAAACACAAGCCAAAAATAGCGAAAGCTTTGG
Source organism: Bacteroidota bacterium (assembly GCA_041175245.1). Taxonomy (GTDB): domain Bacteria; phylum Bacteroidota; class Bacteroidia; order Sphingobacteriales; family Sphingobacteriaceae; genus JAIPAN01. Next base: position 3,103 of record JBEDFI010000062.1, read on the forward strand.
CATGGCCAGCCAAATGATTATTTTTATAAAGATGAACACGAACGAGATTTCGGCACTTATAAAATTGCTCGACGACCCGGATGCCGAAGTTGCCCGTCATGTAGAAGAAAAACTCTTGGGCTATGGCCAGGATGTAATCGAATACCTGGAAAATGCCTGGGAACAATCATTTGATGCCATCCTGCAGGAGCGTATCGAAAACCTCGTTCACAAAATACAGTTTGCCAATGTAAAAACTGAACTGCAGCTTTGGCACCTGAGCGGCGGTTTCGATCTGCTGCAAGGCATCCTGATCATCAACCGCTACCAATATCCCGATCTCGACGAACAAAAAATCATCAATCGCATCGAAAACATCAAACGAGATGTTTGGTTGCAAATGATCTACGACATGAGTGCCCTGGAAAAAGTAAAACTCATGAACCACGTGTTTTACAACCTGCATGGTTTTTCAGGGAATACCAGCAACCATCACGATCCACAAAACTCTTACCTCAGCCAGGTATTAGAAAGTAAAAAAGGAAACCAGATCTCGCTGGCCATTATTTATAGTGTTGTTGCCCAAAAGCTCGATATCCCGGTGTATGGAGTTAATTTGCCGCAGCATTTTATTTTAGCTTACGTTGACGAAAGCAAGGAATACGACGAAAAAGGCGGCGTATTATTTTACATCAATGTATTTAATAAGGGTTTTGTCTTTCATAAAAGAGATGTAGATGCCTTCCTGAGGCAATTACAGCTCAAACCTGAGCCCCAATTCTATAAACCTTGTGGCAATACCGATATCCTCACTCGGGTAGTACGCAATCTGATTAGTGCTTACGAAAAACTTGGCCAAACAGAAAAAGTTACTGAACTCAATGAATTGCTCGATGTATTGCTAATCCCATAAACAAATAAGCCCCGGATTTTTATGCGGTGCTTAATGCTTAAAATTCCATGAGATAAGCCTTCAGAAAATCATTCAGATCCCCATCCAGCACGGCCTGGGCATTCGAAGTTTCATGATTGGTACGCAGGTCCTTCACCAGTTTGTAGGGATGCAACACATAATTTCTGATCTGCGAACCCCATTCAATTTTCTTTTTAGAACCCTCTATGGCAGCCGTCGTCTCCATTCGCTTGCGCAATTCAATTTCGTACAACTGCGATTTTAATAAACGGATGGCATTTTCCTTATTCTGCAACTGCGAACGTGATTCCTGGTTCTTGATAATAATCCCCGAAGGTTTGTGGTACAAACGCACCGCCGTTTCCACCTTGTTCACATTCTGCCCGCCGGCACCACCCGAGCGGAAAGTCTCAAACTCAATATCCGCCGGATTGATCTCAATCTCAATCGTATCATCAATCAGGGGGTACACATACACCGAAGCAAAAGAAGTATGGCGCTTCGCATTCGCATCAAAAGGCGAAACCCGCACCAGACGATGTACCCCATTTTCTCCTTTTAGGTAGCCGTAGGCAAAATCGCCCTCAAACTGCAAAGTCACTGTTTTGATACCCGCTACATCCCCCTCCTGCGAATCTTGCTCCGTTACCTTATACCCATTTTTCTCTCCCCACAGAATGTACATGCGCATCAGCATGGCGGCCCAATCGCAGCTTTCCGTACCACCCGCACCAGCCGTAATCTGCATCACCGCATTCAGCTGATCCTCCTCCGCACTCAACATGTTTTTGAACTCCAGCTCCTCCACAGTTTTCAGCGCAGCAGCATACTGCTCTTTCAAGTCTGCTTCGCTGGCATCGCCGGCCTGGAAAAATTCAAACATCACCCCAGCATCCTCCACGGCCGCATCCACCAATGCAAATGCATCCGTCCAAACCTTTTTAAGTTTGATGGCATGCAATACTTTTTCCGCCTGCTTGGGTTCGTCCCAGAAAGTGGGACCTAAGGTTATTTCTTGTTCTTTGGCAAGTTCATCGAGCTTCTTGTCGATGTCAAAGATGCCTCCTCAGGGCCGTTACTCTGTCCCTTAAATCTTGTACCTGTTCTTTGGTCATAGCGCAAAAATAAGATTATAGTTTGAAAACCACTGTCACCACATTTTAACAACTCCAGCCCCGCTTTCCGCTCAAATGCCGTTTCGCGGCATAAACGCTTCAATCGGGTTTATTTTACCTCTTATATCACATTTTGTCATCCTGAGCAAAGCGAAGGATTTTAAGATGCTTCACTCCGTTCAGCATGACAAGTCACAACTGGCGACTCCGAACTCCAAACTCAATTCCTTATCTTCGCATAAAACACGAACGAAATGTTAGCACGAGTAAAATTCGACCAAACCAAAGCCCATCAGCAATTAAGCCAGCATTACCAACAGGTAAAAAACCTGCATCTGCGTGACTTGTTTAAAAATGATCCAAACCGCTTTGACGAATTTTCCATCCGTTTCGAAGAAATTTTACTCGACTATTCAAAGAACCTAATCACGGCCAAGACCCGTGCCCTACTCCTCAGCCTGGCTGAAGAATGCGGCTTGAAAGCCGCCATCGAGGCCATGTTTAGCGGCCAGGTCATCAATGAAACCGAGAACCGGGCCGTATTGCATACCGCATTACGCAATCCCAATACATCGGGCATTCAGGTGAACGGCCAGGAGATCCTGCCCGATGTACACCGGGTCCTGCAGCAAATGGAAAAATTTTCGGATGCAGTGAGTTCAGGTAGTTGGAAAGGCTATACGGGGAAAGCAATCAAGCACATTGTCAACATCGGCATCGGTGGCTCCGATCTGGGTCCGGTCATGGTAACCGAAGCACTCAAGGCTTACCAGCATCCGCACATCCAACTCCATTTCGTTTCTAACGTTGATGGTACCCATATTGCCGAAATCCTGAAAAAGGTCGATCCGGAGACCACGCTCTTCATGATCGCCTCCAAAACCTTTACCACCCAGGAAACCATGGCCAATGCTTTTACCGCACGTGAATGGTTCCTGAACAGTGACGCCAGAGACGCCGATGTGGCCAAACATTTCGTAGCCATATCCACTAACGAAAAAGGTGTGAAAGATTTTGGTATCGATACCCAGAACATGTTTGCTTTTTGGGATTGGGTAGGTGGCCGTTACTCCCTGTGGAGTGCCATTGGCCTCAGCATTGCCTGTGCCATTGGCTTCAAGAATTTCCGCGAATTGCTGGATGGCGCACATGCCATGGACCAGCACTTCCGCACCGCCAATTTTGACGAAAACATGCCGGTTATCCTGGCCTTGCTAGGTATATGGTATAATAATTTCTTCGGTGCCGAAAGTCAGGCCATTCTGCCTTACGACCAGTACCTGCACCGCTTTGCCGCCTATTTCCAGCAAGGCGACATGGAGAGCAACGGCAAACACGTAGACCGCAATGGCGATGCCATCAGCTACCAAACCGGACCGATCATTTGGGGCGAGCCCGGCACCAATGGCCAGCACGCCTTTTACCAATTAATTCATCAGGGCACCAAATTGATCCCTTGCGATTTCATCGCCCCGGCACAAAGCCATAACCCGATCGGCAAGCACCATCAGTTATTGCTCTCCAACTTCTTCGCACAGACGGAAGCCTTGATGAACGGTAAAACCCGCGAAGAAGTAGTAGCCGAGCTGAAAGCCGCCGGCAAATCTGAGGATGAAATTGAAAAACTTACTCCATTTAAAATATTTAGTGGCAACCGCCCGAGCAATTCCATTTTGGCTAAAAAGATCACACCGAGGGTTTTGGGTTCGCTCATCGCGATGTACGAGCACAAGATCTTTGTGCAAGGTGTCATCTGGAATGTATTCAGCTTCGACCAATGGGGCGTGGAATTGGGCAAACAACTGGCCAACCAAATCCTGCCCGAACTGCAAGACAATGGTCAGGTAAGCAGCCACGATGCATCCACCAACGGATTGATCAACCAGTATAAAGCCTGGAGATAATTTAACAACCGTCAACATTGTACATTTTGTCATCCTGAGCCTGTCGAAGGATGATACACCTTTCGACAAGCTCAAGGTGACGGTAGTGTTTAATCTTTCACACAACGGACAGAGATCCCCATTTTAGCATCACCAATACCAGAAGCTAAATTCATACCATTGGTCTCAATTCCCCAATTAGACTTTGCAGCATTATTATAAGACCACCAATAACTGCCATTACCTATTAGCCCGAATGAGCCCAATGGACTTCTATATCCAGCCGGAAGTGCAGAAAATTTACTCTTATTGTTACTCGCCTGATCGTTGCCTACATTACCTAGCGTAGCATCTGCAACCCAACCACTATTCACCGCCAATGATTTAGCAATCTTATTTCCTGTAGTGCTGCCATCATAATTGTACCCGTTGGCAATCAGGTAATCCTGCAATTTTTGCCAATCTGCATCGGTAGGTACGTGCCAACCGGTTGGGGCCAATTTGCCGGTATTCACGGTGTACCAATTATACAATGCCCCATATTTATCCTTATTTTCTAAATCATTATTATCATAATAACACATCATCGGATCGGTAATGTTCACATCAGACCAAGTTACATTGGATGTAACATAAGCAATTGGGGTACCATCGTTTAGCTTATGTGTTTTTAAATTTTCTACCATCCACTCTTGATCTCCATATTTTAAAGTTTTGTATACATTCCCCTCAATGTCGGTTACGCTACCAAACTGTGGGCCAGAGGAGGGTTTGTCTTTTTTGCAGGAAAAAAGCACTGTGCTTAGTGCAATAAAAAATAAAATGAGTTTTAGTTTCATCGTAAATAGATTAATGAAGTGCAATTTCGATCAAGTAATCAAATGCTGAAATAATATTCCGACGAATGGACACAAAAGAGCGCTGAAACACCATAATAAGCCGATAAGTGCTGGAAACTTGCCTAAAAGTTCAGATTGGTTTTAATCTTTTACACAACGAACCGATAAACCTGAACCGACCTGCATGGCGTTCCAATTTAAATAAGGAGCATGTGCCTCTACTCCCCAATAGTTTTCCAGATGTCCTGCAGACTTAAAATATCCTATTCCACCAAGACCTATAAATGTACCCGACCGGGCCCGATATCCTGCAGGCAAGATATTAAGCCCTGCTTTATTATTACTTGCCTGATCATTCCCTACATTCCCCGGATCCGGATCAGGTTCCCATCCTGATTTTGTCGCCAATGATTTCGCGATTTTGCCACTTTGAATATTTCCATCATAACTATAACCATTAACCATCAGGTAATCCTGCAATTTTTTCCAGTCGGCATCGGTGGGTACATGCCAGCCCGCAGGTGCCAGCTTACCGGAATTTACAGCATACCAGTTATACAAGGCACCATATTTATCTTTATTGATTTCTTGATTATCATAAAAACACATCATGGGTTCAGTTATATTTACATCCGCCCAGGTGGCATCAGCAGTTACATAAGCAATTGGTGTCCCATTATTCAGCTGATGTGTTTTCAAGTTCTCCGCCATCCATTCCTGGTCGCCAATTTTTATAGTTTTATAGACATTGCCTTCGATATCAGTTACCTTTCCGTATTCCGGACCGGCAGAATCGTCTTTTTTACAAGAGAGCTGTATGATCATCAACAGCATACAGCAACTCGTTTTCCATAAATTTTTCATGATTTTTAAGTTTTAATCTTTTACACAACGAACGGAAAAGCCTGTTAGCTGATTATTAGGATGGGGGCCTATTAATAGGTCACTTTCGTAATACAAATTCCAACCACTTCTTTCTGTATTTTGAAGAGATGAAGACCAAAATACGGCCCGGCCTCCTGACCCATCATAATATCCTAAAGACTGTCTATAACCAGCGGGTAATGCATTGAACCCAGTCTTGTTATTCATTTCAATTGTCTTCCCAATTGTTCCTTCAAGCTGGGAATATTTCCATTCTGTTTTGGAGGCCAAAGATTTTGCCACTTTATTCTCAACAGTAGACCCGTCGTAGTTATATCCATTAGCAATCAAGTAATTTCTCAATCTTTCCCAATCTTCATCGGTGGGCACGTGCCAGCCTTTAGGGGCCAGTTTGCCGCTTTTAACCGCATAACCGTTGTACAATGCTCCATAAACCGGCAATTTGTTCAAATCACCATCATAATAACAGTAGGCAGCAGTACCTATGCTACCTAAATTTTCCCATTCGTTATCATCTACTATCAATGGGATTGCATCCTGAGCAGTTATTCCTGTGTTGTAGTGCGTCACCCTTAAATTTTCGGCCATCCATTCCTGATCGCCAATTTTAACGGTTTTGTACACATTGCCCTCGATATCAGCTACCGTCCCGTATTCCGGACCGGCAGAATCGTCTTTATTACAAGAGAGCTGTAACATAATCAATAGTAA
>JBEDFI010000063.1:0-9243 GCA_041175245.1 Bacteroidota bacterium
GTCCGCCGCCCCCCATTAATAACCACCAGAACGGGCTGGAGGCGCCTCTGCCACTTATTACCTGTCCATTATTTCCTCCACCCATGCGTTTTGCAATCGTTACTATGATGATCATAATGATCAGGATTAAGCCTAATGGAAAGCCTTTACTTTTTCGACTTCTAGGCAGATCATTTTTAAACTCCCCTTTGGTAAAGGCAATAATGGCATCGGTAGCTTGATCAAGGCCGGTATAATAGTCACCTTGTTTAAAATTAGGTTTAATGGCAATTTCGATGATTCGCCGGGCAATGGCATCGGGTAATGCGCCCTCCATGCCATATCCGGTCTGAATGCTCACTTTGCGGTCGCCAAGAGAGGCCAAGAGGACAATCCCATTGTTTTTTTCTTGTTGGCCGATGCCCCATTTTTCAGCTAAACGAACTGCATAATCAGCCACATCGTAGCCTTCCAGATCATTGATGACCACTACGGCGATCTGTGTACTGCTGGAGTCATCAAACGCGACCAACTTTTGTTCTAGAGCAGCCAGCTCATCCGTAGTTAGAGTTTGGGTATAATCATTGACCAGTCGGTTGGGCTTTTCTGGAAAGTTTTGCGCCATCAACCATCCCGGCAGGATAAGGAGTAAAATAAAGAGTAGTTTTTTCATGAGCTAATCCTCCTCGCCAAATGCAATATCATTACTGAGCTCATTGGTATCGTCGGCAACCGAAGGGAAGAATTTCTTAAGTTGCTGACCTGCTTCGTGGATTCCGGCAATCATGCCTTCTACCATCTCTCCTTTTTTAAAGTGTGAAAGCATTAAATTTTTTGTGCTCTCCCAAAAATTTTCGGGCACCACCTGATTAATACCCGAATCGCCAATAATAGCAAATTGATGATCATCGGTAGAGAGATAGATCAGTACACCGTTACGCAATTTTGTTTTAGCCATTCCCAGTTTATTGAAATAACTGATGGCCCGCTCCATAGCCGTTCCCTTGCAGGTTTTTTCCACACAAATGCGAATCTCACCCGAAGTAGAGCGCTCCGCAGCCGCAATGGCTTCGCGGATTCGCTCTTGTTCCAGCTCTTTGAAAATGTTCATTAGAATTGCACCTTAGGTGCTTTCTCGGTACCTGCTTCCGCCTGAAAGTAGCCCTTTTTCTCAAATCCAAAGATGTTGGCAGTGAGGTTATTGGGGAAGGTGCGGATTTTGGCATTGTATTCTTGTGTTACCTCATTGAATTTCTGACGCTCAACGGTAATGCGGTTTTCGGAACCTTCCAGCTGAGATTGTAATTCTAAAAAGTTTTGGTTGGCTTTTAATTCTGGATAACGCTCTACCGAAACCAATAAGCGGCTTAATGATTGACTCAGTTCGCCCTGTGCAGATTGAAATTTCTGAATACTCTCCGGACTCAGTTTTGTCGGGTCAATGCTTACCGAAGTGGCTTTTGCACGGGCCTCAATTACTTTTGTAAGGGTTTCTTGCTCGAAATTAGCCGCTCCTTTTACAGTATTCACCAGGTTTGGAACTAAATCAGCACGACGCTGATATACGTTTTGTACCTGTGCCCATTGAGATTGCACTTGCTCATCTAAGGTTACCATTGAATTGTAGCCGCAAGAGCTCAAGGAAATTACCGCGAAAGCGGCAACAAACATATACACGATTTTTCTCATGTTCTTCTTAATTTAATTTTGTTCAATTTACACCTTAGATATCAAATTTCATACCTTTGTTACAATCTGGGATAAAAACCTGGCAAGTAATGATTACCGAACTCGAACTCGTACTTCTTCCGGAAGAAGCAGGCCGCATGGAATTTCTCAAAGCTGCGGCCGCAAAAAACCTAAAAATCAACCAAAATCGTATTGCTGAGTTAATTATCCGCAAACGTTCCATCGATGCACGTGGCCGAAAGGTGGTGTTCAGATTGAAGGTAGAGGTCTATTTAGATGAAGTTCCCACACCTGAAATTTTTACAGTTAACCTGCCGAATGTAACTGACAAAAAGCCCGTATTGATTGTGGGTGCCGGTCCCGCCGGACTTTTTGCCGCTCTGCGTTGTGTGGAGCTGGGCCTTAAACCCATCGTATTGGAACGGGGCAAAGATGTAAAGCAGCGTCGTCGCGATTTAGCCGCAATTAATAAACAAGGACTCATGAATCCGGAATCTAATTATTGTTATGGCGAGGGCGGTGCCGGAACCTATTCAGACGGAAAACTATACACCCGTTCCAACAAGCGTGGCGATATGCAATACGTATTAAAAACCCTGGTGGCTCATGGTGCCAGCGAAGATATTCTAGTGGATGCTCGTCCGCACATCGGGACCAATAAACTCCCTCAAATTATTACGGCCTTGCGTGAAAAAATTCTAAATGCCGGCGCTGAAGTACATTTTGATGCTAAAGTGGTAGACTTATTACTTGAGGCAGGAAAGATTAAAGGGGTTCAACTGGCCGATGGCAACAAACTGATGGCCGAAGCGGTGATTTTGGCCACCGGACATTCTGCAAGAGATATTTTTCAGTTATTACATCAAAAAAATATTCTGATCGAAGCCAAGCCCTTTGCTCTAGGTGTACGTATTGAACACCCGCAAAGTTTGATCGATCAGGCGCAATACCACTGCGAGCTTCGTGGTCCGTATTTGCCGCCTTCTTATTATAGTCTGGTAGAGCAGGTGGATGGCCGAGGCGTATTTTCGTTTTGTATGTGTCCCGGAGGAATTATTGCCCCCTGCGCCACCGATTTTAATGAAATTGTGGTAAATGGCTGGTCGCCCTCCAAACGGAATAACCCCTATGCCAATTCCGGTACCGTGGTCCAAATTAATTTGGAAGATGTGTCTGACTCCATGAATAATCCCCTGGCTATGCTTGATTTTCAGGCTGCCATCGAACAACAAGCTTATCGGCTGGGAGGCGGAAACCTGGTAGCTCCCGCACAACGAATGCTTGATTTCGTTGAGGGCCGCCTCTCGGCGGATTTGCCGATCAATTCCTATTTGCCTGGAACCAAAAGCGTACAATTAGGCGAAATTCTTCCTGAATTTGTTGATCGTCGCTTAAGGAAAGCCCTGCCTGCTTTTGCTAAAAAAATGAAAGCTTATTATACTAATGAAGCAATATTGGTGGGGGTAGAATCTAGAACATCCTCGCCGGTACGCATACCCAGAGATCGTGAAACCTTGCAACATCCGCAAATTGCCGGTTTATATCCATGCGGGGAAGGCGCAGGGTATGCAGGTGGAATTGTATCGGCCGCCATTGACGGGATCAATTGTGCAGAAGCGGCGAGTAAACAAATCGCGTAAAGCGAGTATTTTTGCAAAGATGAAAAAGAAAACACTCATTTTAGGAGCAAGCACCAATCCGGAGCGTTATGCCTACCTTGCTGCAGAACGCTTGAGTCAGCATGGCCATCCCATCGTAAACGTGGGAATGAAATCAGGTGAAGTGGCAGGGGTAGCCATTGAACCTGCCGAAAAAATCTACACCGACATTGATACCATTACCTTATATATAGGCCCGCAAAATCAACCGGCTTATTATGACTATATATTAACTACCCAACCACATCGCATTATCTTTAACCCGGGTACGGAAAACGCAGAACTTGAAAGTTTGGCGAATGAAAGAGGAATAGAAACGCTCGAAGCCTGTACCCTGGTAATGCTTTCTACAGGTCAGTATTAAGAAGTTGATTAGCTGATCGATGAATCAAAAATCCGCTGTTCTTTAGGGTAATAATTGTTGATGCGGGTGGGCAGAATTTTCGCCCAGCCCAATCCAAAGCCCTCAAAACACATCAAGGCCCATCCCCTTGTATCGGTTTCAAGACGAAGTTCTTCTTTTTTTAGGTAGCTGATTGCCTGTTCCCGAGTGAGCGCTATTCGTTGAATCGTATCGGAGGCAGCAATGCTCAAAGCCAGCTCATGATCCGGAATCAGATCGTTCCCGGCAAATTTCCCAAGCCGGGTGCCCGATTTTTTCAGGTAGAGGCGCTCTTGTAAGAGGCTTAAATCCAGTACATGTCCGGAGGGGATGGCTAGATATCCGTCCTGAAAAGGCCGGATGGAAATCGAATCTGAAGAAATCCAACGGTTCAATTCTTCAAGGTGCTTTACGGGGATTTTTATTGGCTCCTGTTTTCGGATTTTTACATCTTGGGTCAAATCACCTTCTTTTTTTCTGAAACAAGCCAAAAAGAAGCCCTCTCCTTTTATTAAATGAGGATAAAACCGATAGCCCCAATTCCCATCAATGTTTGACTGTGTTTCCACGATGCCCCAGGCAGGGTCAATTTTCAGCCGGATGCTCTCCAGTGCAAAGTTTTTGCTCAACCAATCTGAAATAGCTTCGTTCTCCGCCTCCGAGTATGAGCAGGTAGAATAAACCAATACTCCGTCTTTCTTTAAAGCAGGATATACATCCGCTAAAATTCGTTGTTGACGCTGGCTGCATAAGTTTACGGCTTCTTCTGACCATTCGGTGATGGCTTCAGGATCTTTTCTGAACATCCCGGAGCCGGAACATGGAGCATCTGCCACAATTAGATCAAAATAACTAGGTAATTTGCTAAAATCTCTAGGATCGTTTTGGCTAATATAGGTGTTGAGCTTGCCCCATTTAGTCAGGTTATCGGACAGAATAGGAATTCTACTTTTAATAATTTCATTCGCCAATAATAAACTTTGCGGGTTTAATAAGGAGCTGATCAAAGTGCTCTTGCCTCCAGGTGCAGCACAGAGATCCAGCACCCGAAGCCTGGAAGACAAGTCCACAGTTTGTTTTAATACATGACTTAAAAACATCGAGGAGGCCTCTTGAACATAATAACAACCCGCATGAAAAAGCGGATCGGCAGTAAACAAGGGTCGTTCTTTTAAATAGCGGCCCTGCAGGTTCCAGGGAACAACTTGTTCATTTGTAAAACCAGAGGAAGATTTTTCGGGATTCAGCCGAATCGAACACAGGGGTTCATTCAGTGCATGTACTTGTAAAAAAGTTCGAGAGTCAAATCCTTCAAGCTGTTCCAGAGATTGAATAAGTGCATCAGGTATTTTCCTTCCCATATCCATAAAAATACAATATAATTCACCATTCAATAATTATGCTTAAAAATATAGCATTGTATTACAGCCAATTATAAAATACTTACAAAAAAATCAACAGAACACTTGTGTAGTCTGCTGAGTATTCCTACCTTTGTAGCCCGCTCAAAAAGAAAGCAAATGCTTTTATAGAAGTTGGAAACAAAAAAATTCAGATTTTTTTGGAAGGTTAAAATAAAGGTTGTACCTTTGCAGTCCGCAAAATGAGAAGAGGGGTTGGTTAAGAAAAAATGCGGCACCAAAACTAACGCGATGTTAGTTTAGAAATCAGAAACAATTCTACTCATTCGAGTGATTGATATAGCTAAACCGAGAGGCAAAGCGACAAGTTCTTTAAGAGATATCATGTAGCGTAACGAGTTCGGAAGAACTCAAATTCTTTCAAAGTCAATTCAAATAAATAGAAAAACAATTCGATTCTATTGATAAAATAGAGTCAGAAACAAACACTCATACAATGGAGAGTTTGATCCTGGCTCAGGATGAACGCTAGCGGCAGGCCTAATACATGCAAGTCGAACGAGATTATGAGGTAAGCTTGCTTATCTTATATGACAGTGGCGCACGGGTGCGTAACGCGTATGCAATCTACCTTCATCAGGGGGATAGCCTCTCGAAAGAGAGATTAATACCGCATAAAATTATTTAACGGCATCGTTGAATAATCAAACATTTATGGGATGAAGATGAGCATGCGTGACATTAGCTAGTTGGTGAGGTAACGGCTCACCAAGGCAACGATGTCTAGGGGATCTGAGAGGATGACCCCCCACACTGGTACTGAGACACGGACCAGACTCCTACGGGAGGCAGCAGTAAGGAATATTGGTCAATGGACGCAAGTCTGAACCAGCCATGCCGCGTGCAGGAAGACGGCCCTACGGGTTGTAAACTGCTTTTATACGGGAATAAACCTTGGTACGTGTACCGAGCTGAATGTACCGTAAGAATAAGGATCGGCTAACTCCGTGCCAGCAGCCGCGGTAATACGGAGGATCCAAGCGTTATCCGGATTTATTGGGTTTAAAGGGTGCGTAGGCGGCTTATTAAGTCAGGGGTGAAAGACGGTGGCTCAACCATCGCAGTGCCCTTGATACTGATGAGCTTGAATACACTAGAGGTAGGCGGAATGAGACAAGTAGCGGTGAAATGCATAGATATGTCTCAGAACACCAATTGCGAAGGCAGCTTACTATGGTGTTATTGACGCTGAGGCACGAAAGCGTGGGGATCAAACAGGATTAGATACCCTGGTAGTCCACGCCCTAAACGATGAATACTCGATGTTAGCGATAAACAGTTAGCGTCTAAGCGAAAGCGTTAAGTATTCCACCTGGGGAGTACGCCCGCAAGGGTGAAACTCAAAGGAATTGACGGGGGCCCGCACAAGCGGAGGAGCATGTGGTTTAATTCGATGATACGCGAGGAACCTTACCCGGGCTTGAAAGTTAGTGAATGATTCAGAGATGAATCAGTGAGCAATCACACGAAACTAGGTGCTGCATGGCTGTCGTCAGCTCGTGCCGTGAGGTGTTGGGTTAAGTCCCGCAACGAGCGCAACCCCTATGAATAGTTGCCAGCATGTAATGGTGGGGACTCTATTCAGACTGCCTGTGCAAACAGAGAGGAAGGAGGGGACGACGTCAAGTCATCATGGCCCTTACGTCCGGGGCTACACACGTGCTACAATGGGCAGTACAGAGGGCAGCTACTTAGCAATAAGATGCCAATCTCAAAAAGCTGTTCACAGTTCGGATTGAGGTCTGCAACTCGACCTCATGAAGTTGGATTCGCTAGTAATCGCAGATCAGCAATGCTGCGGTGAATACGTTCCCGGGCCTTGTACACACCGCCCGTCAAGCCATGAAAGCTGGGGGTACCTGAAGTACGTAACCGCAAGGAGCGTCCTAGGGTAAAACCGGTAATTGGGGCTAAGTCGTAACAAGGTAGCCGTACCGGAAGGTGCGGCTGGAATACCTCCTTTCTAGAGCTGAATTGACGCTCGCTACGCTACAGATATTTTCTTAATCATATTACCCAAAAGATGAGCCATCAATAGTGCTCCAATTTGAGAACGGGCATTGATAGGAGAGCCAAACAATGAGAAGAACTCACTACTCAATACTCCCCTACTCAATACTAATACAGTCCCGTAGCTCAGTTTGGTTAGAGCACTACACTGATAATGTAGGGGTCAGCAGTTCAAATCTGCTCGGGACTACAACAAGTTACACACGCATCGGGGAATTAGCTCAGCTGGCTAGAGCACCTGCCTTGCACGCAGGGGGTCAACGGTTCGAATCCGTTATTCTCCACGATGTTCTGTATTAGTTTTAGTACGAAAGCAGAACAAAACGTTCTTTGACATATTGAAAAAAATAATTGAAAGAGAAGACAACAGTAGAGACGTGTTGTTTCGATGAAGAGCTTGCTCAGATTCAAAACAATACTATCAAAAAGCATTCCATGCCGAGCAAAAGCGGCATGCGAAGAAGAAAGTAAGAAAGGGCACACGGAGGATGCCTTGGCTCTCAGAGGCGATGAAGGACGTGATAAGCTGCGATAAGCACCGGGGATTGGCAAATACGAATTGATCCGGTGATTTCCGAATGGGGAAACCTAACTAGTTGAAGACTAGTTGCAAAATGCGCAAACCTGCCGAACTGAAACATCTAAGTAAGCAGAGGAAGAGAAAATAATAATGATTTCCTGAGTAGTGGCGAGCGAAAGGGAAAGAGCCCAAACCAGATTTGTTACGGCAAATCTGGGGTTGTAGGACTACAGACGGTACATCTGAGTGAAGTGGAAGGACATGGGAAGGTCCGCCATAGAGCATGATAGCTGCGTACACGTAAGCGAAGATGACTAGTAGTATCCTGAGTACCGCGAGGTTGGAGACGCCTTGTGGGAATCTGCCGGCACCATCCGGTAAGGCTAAATACTCCTGAGAGACCGATAGTGAACCAGTACCGTGAGGGAAAGGTGAAAAGAACCCCGAACAGGGGAGTGAAATAGAACCTGAAACCGTGTGCTTACAAGCGGTCGGAGTCCCGATTTATCGGGATGACGGCGTGCCTTTTGCATAATGAGCCTACGAGTTACTCTTTCCTGGCAAGGTTAAGTGATTAAGTCACGAAGCCGAAGCGAAAGCGAGTCTGAATAGGGCGTATAGTCAGGGGAGGTAGACGCGAAACCTTGTGATCTACCCTTGAGCAGGTTGAAGGTGCCGTAACAGGTACTGGAGGACCGAACCGATAAACGTTGAAAAGTTTCCGGATGACTTGAGGGTAGGGGTGAAAGGCTAATCAAACTGGGAAATAGCTCGTACTCCCCGAAATGTTTTTAGGAACAGCGTCGTGGTGAGTTTGATAGAGGTAGAGCTACTAATTGGGTGCGGGGGAGTCAAATCCTACCAAATCCAGATAAACTCCGAATGCTATCAAATATACACGGCAGTGAGGCGCGGGGTGCTAAGGTCACGCGCCGAGAGGGAAAGAACCCAGACCATCAGCTAAGGTCCCCAAGTGTATGCTAAGTTGAACTAACGAGGTCCGATTGCACAGACAGCTAGGATGTTGGCTTGGAAGCAGCCATTCATTTAAAGAGTGCGTAACAGCTCACTAGTCGAGCGATCGGGCATGGATAATAAACGGGCATCAAGTGTACCACCGAAGCTATGGGATCGAAAGATCGGTAGGGGAGCATTCCAGCGAGAGTGAAGATGTGTCGTAAGACATGTTGGACTTTCTGGAAAAGCAAATGTAGGCATAAGTAACGATAAGGCGGGAGAGAAACCCGCCCACCGAAAGACTAAGGTTTCCTGATCAACGCTAATCGGATCAGGGTTAGTCGGGGCCTAAGGATAATCCGAGTGGAAATTCCGATGGACAACTGGTTAATATTCCAGTACTTTTAATAACTGCGATGCGGTGACGGAGTAGTGACACTGACGCGAACTGACGGAATAGTTCGTTAAAGGCTGTAGGTATATCCTGGGTAGGCAAATCCGCCCGGGATGCTGAAAGCTGATAGTACCACAAACCTTCGGGGGAGGTGATAGTTCAGGTAAGCAGACTTCCAAGAAAACCCGCTAAGCTTCAGGTTATTAAAACCCGTACCGTAAACCGACACAGGT
>JBEDFI010000064.1:0-9221 GCA_041175245.1 Bacteroidota bacterium
ATTATTCAGATTTCCGAGAAAAGAAATTTGCTGTTTATCGTTGAAGTAGTTTACACTCAGGTTGCCCTGGTACCGATCTTCATTCCCCTCACCTATGGTTCCTCTTGCAAAATAGCCTTTGTTTTTATCCGGCCTGATCTGGATGTTCAGAATCTTTTCCGGATCTCCTTCCTTAATCCCAGTAAAATTAGCCTGATCGCCGTAATCATCTACAATCTGTATTTTATCGATCAGGTTTGCAGGTAATTGCTGTGTAGCCGTTTTTACATCACCCCCAAAAAAATCTTTTCCGTTTACCCGCACTCTGGTGATCTGTTTCCCTTGTGCTTTAACATTTCCGTTTTGGTCAACCTCCACTCCAGGTAATTTCCGAAGCAGGTCTTCCACCTGTGCATCTTCTTTTAACTTATAATCGGCTGCCCGGTACTCCACGGTGTCTTCTTTTACAGTTACACTGGGTGTACCCGAAATCACCACTTCATTCAATTCTTTTGCAGAGGCTTTCAGGATGATGGGGTCTAACTCAAGCTTTCCTTCTCCATCTTTATACAGGTATCTTCTGTTGACAGCTTGAAACCCCAAACTGCTAATGCTTATGAGAAACTGACCCGATTTTACAGCACTGAATTTAAAAAAGCCATCAACATTGCTTCGGGTGAATAAAGTATCCTTTGCCATGGCTAATTTAACGGTTGCGGCAATCACACTTCGTCCAGAAGAATCTCTTACAGTTCCACTTACTTCGTAATTGCTTTGAGCAAATACAAGTACATTAAATAGGAGTAAAGAGGCAAGCAGTACTAATTTTTTCATGGTGTGTGGAAATGCTATCGGGTTGTGGGCGCTAAACGACTGATGATCCAAAATTCAGAAGGTTCAAATCCCTCCATTCCTGGTAAACGCTGCGGAAAACTCCTTCCAATGGGGTTTAATCCTGCAGGAACGTTTACAGTGTTATTCTGGATGTTGGTGTTAAGGTTCAATCCGTTTATCCTGATCTGGACAGCAAAATTACCATTTTTAGCAGCATCAATTTGTAACAATTTCATGGGCAGGGCGTATTCACAAACCAGAAAACCCGCTTCATCCAGTCTGGCTGCCGCCTGAATTCCAAATTCGTTTTTTCGGGCAATTTTTCCATCCAGCAGTTGATCAAAACCGCCTATTTGTAGCATGTTTAGTTTTGTCAGCTCTTCATTAATGGCCTTTTGTGTTTGTTCCCGGCTCCTGCCCCCGGGCTGTGCAGGACGCATAATTCTTCCCTGTAAAACCGGAAATATAAGTTCTTGCTTCACTTTTTTTTCGCCCTTGGCATTGATGCCGATTCGAATTCCGCCTCTTAACAGTCTCCCTAAATCAGATAAATCGGTGCTTTTCAGAAGAAAAAACAGGGTGCTGTCAGTATTCCCTATGGCATAAGCCAGTTTACTTTGTTTATTGAAGTTCAGCGTGTCAAGCTGCCAGTCCTGAGCCAGGCCATCCACCACAAACGCTTCTTTAGCCCGTATATTCTGATGGATGAATGCTTTTTTTTGAGCAAACAGAGAGGAATGATTCATAAACCAGAAAGCAATCATCCATAGAAAAGCCCTTAGGTACTTTGCTTTAAACGTATACACTCGTTTCATCGACATCTTTTTTAGATGTCGCAAAGATGATAAAGTTTAAAGAGATAAAAAATGATGGCAGCCACTCATTTTTGCCTGAAGTACTGATCGGGGGCGGGTAAACGGAAATAAACTTTTCTTGATTTTTCGTGTTCTTGCCTTAATTGTCGCAGATCTTCAAGGATTAACTGAACGAGTAATTTATCAAACCCTTCGGTAAGTGCAGATAAATGGTTGCTTGCTGGCTTTTTCATAAAAATTGGTTTAATGTTAACAGAATCGTTTATCTCAATGCTAGTTGAAATTATACAGGCCAATTATGTACCAACATTGCTTCTTAAGCCAATTGATCCTGATTTTAAGTGAAAACGATTTTAAACATCCCTAAATCCACCTATTCTATCATTTAAATCATAAAACTTTAACCAATGGCAAACATTTCTTTTTGCAGTTAAAGGCGAGTCTGCCTGTAATTGTATAGTAAAGTATACAGTATGAGGCCAGTTAAGGAGTTAATTCTACAGATGTGGAAATTTATCATCAATAAGGGCATGGAAAAATTTTAGATTTGCCATCAGGAATCTGATTCTCGTGAACTATGGAAGAATTGAATTATAGTGAAGACAGCATACGCTCCCTCGATTGGAAGGAACATATCCGCTTACGGCCCGGAATGTATATCGGTAAGTTGGGTGATGGATCGGCCTATGACGACGGTATTTATGTGTTGTTGAAAGAGATTGTAGACAATTCCATCGATGAATTTGTGATGGGTGCCGGAAAAACTATCGATATCAACATCACCGATCACAAGGTTTCCGTCAGAGATTACGGACGAGGCATCCCATTGGGTAAAGTCATCGATTGTGTCTCAAAGATCAATACGGGTGGAAAGTATGATTCTAAAGCATTCCAAAAGTCCGTGGGTTTGAATGGAGTGGGTACCAAGGCCGTCAATGCTCTTTCTACGTCTTTTGCCGTACAATCCTACCGGGATGGTAAAACCAAAAAAGCAGAATTTGAGAAAGGAGAGCTCACGAACGATCTTCCCGAATCAGAAACCACTCAACGAAACGGCACGGCCGTAACGTTTTATCCGGATGATTCAATTTTTCGTAACTACCGCTTTATTCCGGAGTTTGTAGAGAGCATGATCTGGAATTATGTATTCCTCAATTCCGGATTAACCGTCAATTATAACGGTCAAAAGTTTTTCTCAGAGCGGGGTTTATATGATTTATTAGATCGAAATACGGATACTGAAAATATACGCTATCCCATCATCCATTTAAAGGGAGAGGATATTGAGGTAGCGATGAGCCATGGTCAGCAATACGGAGAAGAATATTATTCTTTTGTGAATGGCCAGCACACCACTCAGGGAGGAACCCACCAAGCCGCATTCCGCGAAGCGGTGGTAAAAACTATCCGCGAATTTTATAAGAAAGAATTTGATGCTTCCGATGTGCGGGCTTCCATCGTGGCAGCCATCGCCATCAAGGTGCAGGAGCCGGTATTCGAATCCCAAACCAAAACCAAACTGGGTTCCTTGAACGTGGGTCCGGAGGGACCGAGTGTCCGTACCTTCATCAACGATTTCATCAAAAAAGAGCTGGATGATTACCTGCACAAACATCCCGAAACAGCCGATGCACTCTTGAAACGCATCCTGCAGTCGGAGCGTGAGCGTAAAGATATTGCCGGTATTAAAAAACTGGCCAACGAACGGGCAAAGAAAGCCTCTCTGCACAATCGTAAGCTGCGGGACTGTAAAATTCATTTTGAAGATCAGCACGAACGCAAGCAAGAAACCACCTTGTTTATTACCGAGGGAGATTCTGCCAGCGGTTCCATCACCAAATCTCGCGATGTGATGACTCAGGCCGTGTTCAGCTTGAAGGGTAAGCCCCTCAATTGTTATGGTTTGACCAAAAAGGTGGTGTACGAAAATGAGGAGTTCAACCTTTTGCAGCATGCCCTTAACATTGAGGATGGTTTAGATGGTTTGAGGTATAATAACATTGTCATTGCCACCGATGCCGATGTGGACGGCATGCACATTCGCCTCCTCTTGATGACTTTCTTCTTGCAGTTTTTCCCGGATTTGGTCAAGGCCCGGCACCTGTCTATTTTGCAAACCCCTTTATTCAGGGTACGTAATAAAAAAGAAACCATTTATTGTTACAGTGATGAAGAACGTCAGCGGGCCATTGATAAATTAGGCGGTAAGCCGGAAATTACCCGCTTTAAAGGCTTGGGAGAGATCTCACCCGAAGAGTTTGGATTATTTATCGGTAAAGACATTCGTCTCGATCCGGTATTGCTCAATAAAGAGCAAAGCATTAAAAGTCTGTTGGAGTACTACATGGGCAAAAATACGCCCGAAAGACAGCAACACATCATCAAAAATTTAAGAGTAGAGGTTGATTACCTGGAGCAAGACCGCCTGGCAGAGGCTGCCGCTCAAGAACAAGCCTTGCTTGCATAATCAATAATTTAATTGGATAACAGTACAGGATGAGCGAAGAATTAGATCCAGCATCAGCACCAGAAAACGAGATCAGTCATAATATTATTTCCCTTTCGGGATTGTATGAAAATTGGTTCCTCGATTACGCTTCTTACGTAATCCTCGACCGTGCGGTACCCCATATTCACGATGGGCTGAAACCCGTGCAACGACGTATCCTTCATTCTTTGAAAGAGATGGACGACGGGCGCTTCAACAAGGCAGCCAACGTAATCGGGAATACCATGAAATACCATCCGCACGGCGATGCCTCCATCGGCGATGCCATGGTGCAGATTGGACAGAAAAATTTATTGATTGATACCCAGGGTAACTGGGGAGATCCCATTACCGGCGACTCTGCCGCTGCTCCACGTTACATCGAAGCCCGTTTATCTAAATTTGCCCTCGATGTAGTTTTCAATCCCGATACCACCGAATGGCAATCCAGTTATGATGGACGAAACCAGGAGCCGGTCACCCTTCCTGTAAAGTTTCCGCTTCTGTTAGCCCAAGGGGCCGATGGAATTGCGGTGGGTTTGGCCACCAAGGTAATGCCTCATAATTTCTTGGAATTGATCGATGCTTCCATTGAAGTATTACGCGGTAACCGACCTAATTTAATGCCTGATTTTCCGACCGGCGGGATGGCCGATTGCTCGGCCTATAATGAAGGACAGCGGGGAGGTAAGATCAGGGTACGTGCTAAAATTGTAGAACGCGATAAAAAAATCCTCGCCATTACTGAAATTCCCTTCACCACCACCACCGGTGGCTTGATCGATAGCGTGATCGCGGCAAACGATAAGGGTAAGATCAAGATCAAGAAAATTGAAGACAATACCGCCAAAGACGTAGAGATCATCATCCACCTGGCACCCGGCATTTCGCCCGATGTGACCATTGATGCCCTCTATGCCTTTACGGACTGCGAAGTCTCTATTTCACCCAATACCTGTATCATTAAGGGAGATAAGCCGCATTTCATGAGCGTGAATGATATTCTCATGGAATGTACTAAACATACCAAGGCCTTGCTGAAGCAGGAGCTGGAGATTAAGCTTGCTGAACTCAAGGAAAAGATTTTCTTCAGCAATCTCTTGAAGATCTTTATTCAAGAAGGGATGTATAAACATCCTGATTACGAGAATTCCAGTGATTTTGATAACGTAGTATTGGTGTTGAACACGCTCTTCATGCCCTTTATAGAGCAGTTTTACCGGGAGATTTTGCCCGAAGATTATAAAAAGCTGATCGATAAGCCGATGAGCAGCATCACCCGCTTTGATGTGAAAAAAGCGGATGAGTTGATGAAGGCACTCGAGGAAGACATCAAGGTGGTAAACAAACACTTGAAAAATCTCACCGAATACACGATTGCCTGGTTTGAAAAACTACGCAGCAAGTACGGCGAAGGAAGGGAGCGTAAAACGGAACTCCGCTTGTTTGACAAGGTAGAAGCAGCAAAAGTAGCTTTAGCCAATGTGAAATTATACATGAACCGCGAAGACGGGTTTATCGGGACTTCGCTGCGTAAAGATGAATTTGTTGGCGATTGCTCGGATCTGGATGAAATCATCGCCTTCCGGGCAGATGGTAAATTCACCGTCACTAAGGTAGCAGAGAAAGTATTTGTGGGTAAAGACATCATCCATGCCCAGGTGTTCAAAAAGAACGATGAACGCACCGTTTACAACATGATCTACAAAGATGGTCAGAGCGGGGCATCTTATATCAAGCGTTTTTCGGTGCTGGGGGTAACCCGCGACAAGGAATACGACCTGACCAAAGGCAGCAAAGGTTCGCAGGTGCTATATTTTACTGCCAATCCGAATGGAGAAGCCGAAGTGGTAAACGTGCAGTTGAAACCGCATTCCAAATTACGCAAACTCCAATTCGATTTGGACTTTGCAGAGATCGCAGTTAAAGGTCGAGCTTCCATGGGAAATACCGTCACCAAATATCCCGTGAAGAAAGTGGTATTGAAAACCAAAGGGGTATCAACCTTAGCAGGACGTAAAATCTGGTTTGATGAGATTCTTAAACGATTGAACGTGGATGCTCGGGGTAAATATTTGGGCGAATTTGACGGCGATGATCAGATCTTATGTGTGAATGCCGACGGAGTGTACGAACTCAGTGGTTTCGACTTGAGCACACACTTTGATGATCATCTGGTACTCATCGAAAAATATCGCCCTGAAAAGGTGTATTCGGTGGTTCATATTGATGGAAAATCAAAAAATTACTACCTGAAACGATTTGTATTTGAGAAAACCGCCGATGGTAGAAAAACATCCATTATTTCTGAGGAAGCCGGTTCGAAATTCATCCTGATCAGCGGCGCTAAAAATCCAAAAGTTAAGCTGGATGTATTGAAGGGTAAAACCCAAACACCCGATACCTTAGAACAAGATCTAAGCGAATTAATTGATGTAAAAGGCATGAAAGCCATGGGTAACCGATTGAGCCAACATGAGGTACAGAAAGTTACACTTTTAGCTTCAGAGGAAGCGGAAGAGGAGCTTTCTGCAGACAAGAATGAACAGGCAGAATTAGCTATAGTTGAGCCTGAAGCTACCGAGCCGGAGGCAACGCTGACGGATAGGGCGCTAATCGAACCCTTGGTTCCAGAATCTGCAACAGAAAATGTTCCTGAAGAGCTAAAACTTGAGCAGCCATTAGCAAAACCTGTAAAAGATATAGGGTTCGAAATCACTAATCCGGATGATTTAGAGATCGATGACAAGGGTCAGTTGGGTTTATTCTAGGTTAAGTAGACCTGAGAACTCCTTCGTGAATTTCTCCAGCTTGGGTTGTATCACAAAGCTGCAATAGGGCTGATAACTATTCTGGTTGAAATAGTCTTGGTGGTAGTCTTCTGCCGGGTAAAACGCACTTTCAGGGCTTAGCTCAGTTACAATGGGGGCATCAAAAATGTGTTCGTCCTCTAACTGTTGGATGAGTTTTGCTGCTGTTTCATGCTGTGTTTCATTACGGTAAAAAATCACCGAACGGTATTGGGTACCCACATCATTGCCCTGACGGTTGAGGGTGGTAGGATCGTGTGTTTTAAAGAAAACCAGCAGCAATTCCTCCAAACGGATGAGTTCAGGGTCAAATTGGATCTGAATTACCTCGGCGTGTCCGGTCTTGCCGGTACAGATTTCGCGGTAGCTGGGATTGGGGAAAATGCCGCCCATATAGCCTGAAACAACTTTATCTACCCCTTTGAGTCGTTGAAAAACGGCTTCGGTACACCAAAAACAACCGCCTCCCAGAACCAGCTTTTCCATCTTATTGGTATTGGATATAAATGGGTTTAGGGGTCAGCTTCACCAATTCTTCGGGTGTCATTAAGCGGTGCGGCGGGTTCTTGATGTCGTTCTTGTAAAACAACTTAAAGCCGGTAAACTGCACCGGTTCATTGTAAATCCAGTGGCGGTAAGTTCCTTTTTTCAGCTCGGGTGCACCCCATCCATCCATGTGCATCACCAGCTGTACTTCTGGTCTTAGCTTAATGAGCTTGCTGTTGCTGACCATTCCTTTGGTAAAGCGGTGAATGGTGAATACCTTGGGCGGCAAGGCATTTTCCTGTACCAGTTTAGCCAGGTAATCGGAGCAATAATTGATATCTGCCGCATCGTAGGTGCCGATCTTGCTGCCTGGTTTTGCGCCGGTCTTCATGGAGAACTCCGGGTCGATGCCCAAGTGTACGTTCGGCAGTTTCAAATATTTTTCCAGGCGTGGCAATTCAGATCGGATATCACTTAAGGCCACCTGAATGTCCAGAAATACAATGGCTTTGCGCATCTTGGCAATACTCAATACCGAATCAATTTGCTTATCGGGCATACGGAAACGGTATTTCCCGTCTTTGCCGCCATCGCCCTGCGCAACTACGGCAATATAATGCAGGGCAGCTTGTACCGGGGTAGATGGATCTGCTTTTTCCCAGTGTTTTACTTCCTGATCCAGTTTGGCCAGCATTTGCTTAGGGGGTAATTCGCCCAGTATGCCCATCCTTACCGAGTATAAATTTCCGTAATAGGCAATGATGCGCTTAAAGGGCAAGATTGCACCCGGTAGTGGATAAGGGTCCTTCTTTACCGGCCATTTACCGGTAGTGTCGCCATTGGCAAGGGCTTTCATTTTCTGTCGGTAAGCCACGGTGTCGATGGCCGCATACTCAGCTGCCCGTTTTGCCTGCAGGCTATCGGTTTTACTGCTTTTTGAAGAGCCGTTGGATTGACTGCAGCTGCTTAAACCAATACTGGCAAGCAATAAAAGAAGAAGGAATTTCTTGAAGTGGAACATAGCTTGTTTCAATTTTGCTTTGGTGGATGATGTTAAACTAATCAGTTTTATCGATAGTTAAATGATCCTTATTTAAAAAACCGGCCAAAAACGCCTAAAGGTAATTTACATCCGCTTTTTGCCTGTAAATACAATTCGCCGCAACTCAGGTTACTTACCGCAGGGTACGAACTGGTGATCAGGTTTTCGATGATGACCGATGAAAAGCCCATGGAGTAAGCATTGAGGATGAGGAAATGTTCTTTTTCATCCAGCAACTGCACCACATCCTGCATCATTTCCTGAATATGGTCTTCCAACTTCCATTTTTCACCGTTAGGCCCATGGCCATAGGCAGGCGGATCGAGGATGATGCCGTGGTACTTTTTGCCCCTTTTAATTTCTCGTTTCACAAATTTTAAGGCATCTTCCACTACCCAGCGGATGTCTTTTAATTTAGATAATTCCTGATTTTCGTTTGCCCAGCTAACCACTTGTTTAATGGAGTCTACATGCGTGGTATCGGCGCCGGCCGCCTTGGCCGCCAGCGAAGCTCCGCCGGTATAGGCAAAGAGGTTAAGTATTTTGGGTTCCGGGTTTTTGAAACGTTTGATGTGCTGGGCAATGAAATCCCAATTCACGGCCTGCTCCGGGAAAATACCCACGTGTTTAAAGGAGGTGAGGCCCAAACGGAAATGGATACTGATGTCTTTATTTTGGTAATTGATCTGCCAGCGATCGGCAGTTTTGGGATTCTTTTTAATCCAGTCGCCGGAAGTAGCCGAGCGACCTTTGAAACGGATGTGGTG
>JBEDFI010000065.1:0-8990 GCA_041175245.1 Bacteroidota bacterium
ATCGTAAATTTTTGGTAAGTGCGCATTTTCGGCAAAACTTACGTCTACAACCGGACCGATAATTTGGGCTATTTTTCCTGTGTTTGGCATATAAAACGGTATAAAATGATCTTTTACTCTTTTTTTAGTGGAGCCTGTGCAGGCTGCTTTTTTCGGTCTGCAAAAATACACTTTATAGCGGAAAAAATAATAGAAGAGCATTAATTTTTTCAAGAAAAATGCCAGTAAAAAAATTGAAGAACTTATTCATTTCTCAGGTGTTACAAGATTGAAAGAAAAATAAATGGAATGAAAGTACTACTCGAATCAATTAAAGCTTGGCCAAGGGTTTCAGCTTTAGTCCTAATCTCCTTATTCGCAGGGCCAGTTTGGTCGCAGGACACGACCTACACCGATCAGCGCTCTACCGGTCAAAATGAAACCGGAGCTTGGTATGATCAAGGTTGGATTTGGTTTGTGATTATTGTGGTGGCGATTGTTTTGGTGCTCGCCCTCACCCGGAAATCCGGGAAAAATCCGGGAGACCGCGAATCGAATCGTTTTAAAGATCGAAGATAACTTGAACAACCTTTGGTCTTGTTTCATCCGACAAATTTCTGCTCTTTTGGAGCATGAAAAAGATCATGCTTACCGGAAGCAACGGCCTTTTGGGTCAAAAAATTATCGATTTGGCCCTTTTGAATCCCGAAATTGAATTAATCGCGACTTCAAAAGGACCGAATCGGCATCCGTTGAGGTCTACCTATCAGTACCAGGATCTGGATATTTGCAATCCTGATCAAATGAAGTCGTTCATCCGGCAATTAAAGCCGGATGTGATCATTCATACCGCCGCCATGACCAATGTAGACGCCTGTGAGAACGATCAAGAAGCCTGCCTCGAACTGAATGTTCGTGCGGTTGAAACCATCGCGGCTGTTTGTAAAGATGAAGACATTCATCTGGTCCATCTATCTACTGATTTTATTTTTGATGGAGCAGATGGACCCTACACAGAGGATGCTAAGCCGAATCCGCTAAGTTTTTACGGCCAGTCAAAACTGGATGCAGAACAAATTATTCAGACTTCGGGTTGCCGGGCTGCAATCTTGAGGACCATTATTGTGTACGGAATCGTAAATGACATGAGCCGGAGTAATATTGTGCTTTGGGCAAAAGCTGCTTTGGAAAAGGGAGAAACAATTTCGGTGGTTAACGACCAATGGCGCATGCCCACGCTGGCCGAAGACCTTGCCGCCTGCTGTTTGCTTGCCGCTCAAAAAGAGGCCGAAGGGATATATAATGCTTCTGGAAAAGACATGATGAACATGGTAGAACTGGTGGAGCAAGTGGCTGAGTTTTGGAAGCTGGATAAAAGTTTGATCAAGGCAATTACATCGGAAAGTTTGAATCAAAAAGCAAAAAGGCCGCCCAAAACCGGATTTATCTTGGACAAAACCATCCGTGAATTAGGTTATCAGCCACATTCTTTTATTGAAGGATTGTCAATTTTAGATAAACAACTCAAGTCAAAAATTCATTAAGCTATCTTTGATCAAATTTTAATATATGGCAACGATCCAAATAGGCCAACAGGCCCCAGATTTTAAATTATTCAGTTCAGAACTGAAAGAGCTTAGTTTAAGTGACTACGCCGGAAAAAAAGTAGTAATTCATTTCTTTCCTATGGCCTTTACCGGAGTATGTACCACTCAATTATGTACCATGAGAGATACTTTTGGTTACTACGAAGGATTGGGTGCAGAAGTAATCGCCATCTCGGTAGATTCTCCATTTACACTGGCTAAGTTCAAGGAAGAACAGAATTATCAGTTTCCAATGCTTTCAGACTTCAACAAAGAAGTTTCAAAAGCTTACGGTGCCTGTTACGATGAATTTGTATTTAATTTGAAAGGAGTTTCTAAAAGAGCAGCTTTTGTTTTAAATCCAAATCACGAAGTAGTGTATGCCGAAGTATTGGAGTCGGCCGGCGATCTGCCCGATTTTAATGCGATTCGGCAAGCCGTAAATCAATAAAAACCAAAATTCTTTGCTTTTTTGAGCGGAACTCCTATTTTTGCAGTCCGTAAATCAATAGGACCTGTAGCTTAATTGGATAGAGCACCTGACTACGGATCAGGAGGTTAGGGGTTCGACTCCCTTCAGGTCCACAATACATGCAAGCCTTTTCGATCACCATCCGAAAAGGCTTCAAATTTTAAACACGATTTAGAAAGAAATGCTTAATCTGGTATTATTTGGCCCTCCGGGAGCAGGTAAAGGAACACAATCCCAAAAGTTGATCGATCAGTATCATTTAATTCATCTTTCTACCGGTGATTTATTGAGAAGCGAAATTACACAAGGAACCACCTTGGGTTTGGAAGCAAAAAAGCTGATGGATCAGGGCGTTTTGGTTCCGGATGAAGTAGTGATTGGGATGATCAGTAACAAACTGGACGCAAATAAAGATGCCAACGGCTTCATTTTCGACGGCTTTCCGCGTACGGTGGCTCAGGCAGAGGCCTTAGATCAGCTCCTGGCTTCAAAAAAATCATCCATCTCTGCCATGTTGGCCTTAGAGGTGAATGATGATGAATTGGAGCGCCGCCTCTTGTTAAGAGGAATAGAATCTCGCCGGCCCGATGATGCCAACCCCGAAGTCATTCGTAAACGTATCGTAGAGTATAACTCCAAAACCGCTCCGGTAGCAAATTTTTACAAGGCACAACATAAATTTCACAGCATTGAAGGCATTGGTGCAATTGATCAAATTTTTCAATCACTCTGTCAGGTAATTAATCAGCTGTAAGTACTTAAAAATAATTCAATAGCGGATGCGACATCAGCTGTCCATCCGCTATTTTTGTATCTCCAAAAAATAAAATGTCGCAAGGATCCAATTTTGTTGATTACGTAAAAATTTGCTGCCGTTCTGGTAAAGGCGGGGCAGGTTCAGCGCATTTACATCGCGACAAGCATACCGCTAAAGGCGGACCTGATGGGGGCGACGGCGGACGTGGTGGGCACATCATGCTCAGGGGCAATGCCCAGTTATGGACCCTGCTACACCTCAAATACCGCAAACATGTAATTGCAGAAAACGGGGAGAATGGTGGAAGCGCATTAAAAACCGGCCGCACCGGAAAAGACGAAATTCTGGAAGTCCCCCTGGGAACCATCGCAAAAGATGCCGAAACCGGCGAAACTTTATTTGAAATTACGCAGGATGGCGAAACCCGCATCCTCACCCCTGGAGGTCGTGGCGGCTTGGGTAATTGGCATTTCAAAACTTCTACGCTCCAAACACCCCGTTTTGCTCAGCCCGGAGAACCCGGTTTGGAAGAATGGATGATTTTGGAACTGAAAGTATTGGCGGACGTAGGTCTGGTGGGCTTCCCCAATGCCGGTAAATCAACTCTTTTATCGGTCGTTTCTGCAGCCAAGCCCGAAATCGCCGATTATGCCTTTACAACCCTGGTTCCTAATTTAGGGATTGTATCCTACCGGGATAACAAATCTTTCATTATGGCCGATATACCCGGAATTATTGAAGGCGCATCGCAAGGTAAAGGCCTGGGATTTCGTTTTTTACGGCATATTGAACGAAATTCTGTACTCTTATTCATGGTACCGGCCGATACCAGCCGCAGTATTAACCAAGAATACCAAATTCTCCTGCACGAACTCGAGGCCTACAATCGGGAGCTGATGCATAAACCACGGGTGTTGGCCATCACCAAATCAGATATGTTGGATGAAGAACTAATGGCCGAGATGAAAAACGAACTTCCAAAAATCCCATCAATTTTCATTTCATCGGTTGCACAAAAGGGATTGACTGAGCTGAAGGACTTAATTTGGGAAGCCATCCATGCTGATTCAGACCAATAATTGAACTAACTTTGTGCCATGAGAATTGCCATCAACGGTTTCGGACGTATCGGCCGCATTTGCCTTCGCACCCTGCTACAAAAAGAGGGTATGGAAGTAATCGCCATTAACGACCTGAGCGATACCGCCACGCTGGCACACCTCTTTAAATACGATTCGGTGCACCGTGCCTTCGCAGGCGAAGTGAAAGCTGATTCGGGCAAACTCCTGATCAATGGCAAGGCTATTTCGGTTTTTGCGGAAAAAAATCCCGAACACCTGCCTTGGAAAGAATTAAACATCGATTTAATCGTTGAATCTACCGGGCATTTTACTTCCCGGGAAGGGGCTGCTAAGCACCTCATCGCGGGAGCCAAACAAGTAATCATTTCTGCGCCTTCGGCGGATAAAGACGTACCCACGGTGGTTTTGGGTGTCAATGATGCTCAAATAGACTTAAAGTCGCCGATCTTATCCAATGCTTCCTGCACCACCAACAATGTGGCACCCATGGTGAAGGTATTGGATGAGCTTTGGGGAATTGTAGATGGTTCCATCACCACGGTCCATTCCATGACGGGCGACCAAAATTTACACGATGCCCCGCACAAAGACTTACGCAGAGCTCGTGCAGCTTCGGCTTCCATTATCCCAACCAGTACTGGAGCAGCCAAAGCCATCACGGCTATTTTTCCGCATTTGGAAGGCAAGCTCGGTGGAGCCGGCATCCGGGTTCCGGTATTAAATGGCTCGCTCACCGATTTTACGTGCAATTTGACCAAAGCGGCAAGCGTGGAGGAAATTAATGCAGCCTTTAAAAAAGCGGCAGAAAATGAATTAAAAGGAATTCTTTCTTATACCGAAGATCCGATCGTTTCGGTAGATATTTTGGACAATCCCCATTCCTGTGTTTTTGATGCCCGACTTACCTCTGTGGTGGGCGGATTGGTGAAAGTGGTGGGTTGGTACGACAATGAATTCGGTTATTCCAACCGCATGGCTGAGCTGGCTCAGCGCATAGCCCGACAAAAATAATGACTCGTTTTATTCCTGCAAAAGATGTTTTATCGCTCCGTTCGCTGGTTTTACGTGAGGGTAAAGCTTTTTCCGAATGTGTTTTCCCGGGCGATGATGCCTCCGATTCTTTTCATCTGGGTTTCGAAAAAGAAGGAGAGATTGTCTGCGTGGCAAGTTTCCATCTGCAGGTAAAGGAAGGCTTTCAGGGGATTGCTTATCAGCTTCGAGGCATGGCTACCCACCCTGATTGGCAAGGCAAGGGCATCGGCAACCAAGTGGTGAATTTTGCGATTGTTTATTTGCGAGGACGTGGTGTGAATTACCTCTGGTGCAATGCCCGTAAAAATGCTTACCGGTTTTATCAAAGTCTGGGTTTTGAGTTTATTTCTGAAGAATTCGACATCCCCGGCATCGGTCCGCACAAAGCCATGTATCTGAAAATACAATAGCCGCTTTTTTCCTAACTTCGTCCCTGAAAACTGTATTCATGAAAACGATAGACCAACTGAACTTTTCGGGTAAGAAAGCCCTGATTCGTGTAGATTTTAATGTGCCGCTGGATGAGAATTTCCAGATTACGGATGATAACCGGATACAGGGAGCCCTGCCAACTATCCAGAAAATTTTGAACGATGGCGGCTCGGTGATTTTAATGTCGCATTTGGGGCGTCCGAAAGAAGGCCCAACTAACAACTATTCATTACGTCATATCGTAAACCACTTATCTGAGGTCTTGCATCGCCCTGTACAATTTGCCGATGATTGCATCGGTCAGCAAGCCACAGACCAAGCTGCCGCCCTGCAAAGCGGTGAAGTGTTATTGTTGGAAAACCTGCGTTTTTACAAAGAAGAAGAAAAAGGAGATCCCGCTTTTGCGGAGAAATTAGCCCGTTTGGGCGAGGTGTATGTGAACGATGCCTTTGGAACCGCTCACCGTGCACATGCTTCCACGGCTGTGATTGCTCAGTTCTTCCCTCAAGCAAAATATTTCGGCTACCTAATGGCTGGTGAACTAGCCAATGCCGAGAAAGTATTGAACCATGCCGAGCGTCCGTTCACGGCCATTATGGGCGGAGCCAAAGTTTCTGATAAAATTGAACTAATTGAGCAACTACTCGGAAAGGTCGATAACCTCATCATAGGAGGCGGAATGGCCTTTACATTTGCGAAGGCACAAGGCGGACAAATTGGAACCTCTATTTGTGAAAACGACAAATTGGATCTGGCTTTAAGCCTGATTCAGAAAGCGAAAGACAAGGGGGTGAATTTATATCTGCCGGTTGATACGGTAATTGCTGATGCCTTTGCTAACAATGCAAAGACAGATATTGCCCCAACTGCACAAATTCCCAGCGAATGGATGGGCTTAGACATCGGTCCGGAAACCCGCGAACTGTTTTCGGCAGTAGTTAAATCATCAAAAACTGTATTGTGGAATGGTCCGATGGGTGTTTTTGAGATGGAAAGCTTTGAAAAAGGAACCAAAGAAATTGCAATGTCTGTAGTAGAAGCTACCCAATCGGGCGCTTTCTCGCTCATTGGCGGTGGTGATTCGGCAGCAGCTGTTTCCAAGTTTAATTTAACCGAGCAGGTTAGTTATGTATCTACCGGAGGTGGTGCTTTGCTCGAATACATGGAAGGGAAAGTATTACCAGGAGTTAAAGCAATTAATGAATAATAGTTATGTGTTAAAAAAAGCCCATAATCTAAGCTTGGGCTTTCTTTTTTATTTAGTAACAAGCAGATAGTTAGCTCCAGTATCATACTTGCTGTTTCCTAGAGTTGGTGCTAAAATGACCCCGTTTTTCCAAACCTTAGCTACCGCGATATCCGCACCTGTTGCTTCAGAGCCAACTGCATAAATATCACTACCCAGAACAGCCACACATCGGGCAACAGCATCTCGTGTTCCATCGTTCAGTTCATATAAGATAGTCCCGTTTTTCCAAACTTTAGCCACATTGACTCCATTTCTATTTGCTTCATAACCCGTCGCATAAATATCCTGACCTGAAATGGCTATAAAAAATGCATCAGCATTATTAGATCCATCGGTCAAACTGGTTACAACTGTTCCGTTTTTCCAAACTTTAGCTACTGCATGGCCACTTGCCGTATACTCAGATCCAGCAACAAAAACATCCTCACCTGATACGGTTAGACCATAGGCATAAGCATTCTGAGTACCATTGCTCAAATCAGCCCAAACTTCATTCTCCTTCCAGATTTTCGCCAGTGTTCTTCCATTGGCTCTCTCAATAAAGCCAGATATATAAATTGCATCGCCCAAAAGTCCTATACCCATAGCCCGGGCATTGTATGTGCCGTCATTAAGTTGATACAATACGACACCGTCTTTCCAAACCTTAGCCACCATCTTACCATTTGCAATTTCTTCATATCCTGCAACATATACATGATTATCAGGTGAAATGACCAAAGCCATTGCAAAAGTATTGGTTCTTCCATCGCTCAAGTCATAAAGCAAAGTTCCGTTTTTCCATACTTTAGCTATCAGTTTCGTGTTAGCATTCCGCTCTGAACCGGTAGCGTAAACATCATTACCAGATAGCGCAAGCCAAGTTGCATTTGCATCATATCTTCCATCCGTCAGCGGGGGCGTCATAGCTGCGCCGTTTTTCCAAACTTTCGCAACACACTTACCTTGATTGTTATAAGCCCCTCCAGCAACATAAATGGTTTGTGCGTTCAATGTATTGTTTAGGCCAAGCACTGAAGTAAGAACTATGAGTCCAATTTTTAGTTTCATTTTCATTTTCATAAATAGTTAATTCAGAATTTATAACAGTATCTATTAGTTTTTTGTTTTCCTTAACAAGATTAAAACCTTGCATTTAATAGCTGTAGTTAACAGAATTAAAAATTTTGGATAAAATTCAAATGACGACGAGTCGCTGGAAAAGGTACTCTGATTAGACAACCTTATAGAAGGTTTTTTGACCCAAAGTGGGAGAAAAAGAGTGTGGAAAACTTTTTTGTGGGAGATTGTGGTAAAAAGTGGAGAATCTCTCTATTTTTACTGTTGTATAAAACCACAAAAGGCGCAATGGCTCACTTTTTAGGAGAATTTGATTGTAAACTCGATGCCAAAGGCAGGCTGATGATTCCGGCTGGCTTGAAAAAGCAATTGCCCGAAGCGGAGCGTGAGGGGCTGGTGGTGAACCGTGGTTTTGAAAAGCATTTGGTGGTTTACACCCGCAAAGAATGGGAGGTGATTGTAGATGAGTTGTCTAAACTGAACACCTACGAAAAGAAAACCCGCGAATTCATTCGGTATTTTACCCGTGGTGCCTCAGAATTAACCCTGGACGCCGCCAACCGGGTACTTTTGCCTAAATCTTTATTGGAATACGCCGGAATTGCTGCAGAGGTAGTCCTCTCTTGTCAATTCAATAAAATAGAAATCTGGGCGAAAGAGGCCTATGATTCTCAATTGGATAACGAACCAGAAAACTTCGCCAATCTGGCCGAAGAAGTAATGGGCAATGCTGCCAGGAGGAACGCCAATGACTGATTACCATGTTCCGGTGATGTTGCAGGAATGCCTCGACGGTTTGGCAATTAAGCCCGACGGCGTTTATGTGGATGTTACCTTCGGGGGTGGTGGTCATTCAAAAGCGATTTTAAATCAACTGGGTCCTAAAGGTCGTTTATTGGCCTTTGACCAGGATGCAGATGCGCAACAAAATATTCCGGCGGACGAGCGCCTGGTGTTCATCGATCAAAATTTCAGGTATTTAAAAAATTACTGCCGTTTGCATGGTGCAATTCCAGCCGATGGCATTCTGGCTGATTTGGGAGTTTCCTCTCATCAGTTCGATCAGGCAGATCGCGGTTTCTCCATCCGTTTTGACGCGGATTTGGATATGCGTATGGACCGTACATCGGAATTGACGGCCAAAGTGCTCATCAATACTTATTCGGAAGAGGCCCTGCACCGAATTTTTGGTATGTACGGCGAAATACAAAATGCAAAGTCGCTGGCCAGAACCATTGTTACTGCACGATTAAACCAATCCATTGATACGGTTGAGCAATTGAAGCAGGTGATCGGTAAACTCATCCCGAAAGGAAAAGAGCATAAATACCTGGCTCAGGTT
>JBEDFI010000066.1:0-8958 GCA_041175245.1 Bacteroidota bacterium
CCGTAAATACCGGCTGCTTTGGTACCTTTCTTAATTTCACAAGCATAGGCTCCCAAGCGCATGGTGCCGCCCTTGTTCTTGATTTTTTTCTGTTCTTCCATCATCGAAATGACCGCATTTTTAGTGTCCGGATTCATCTCGGTACTATGAGCATCTTTCAATCCCAATACATTTCTGCCAAACTCAATCACAGAGCATTGCATGCCCAGGCAAATGCCGAAGAACGGAATTTGATGCTCCCGGATGTATTTGATGGCTTCAATTTTACCTTCAATACCACGGCTGCCAAATCCTGGAGCAACCAGCACCCCATCTAATCCAGCCAATTTTTCTTTTACATTTTCGGCAGTGATACTTTCAGAATGGATGCACTTTACCCTCACCTTGCACTCATTTTTTGCCCCGGCGTGGATAAATGCCTCATTGATGGATTTATAAGCATCGGGTAATTCTACATATTTTCCCACCAAACCGATCTTTACTTCGGCCGTAGGATTTTTTAATCTTCCCAGGAAATCTTTCCAGCTTTCTAAATCAGGTTCCCCTTTGGCTGGCAGTTTCAATTTTTTAAGTGTAATACCGTCCAGATTTTCCTTACGCATTAGTAAGGGTACGTCATAGATGGTGCTGGCATCAATCGATTCGATCACTGCATTTCGCTCTACATTACAGAATAAGGCTACTTTTTTCCGAATATCTGCCGATAAGTGATGTTCAGTCCGGCAAACCAGAATATCTGGCTGTACGCCGTACTCCAACAACAGTTTCACAGAATGTTGAGTTGGTTTGGTCTTCAATTCACCGGCTGCAGCCAAATATGGAACCAGGGTTAAATGAATCACCAGACTATTCTGTTGTCCCAATTCCCATCGCAACTGACGTACCGCTTCCACATAAGGCAATGATTCAATATCGCCCACTGTACCGCCTAATTCGGTGATCACGATATCATATTTACCGCTCTCTCCTAAAATAAGCATGTTACGCTTGATCTCATCGGTGATGTGGGGAACCACCTGCACCGTCTTTCCCAAATAGGCGCCTTCACGCTCCTTGTTAATCACATTTTGATAAATACGACCCGTGGTAATATTATTGGCTTGTGAAGTAGCTACATTCAGGAATCGTTCATAATGACCCAAATCTAAATCGGTCTCAGCCCCGTCTTCAGTTACATAACATTCGCCATGCTCGTAGGGGTTAAGTGTTCCGGGATCGATATTGATATAGGGATCGAATTTTTGGATGGTCACCCGGTAGCCTCTGGCTTGTAAAAGTTTAGCTAATGAGGCAGAAATAATGCCTTTTCCTAATGACGATGTAACGCCTCCCGTAACAAAAATGTATTTAGTCATGATGTGGTTTGATGGAATTTTTAGTGCTCATCAGCGCTAAATTGATTCCTTTTGTACGGGATTCAAAGGTAGTTATTTTTCAGTTTTTACATCCATATGTTGAGAAATTTGCCTTTGTGGATAAACGGGCTCGGGCGTTTAAACCGAGCCGATGGATGCAATTGCTTTTATTAGCTGTATCTTTGGCAAAACAATTTAGTAAATATCCAACTTGACATTCTCCGATTTTAATTTTCACCCCGATTTGCAGGAAGGTCTGCTGAGCATGGGATATAAAACTCCAACCCCTATACAAACCCAAGCCATTCCGCTGGTGCTTCAAAAACATGACTTAATTGCATGTGCACAAACCGGCACCGGCAAAACGGCATCTTATTTATTGCCAATTCTTCATCAGATTGCTCAAACGGAGAAGAAATTCATCAATACCTTGATATTGGCACCTACCAGAGAACTTGCCCAGCAAATTGATCAGCAAGTGGAAGGTTTGGCGTACTTTACGGGTATCAGTTCCATCGCTGTGTATGGTGGGGGAGATGGAGCCATTTACGAAACACAAAAAAGAGCCTTACGGGATGGGGTGGATATCGTAATTGCTACTCCAGGACGTTTAATAGCGCATTTAAGTTCGGGTGCCATCCAGCTCGATCACTTACAGCATTTGGTTTTGGATGAGGCCGACCGCATGCTGGATATGGGTTTTAGTGATGACATCATGCGCATCATCTCTTACCTGCCGAAAAAGCGCCAAACCTTGCTATTTTCAGCAACCATGCCCCCCAAAATCAGAGGCTTGGCAAATGCCATTCTGAATGCCCCTTTGCAGGTGAACATTGCTATTTCTAAACCCGCTGAAGGAATTACGCAACAAGCATATCTTACTTTCGATCATCAGAAAATCCCTTTAATTACTTCTTTGCTGAAAGATAAAACCTACCAAAGTGGAATTATTTTTTCTTCTACAAAAGCCCTCAGAAAAACCGGAATTGTAGCGAAAGCCTTCCATTCTGATTTGGAACAGGAGGAGCGTGAACTCTTGCTAAATGCATTTAGAGCACGCCAATTACCATTTTTGATTGGTACAGATGTGCTTTCAAGGGGAATTGATGTGGAGGGAATTGACTTGGTCTTGAATTACGATGTTCCCCCAGATCCGGAAGATTATATCCACCGTATTGGCCGAACGGCTAGAGCGGCCACTACCGGTACCGCGATTACGTTTGTAAACGAGCGGGATCAACGACGATTTTTTACGATTGAAAGTTTGATTGGCAAAGAAATTGATAAACTTCAACTGCCTGAGCCCCTGGGGCAAGGGCCGGCCTATCAGCCTGAAAAGAAAAGTCATCAGCATACTCACAAACGAAAACCAAGCGTGAAAAATAAAAAATCAGGTCAGCGTCCGTCTGCAACCTCTTAAATATCTCCATACTAACTTTCAATTCAACGCGTTTAGGTATATAAAACCAGAACGTATTTGTATGAAAAAGTTATGTTATTCCCTCTTGTTTTTCACGTTCGTGTATGCATCCGCTGCTTTCGCGGGTGAACACCGGCCGAATACTCGAGATGTATCCGCCATCAGTATCTACGAAAAAAACCGGATTCAGCAGATAGAAACCCGGATCATGGAAATTAAATTGATGGATAAATCGAAATTGAGTACTGTTGAAAGAAGGGCACTCAGAAAAGAAGTGCAGCAGATGAGAAAAGAGATGAAAGGCTTTACTTCGGGAGGTGTTTACCTCTCGGTTGCCGCTATCATCATCATTATTTTAGTCTTGATCCTGATTATTTAATCAGCAGCACTCATCTTTTTAATCAGGATTTCCAAATCCTCTGGGGTGTCAATGGCCAGCGTTTCCAGCTCAGTTTCTACGGTATGAATATGCAGGCCATGCTCAATCCAGCGAAGCTGTTCCAGGCTTTCCGCCTGTTCGAGTTGTCCGAGGGGCAGTTTGGTGATTTGTTGCAAGGTTTCGCTGCGGTAACCGTAGAGGCCAATGTGCTTGTAAAACGTATGATGCTGAAGCCATTCTGAATGATCAAGCCCTCTCAGGTGAGGAATACATGCTCTGCTGAAATAAATGGCTTCTCCGCTTTGATTACAAATTACTTTTGGAATATTTTGGTTGAACAGGACTTCTTGTGTATCGATTTTTTTGATCAAAGTTACCAGATTTACGTCCTGTTCCTGTAGTTTTTCACCCAATAGATCAATTTGCTTAGGATCAATCAAGGGTTCATCACCCTGAATATTGATACAGGCATCAAAGTCCACAAATTGTAACATCACTTCTGCACAACGGTCGGTACCGCTCTGATGAGCCGAATCCGTCATCATCGCCTGCCCGCCAAAGCCTAATACATGATCAAAAATGTCTTGATCGTCAGTAGCTACCACCACCTGATCTAGTGTGCTTGATTTGCAGGCCTGTTCATACACACGCTGAATCATACTTTTCCCGCAAATATCAATGAGCGGTTTACCCGGAAAGCGGGTGGAAGCAAAGCGTGCAGGAATCACCCCTAAAATGTTCATATTGAGGGAGGGGATTAGAGAATCAGTTAAAAAAGACCGTGTATTTCACGTTCAATACGTTGAATGATCAATCCGAGATCTTCCGGGTTATGGGCAAAGTCTAAGTTATCTTTGTCGATGATTAGGAGTTTACCTTCTTTATAACCATCAATCCAGTTTTTATATTTCTCATTCAGTTTAGATAAATAGTCTAAACGGATACCGCTTTCGTACTCACGTCCTCTACGCTGAATATTGTTCACCAAGGTAGGTACAGAAGCCTGTAGGTAGATCAACAGATCGGGTGCTTTAATGAATGAAGTGATATTATCAAAAATTGAACGGTAATTTTCATAATCTCTTCCGCTCATCAGCCCCATATCGTGCAGATTCTCAGCAAAAATATAGGCATCTTCATAAATGGTCCGGTCCTGAATAATGCTTTTATTGCTTTTCTGGAGCTCAATGATCTGCTGAAAACGACTGTTTAGGAAGTAAATCTGTAAGTTAAAACTCCAACGTTTCATGTCGCTGTAAAAGTCTTCCAGATAAGGATTATTGTCGACGGCTTCAAATTGAGCTTCCCAACCAAAATGCTTAGACAATAACTCGGTTAAGGTGGTTTTACCGGCTCCTATGTTTCCAACGATGGCGATGTGCATGATAAATTTGAAGTTTTGGGTTCTAACTGTGGAGGATGAAATTAATAAAATTCTTCGTTAGAACAATTAGTAAATACATTTCGAAGTTTATTTCTCTACATCGCTCGAAATCCGATAATCTCTCTCACTTCTTTAATTGTTTTTGAAGCACTCGCCCTGGCTTTTTCAGTACCCATTTTCGCCACTTTTTTTAGAAAATCAGCGTCAGCTTCAATTTCTTGGATTCGTTCCCGGATGGGGGCCGTAGCTGAAATCATGTCTTCAGCCAGTTGTTTTTTGAAGTCACCGTAACGAATCTGACAGGTATTGTATAAGTCGTCGAAATGAGTGTAAGTATCCGCAGAAGAAACTACTTTCATTAAATCGAAAAGATTTTGGATCGCTTCGGGTTTTTCTTGATTGGCTTGGCTTGGACCACTGTCCGAAACCGCCCTCATTACTTTTTTCCGGATGGTTTCCACATCATCTGCGAGGTACACCGCGTTGGCTTCTCCTTCTGATTTTCCCATTTTCCCTTTGCCATCGAGCCCTGGAATTTTTACCAGCTTATCTGAGTAACTGAAGGCATAAGGCTCTGGAAAATAGTCTGTTTGGTACATTCTGTTAAAGCGATTTCCGAAGGTTCTCGACATTTCCAAATGTTGCTCCTGATCTTTCCCAACCGGAACTTTCGTGGCTTTATGTATAAGGATATCTGCGGCCATTAAAACCGGGTAAGTGAGTAAACCGGCATTCACATTATCTGGCTGAGCACGTACCTTATCTTTAAAGGAAGTACTCCGTTCCAGTTCACCTAAATACGCATTCATATTGAGGTAAAGGTATAATTCTGCAACCTCCGGAACTTCAGATTGTATGTAGAGCGTAGCCTGTTCAGGATCTAAACCGGCAGCTAAATACTCAACTAAAACCTGTTTTACGTTGCCGTGTAAATTTTCGGGGGTTGGATGGGTAGTTAAGGAATGATAATCAGCAATAAAGAAAAAGCAGTTGTATTCCTGCTGCATGCGCACAAAATTTTGTACAGCGCCGTAATAATTCCCGAGATGAAGTTTTCCGGTACTTCGAATACCGCTTACAACAGTTTCCATACCTCGCGAAAGTAAGTATTTTTTCTATTTTTGAGGATCATGATGAGATTTTTAGGAAAACTCCACGCCGCCTGGTACATTGTCTCAGTACTAATCAGTTTCCTTTTGTTTTTTCCCTGGATGTATTTTTACTCGAGAAAACCCGAACGGTACCTCCAATTAAATACCTACCGGAAAGGATTCGGTTTTCTTAGTTCTGCCTTGGCCGGATATTTCTACCGCTATCACTACCAACAAAAATTAGATTGGAATCGTCCTTATATCGTATGTGCAAACCATACCTCCAACCTTGATATTACGGCCATTACGCTCATGATGAAAGGAAATTTTGCTTTTTTAGGAAAAGAAGAATTGGTCAGAAACCCAGTTTTAGGCATGTTTTTCCGTACCATCGATATTCCCGTGAACCGGGAGAGTAAAATAGCTTCTTTCAAGGCATTTAAGAAAGCAGATGAGTATTTGCAGCAGGGCATGAGTTTGGTCATTTTCCCGGAAGGGAAAATTGGGAATGAATACCCGCCCATTTTGCATGAATTTAAAAACGGTCCTTTTCGGTTGGCTATTGAACGACAAATTCCCATCATTCCTGTTAGTATTGATCAGCTTTGGAAATTAATGTGGGATGATGGCTTTAAATATGGTTCCCGACCGGGGATCGGTACCCTTTGGGTACATGCACCCATCGAAACCACCGGCATGACCGTGGATGACGCGGATACGTTAAAAGAACTCGTTTACAAGCGCATTGCTCAAAATTCTTTCAGATAATCGCAAATTTGTTGTAACAAAAGCTTTCGCTTTGATGTCTTATCAAGAAACAATACAATGGCTCAACCTCTTATTTCCATTACCGACATCGGCCGTAAATATGTGATTGGTGCTGAAACTATTCATGCATTAAAATCGGTTAGTTTAAGCATCAATAAGGGCGAATTTGTTGCCCTGATGGGTCCTTCGGGTTCTGGTAAATCCACGCTCATGAACATGCTGGGCTGTCTGGATACCCCTACAAAAGGAGAATACATTTTGAATGGCATCAATGTGAGTGAAATGAGCGATAATGAGCTGGCCACCGTCCGTAATCAGGAAATTGGTTTTGTTTTTCAAACTTTTAACTTATTGCCACGCTCCAGTGCCCTTGATAATGTGGCACTTCCGCTGGTTTATGCCGGGGTGAAGAAAGAGGATCGCGATAAAAGGGCCTTAAAAGCCTTAGAGAACGTGGGTTTAGGTAACCGGGTAGATCATAAACCCAATGAGTTATCGGGGGGGCAACGACAGCGGGTGGCCGTTGCAAGAGCATTAATAAATGATCCATCCATCATATTAGCCGATGAACCGACCGGGAATTTGGATTCCAAAACATCCGTGGAGATCATGAGCCTTCTGGAGGAAATTCACGCAAAAGGAAATACCATCATTCTGGTTACTCACGAAGAAGACATTGCGCAACATGCTCACCGGATTGTACGCATGCGTGATGGACTGATTGAAAGTGATCTGCCGAACAAGAAAATTAAATCCGTTTCTGCCCGTCTGAAGGAATTGGCCTAAAACAAAGGATCTTCATCAATATCATCCATTCGGGATGGCTTGATGATGAAATTATTCGGTTTCTCAAAAGTATTCGATGGAGCAATGCCTGCCAGCGGATCTGGATTGCTGAATGCTCCTGTACTATTGAAATCGTCTTCCAAATCAACGAATTTCACGTATTTACCCACAAATCGTAATGGAACCGTACCTACTTCACCGTTACGGTGTTTGGCAATAATCACTTCGCCAATACCTGCCGTGGAGCGGCCTTGTTCATCTTCTTCCAAACCATAGTATTCCGGACGGTACAAGAATAATACCATGTCGGCATCCTGCTCAATTGAGCCCGATTCACGTAAGTCGGACAGCATAGGACGTTTGCTCGATCCCGGGCGATTTTCAACGGCACGGCTCAACTGCGAAAGGGCAATAACCGACACATTTAGTTCTTTAGCAACCGATTTTAGTGCCCTGGAGATACTGCCAATCTCTTGTTCACGGTTTCCGCTCTTACTGTCGCCTTTGCCATGCATTAGCTGCAAATAATCGACGATGATGAGTTGGATATCATATTGTGCCTTTAATCGACGGCATTTCGCTCTGAATTCAAAAATATTCAAGGCTGGTGTATCGTCAATAAATAAGGGAGCTTCTGTTAATTTGCCAATTTTTGAGTGCAATTGTTGCCATTCCCACTCAGCCAGATTCCCCTTACGGATTTTCTCCTGCTCAATCTCGGTTTCACCGGAAATTAATCGATTGACCAATTGAACAGACGACATTTCCAGAGAAAATACCACCACAGGTTTGTTGAACTGAACGGCCGCATTTCGAGCACAACTCAATACGAATGCCGTTTTACCCATGGCCGGACGAGCTGCGATGATCACCAAATCAGATGGCTGCCATCCAGAGGTAATACGGTCTAAGCCCGTAAATCCGGAGGCCACTCCCGTCAATCCATCTACTTTATCTTTTAACTTTTCAATCGAATCCAGGGATTCACGGATGATGTCATCCATTTTTCTGGAATCACGTCGGAGGTTATTTTGCGCTATTTCAAACAAGTTTTTCTCTGCTGAATCCAGCAAGTCGAAAATGTCTGTGGTATCCTCGTAGGCGTTGTTAATGATCTCCGTGGAAATTTTGATCAGCTCACGCTGGATATATTTTTGCGAGATGATTCTGGCATGGTACTCGATATTTGCAGCAGAAGCAACCCGATTAGTTAGTTCAGTGATATAATAGGCGCCGCCCACCATTTCTAAATCTCCTTGTTGGCGGAGTTGGGCGGTAACAGTTAAAATATCAACAGGGGAGGATTTGATGAACAAGACCTGAATGGCCTGAAATATTTTCTGGTGGCTGTCCTTGTAAAAAATCTCAGGTTTTAAGATATCGATTACGGCAGATAATGCATCCTTTTCCAACATCAAAGCACCCAAAACAGCTTCTTCCAGATCAACTGCCTGCGGAGGGAGTTTACCCAGACCACTCACCAAATTGTTCAATCGGGTCCGGTTAGGGTTTACTATCTTTTTTTGTTCTCTGCTAAAATCTTGTTCGTTGTCGAGGCTCATCATTCAAAAATATAGATTTTAAAAAAACTGGGTCAAAAAGTTCTGAACAGGTAAAATTTTTTGCCTTATCCACATTTGTCATATTTTCTTCATTCGAAGTTCGGTTTTAACACCCTATCTGGAAAAACTGTGGATAAACCTCAAAAAATCCTTTCTTGAGGATATTTAAAGCAATGTTCAAAAATCCGGAGCCTGTTTATAAGTGCTTTAACC
>JBEDFI010000067.1:0-8696 GCA_041175245.1 Bacteroidota bacterium
TAGGTATTTAATTATGGGATGTGGATCTTGTTCCTCAGGAGGGTGTACGCCGGCCGGCTGCAATAATAACGGAGCCTGTTTAACCAATGGGTGTAGTAAATTAGATGTGTATGACTGGTTATCCGATATGGATATGCCGTCCAATTATAAACCCTTCGAGATTGTAGAAATCAAATTTAAGGGTTCAAGAAAAGATTTTTACCTCAATACAGAAAACCTATATCTGGAGTCCGGAGAATTAGTGGTGGTGGAGACCGGATCCAGCGGCTACGACGTTGGCCACGTTTCGCTGACCGGAGAGCTGGTACGTATGCAACTGAAAAAGCGCAACGTTCGCCAAGAGGAGGTAAGCAAGAAAATTCTTCGTAAGGCAAGCCCTGCTGATGTTGATAAATGGAAGTTAGCCAAGGAAGCGGAGTTTGAAACCATGCACAAGGCACGAGTATTGGCCAAGGATTTGGGTTTGGAGATGAAATTGAGTGACGTGGATTACCAGGGCGATAAAACTAAAGCTACGTTTTATTATACCGCAGAAGGCCGGGTTGATTTCCGTGAATTGATCAAACGGATGGCTGAAAAATTCCGTATCCGGATTGAGATGCGCCAAATCGGGATGCGCCAGGAAGCCAGCCGACTGGGAGGCATCGGTTCCTGCGGACGTGAACTTTGCTGTTCGACCTGGCTAACTGATTTCAAGACCGTATCTACGGCGGCGGCCCGCTATCAAAACCTGTCTTTAAACACCTTGAAACTGGCCGGTCAATGTGGTAAGTTAAAATGTTGCCTCAATTATGAGCTCGACACCTATATGGATGCTTTGAAAGGCATTCCACAACAGGTAGATCGTTTGGAGACCGAACGTGGAGTGGCGAGGCTTCAGAAAACGGATATTTTTAAGAAACTCATGTGGTTTAGTTACCAGGATGAGGAGAATTGGGTTCCCTTACTGGCCGATCGGGTCAAGGAGATCAAGGAACTAAACAGAAAAGGCCAAAAACCGGAAGACTTAGCCGAACTGGCTGCGGAAGTAGTAGCGGCCGCTCCATCGAAAATATTAGATTACGAAAATGTGGTGGGCCAGGATAGTTTGACTCGTTTGGATGAACGAAACCGCCGAAAAAATAAAAATAAACGAACTAATCGGCATAAGCCAAAAGCCAATACCTCCGAGGCAGGTGTGCAGGCTGCTCCTACGCAACCATCTGCTAATCCGAACCATAGAAGAAATCATCGGAGAAACCATCGACCTAAATCTGAGTAGTTCATGCGCCGATTGATGATCGTTTTGTTGATGTCCTTCAGCCTGTTTTTCACAGCCTGTGAAAATCCGGGTGCATTGGTAGATGAGTTTATTCCTGTAGAACAACACCATTGGATTTATCAGAATAAAATTCGCGTGTCGGTTAGCATTGAAAACCCGGCGGTATCCTACCACGTATACCTCAACCTTCGGCATACGGCAGCGTACCGATATTCCAATATTTACCTTCGCATCCGGCAAATTAACCCTGATAAAACAACTAAAGTATTTCGAAAAGAATACAAGCTGGCTAATCCGGACGGCGAATGGCTGGGTACCGGATCGGGTAATTTGTTCAGTTACCAATTGCCTGTTTATCTGAATTTCCGCTTCCCGGGAAAAGGCACCTATATTTTTGAATTAGAGCAAAACATGAGAGATAATCCGCTCAAAGAAATCAGTGATGTAGGTTTGCGGGTAGAAGTGGCCGGGCTAAAAAAATCAGAATAGTTCTACTAATTTTTCGAGTTTCATTCCACGCGATCCTTTGATCAGCACCGTTGCTTGATTGACAGGATGACTTTGTAATGCCCGATACGCCTCTTCGGTGGTTTGGTAGAACTCAGCCTTAGCATGTTTCCTTTGCTCAAAAAAGTCTTTGCCGATAAAAATGCATCGCTCGACAGTCATCGATTCCGCTTTCTTAATAATTTCAGCATGTTCAAAACCTGATTCC
Source organism: Bacteroidota bacterium (assembly GCA_041175245.1). Lineage (GTDB taxonomy): Bacteria > Bacteroidota > Bacteroidia > Sphingobacteriales > Sphingobacteriaceae > JAIPAN01. The sequence goes on from JBEDFI010000067.1 coordinate 1,977, forward strand.
TCTCCCAGTTCGAACATATCGCCCAAAATAATGACTTTATGTTCCGCTTGCATTTTACCCAAATTGTCAAGCGCTACGTGCATGCTGCTGGGATTGGCATTGTAGTAATCGCAAATGAGGGTATTTTTTGCTGTTTTAGTAATCTGAGAACGGTTATTGTTGGGTATGTACCCACTTAGTCCTGCATTGATTTCTTCGGGGCTTAAGCCGAAGTAAACCCCTGCGGTTACGGCGGCAAGGAGGTTATCAAGGTTGTAAGCGCCCGTTAAATGGGTTTGTACGGTATAAGTTTTTCCCTTCAAACCCTTTATACTACTATGCCAGTTAAATTTTAAATACGGACTATCAGCCACTAACTCACCGGAAACTTCGTTTTGATCACTTTTTCCATAGTAAACCGTGTTCTTCAAGCCGTGCCGCTCACTCATCTCCATCAAATCTGCACTCTCCCGATTGATGAATGCGATTCCATCGCGACTGCTTAAAAATTGATACAGCTCACCTTTTCCAATTTTTACTCCTTCAATTCCTCCAAAACCCTCCAGATGAGCTTTTCCAATGTTGGTAATAAGGCCATGACTGGGTTGTGAGATGGACGATAAGAGTGCGATTTCATTCTGATGATTGGCTCCCATCTCAATAATCGCCAGTTCCGTATCGGGTTTGATGGAGAGTATACTTAAGGGTACCCCGATGTGATTGTTGAGGTTCCCGCTGGTGGCAAACGTCCGGAAATGCTGACTTAAAACTGCATACAGTAATTCTTTGGTGGTGGTTTTACCGTTGCTACCTGTAATCCCAAGGACCGGTATTTGTAGTTTTTGACGGTGCATTCTGGTAAGATCCTGAAGTGCCCTGAGACCGTCGTTTACCAATAAAAATCGCTCATTTTCTTCTGTAATGCGGTCTACCACGGCATAGGCCGCTCCGGCATCTAAAGCTTGCTGAGCAAATAAATTACCATCGAAATTTTCGCCTTTTAAGGCAAAAAACAAACAATCCGGACTAATATTTCGGGTATCGGTGCAAATGAGCGGATGCTTTAAATAGACTTCGTAAAGCTGCGATGTAGAAACCATGATGTACAAGTATAAGCTTAGGCAAACAATCTACCAAATGGTAACAATTACGATGAATGTTTTTTTGAGTTTAAAAATGAATTAGATTAGCCGTATGAAACGCACCATGTATTTAGTCCTGAGCCTGATGCTAACTTGCATTGGCCTTCAGGCCCAAGAAATCCAGTCGCCAGAACAATTTCTGGGTTATGCTTTAGGGGAACATTATACCCCACACTACCGGGTACTCGAATATTTTCGGTACGTCAGCAGTGTTTCAAAAAATGTGAAATTACAGGAATACGGCAAAAGCACGGAGGGTAGGCCACTGATCGTAGCCTTTATTGCGAGCACCGATCATATGAACCGCCTGGAAGAGATCAGGAACAATAACCTGAGAATGGCCGGTATCCAGGCCGGAACACCTTCACAAAAACAACCTGCAATTGCCTGGTTAAGTTATAATGTACACGGAAATGAGCCCACCTCTACTGAAGCCTCCATGCAGACCTTGTATGAGTTGGTCAATCCGGCAAATACCCGCTCACAAAGCTGGTTGCAGAATACGGTGGTGGTGATGGATCCCTGCATTAATCCGGATGGAAGGGAGCGTTACGTGAATTTCTACAATCCCATCCACAATCAAACACCCGATCCTTTGCGCTTTACCCGCGAACATGCGGAACCCTGGCCCGGAGGGAGGACCAACCACTATTATTTTGATTTGAATCGCGATTGGGCCTGGCAAACACAAAAGGAAACGCAGCATCGTATTGCGTTGTATAACCAATGGTTGCCGCAGGTGCATGTTGATTTTCATGAGCAAGGAATAGATGCACCGTATTATTTTGCACCCGCCGCCGAACCGGTTCATCAGGATATTACCTCCTGGCAGAGAGATTTTCAGGTGATTGTTGGTAAAAATAATGCCCGTTATTTTGACGAAAAAGGTTGGATGTATTTTACCCGCGAACGTTTTGATCTGCTCTATCCTTCTTATGGAGATACCTATCCAACCTATAATGGTTCGATCGGTATGACGTATGAGCAAGGCGGTATTGGCGGCGGTTTAGCGGTGATTAATGCTGAAGAAGATACGCTGACATTGAAAGCCCGGGTTGCCCACCATTTTACCACGGGTATAGCCACAGTGGAAAGTGTTTCTGCAAATGCCGATCGCTTGCTCGGGGAGTTTCAGAAGTTTTTTGATAGAAGCAAAACCAATCCTTCAGGGGTTTATAAATCCTATATCATCAAGGGAGATAACCAGAAAAAACTACAAAATCTGGCTGATCTATTGGATCGGAACGGAATTGCGTATGGATATGGTGCTGCCAAAGCCGCTACCGGTTTCAATTATTTTACCGGTAAAACCGAAAAATTCAATATTCAGCGGAACGATATGGTGATTAATGCCTTCCAGCCAAAGTCGGTATTGCTGAAGGTGCTATTTGAGCCGGTAACTTTTGTTTCCGACTCCAATACCTACGATATTACAGCCTGGTCATTGCCCTATGCCCACGGGATCCAGTCTTATGCAAGTGCCGAAGCCATTAAACCAGCATTCTCTACAACAGCCATGGCCGCTGAGAAAACATCAGCAGCCCGTCCGGTGGCCTATGTGGCAGAATGGAACGCCCTGGCAGACGTCAAGTTTTTAACGGCTTTGTTGAATAAAAAGATTAAGGTCCGTTATTCGGAAAGCGAATTCGAATCAGCCGGCAAAAAATTCCTGCCCGGTTCGTTGATTATTGCCCGAACCAGCAACGGCAGTTTAGGATCCCGATTTGATGAGCTGATTGGCCAGGTGGCAAAAGATGCAGGAGTTAACTTATACCCGGTGAGTACGGGTTTTGCCGATAAAGGACCAGATCTGGGTTCATCTTCAATTCGTTACATTAAAAATCCGAAGGTTTTACTGCTCAGCGGTGAATATACTTCTTCGCAGCAGGTAGGCCAGATCTGGCATTTTTTTGAAAAACAGATTAACTATCCGATTAGTGTGGTACGATATGCTGATTTCTACAAATTCAGCTGGAAAGATTTCAATGTAATTATTTTGCCGGATGGCGATTATCCGAACCTAGACCTCGATCAATTACAGAGCTGGGTACGGGCAGGCGGGAAGTTGATTGTAATGGAAACTGCCTTGAACAAACTGGCTGGTAGTAAGCAGTTTGACCTTAAAGATAAAGAGGAGCAAAAAGAAGATCAGGATAAAAATTCGTATTCGAAACTCAAAATATACGGCAACCGCGAACGCGATGCCTTAACAGAAAATATTCCGGGTGCCATTTACCGGGTAGACATGGATCAAACCCACCCGCTGGGCTACGGTTATCCGGGCTTTTACTACACCTTAAAGTTAGATGATAAGGTATACAACTACCTGGATAAGGGCTGGAATGTGGGTGTATTTAAAAAGAATAATTACCTCACCGGATTTGCCGGTGTCAAGTCTCGTCAAAAGCTGATGGATGGCTTGGTATTTGGTGTACAGGATCTGGGACGCGGTTCGGTGGTATATATGGCCGATAATCCTCTATTCCGGGGGTTTTGGGAAAATGGGAAGTTGTTGTTTAGTAATGCAGTGTTCATGGTGGGACAATAACTTCCGAACTAATTTGTTTTCAGCGGGTTTGAATTTTTTCAGACCCGCTGATTTTTTATACAAACACCGCTCTTTAAATCCAGCCAGAGTAGCCGGGTGCCGCGGTTGGTATCTAAAATCACTAATACAATTTTACCTCGTTCGTACACAGCTACCGGCCTGAATTGCTCATTTTTCCTGTCGAGCAGCTGGTCGAAATTTTGCTGCCATTGAATAGCTCCATCTTTTTCCATCAGGCAAATCCTTAATCCCTCTTTCCTTTTATTCTTGTACCGGAATACGAGGTCGGCGTCAACAGCAATTTCTCCAAATATCATTTGCTTAGATGCAGGTCCAAGTTTGATCCTATAAACAATCCCACCCTCTGTTTTCTCTTCGATAATTAAATTGTGGCGAACAGCATAACCCATTTGCGGTGTTGATCTTAATTGATATGCATGAAGCTGCTCATCTAATTGCCAGTATCGCTCTTCATGATCAATGATGATAAGTTCATGATTTTCTCTACTTAGACTAAAACTCTGAAAATCAATACCTGGCAGACCCTTTAAATTCGGGTTAATTTCTATGATTTTTTCTTGATTAATTTGTTTCCCGTTACCGATTAAAATAGCTGAAATCCCTCTTTTGGCGTTAAAAATCCAGATATATTTTAGGGAGCACCCTATTACCATGCTATTGATGTGGAGTCCGAATTTTTTTACTCGTCTGGTATCAATGTCTACCAGCAACAGTTTTTTCAACTGTACATTAAAACCTGCTCCACCTTCTACACCGATGCCGCTGTCATTATCAATGATCTCCTCAACCAGGACGGTGTTCTGGCTGCATTCGCAAATTTTGGCGAGCTGGCCGGACCGGCCATTTGTTCCTATAATGTTGACCATCAGAGCAGGTGTATAACGGGCAATTAGTAAAAATCCGATTGCCAGTGTAAGTACCGACATGATCACCCAGCCCGCTATGTTGATTGTTTTTTTCAACCTTAAATCAAAAAAGCCCGTTCCGTTACAGAACAGGCTTTATAATAAACCAAAAATTAAACTTAACGCAGTCTTTTTTTACTATTATTTTCTTTAAAAATGGAGTCATTGGCACATTTTAAACCATCTTCAGTCATAATCCATTCAGAAAGTTTGTACTCTGTTTCCCCCTCCGATTGGCAATCCCATAGGTTATAGTTATTTAAATAACGATCTAGTTTCGTATTTATGATGAGTTTAGTATTTACGGGTACTTGCAGCGTCACTTTTACATGTTGATCTCGCCATAATTCACGTGGTTTAATGTAAGCTGTTTGATCAAAAAGAATACTGGAATCTTTAATTACATACCGGTATTCGATTTTTTTGGCCAGGTCTAGTGCCTTTTGAAAATTCCGGCCTCTCGCCCCATAATCGATCAGTAAACGTGGACCTTCAACTTCGCTTTTTTCGATGTTTAACTTAAAATTGTCCGGTTCATCTGCATGATCACCATTGATTAGGATACGGCCTTTTTGAGCTTGATTTTTGATTCCCAGATTCAGGCTATCTTCTGAAGTGATGTATTTTTCTTCATTCAATTCCAGCACATAAACAGGTTTCACCGGCAATGTTTGGGTTTGCGAAAACCGAGCTTCTTGTTTGAACTCACCGCCGGTTTTAAATCCATAATACAAACCGGTACTTAGGGCAACCAGCCAGCCGATAAGGAGACCAAAAGATATATTCTTGTTCAGGCTTGGACGGTTAAATAGAATTCTCAAAGCAAATAAGATGAGTGATACCAGCGGAATGATAATCACCAGAAATGCACAGATATAAAGGATGTATCGATCTTCCGGATTAACGACATTGAACGGAAAACCCGGTAATTCTTCCCCATTCCATACCCCCAGTACAGCTAGCAGCGCTACCAACATGGAGAATAAAACAATGAGTCCGATACCTACAATAAACACTCCAATTACTTTTAGCAGAATTTTGCCCATTCCTCGTAAAAATTGACCTATGTACTGAAACAGTTGCTCGATGAAACTTCCCAGTTTTTGAAAGAAGGTTTGGAATTCGCCCCTGCTCCTTCCTAAATTGCTTTTTACACCTTCAATTTCTTCCTCGAAATTCTTTTTAAAATTTTGAAGATTCGGAGCTTCGCCTTTCATGGCCATTTTGTCGGCCCTGCTAACAGCTTTTGGCATGATGATCCATAATATGACATAGATAAACAAGCCGCTTCCGCCAAACAGGATGAACAAAAGTGTGATCACCCGGATCCACCTCGCTTCGATATCAAAATATTGACCAATACCCGAACACACCCCCCCGATGATCCTGTCCTCGGTATCGCGAAACAACTTTCTACGAGTTTTTTGTTCAGAAAACCCATTTTCGGAAGATTCGGTATCGTAGTCGAAATCGCTGGGTTTACCCATCTGGCCGATTACCTGTTCTACATCTGCCAATACAATGACTTCTTTAGCAGCCTCGGTCAGTTTTTCACTGAACATTTCTGCCAGGCGATTTTCAATATCGCTTACAATTTCATAACTGTCGGTGCTGTTTCCAAAGTGTTGTTTCACTTCGTTCATGTACTTAATAAGCACTTCATAGGCATTTTCTTCAATATGAAATACAATGCCGTTTATATTGATAATAATGGTCTTGTTCATGGCTTTATTTCTTAGATTTTTTTGATGACTCAGCAGGGCTGTTTAGTTCTTTATTCCGATCGGCAAGCGAAGTATGCACGGCAAATGCCAGCTCTTCCCAGGTTTTATCCAATTGCTGGAGTACAGCCAGCCCTTCCGGACTCAGCTGGTAGTATTTACGCGGTGGTCCGGAAGTAGACTCTACCCAGTTGTAACTCAGCAAACCGTTATTTTTTAAACGGGTTAATAAAGGGTACAAAGTACCCTCAACCACCAATAGCCTTGCTTCTTTCAGCTCATTGATGATATCGGAGGCATAAATTTCCCCTCGGGAAATAATAGACAGGATACAGTATTCCAGGATCCCCTTCCTCATTTGGGTTTGTGTATTCTCGATTATCATAATACAAAGATATATGTAT
>JBEDFI010000068.1:0-8590 GCA_041175245.1 Bacteroidota bacterium
ATTCTAAATAAAACTCACTGGCACCCAAATACGGGTCCACATTCCAACCTCTTACGTCATCATATACACACATGCGTGGATACCATTGCGCCATGGTAAAGATCTTACCGTTTTTAGTTTCCTGCACACCCATGCGGTCTGATCCGTAAATCGGAGAAATGAAGGAATAATCGATTTTTAACTTTACCTGACCACCGGTCGCAGCCAAGGCCTTGGGCATAAATATTTGCATACGGGTATCGGTAATCTCATAGCTTAGGGCAATTTCAGTGCTCTTTCCCTGTACCGATTGGATCATTTTCACAGACTTGATGGTGTATCCTCCGTCAAACTTCTGACCACGGGCGCCATTTCTACTGCCTGATTGAGGAACCAATGCGTTTCCGCGAGAATCTTCTTTAAATAAATTCTGATCCAACTGCATCCATAAAAAGCCTAATTGATCGGGGCTATTATTGGTGTAGTTCAATAAAACGGAACCGGTAATTTCGTTACGTTCTTCATTTAAGCGGGCCGATAATTGATAGTCTGCTCTGTTTTGCCAGTATTTAGGGCCTGGCTGACCACTAGCACTGCGATATTCGTTGCCAGTTTTTTGATAAAAAATCGGGGCGAAGGCATCCAAGTAATTATAATTATTGGATACTGCAGGTGTTGCAGCGGGTGCGGCTTGCTGGGCATTCAACTGGCCGGCAGCGAATACAAATAGAAGCAAGAGCATCCCAAGTTGTTTCATTGTTTTCATTTTTATGGATTTAATTGATGATTTATAAAGTCTTTAATGATGAAGATCTATTTAAAAAAAGCCTGATAGGTCGCTGCATCGAAACCGATCAATATTTTTTCATCAGACTCCAATATCGGTCTTTTTGTTACACTTGGTTTCTGCATGATCAGATCGAAAGCAGCTTCTTTATTCAGAATACCTGCTTGTATTTCCGGGGCTAGTTGACGCCAGGTAGTTCCTTTTTTATTGACGAGTGCTTCCCATCCGGCGAGAGCCGCCCACTCTTCCAGCTTAGCTTTCGTGACTCCTTTCTTTTTGTAATCATGAAACTGAACATCCAGCTGGTGTGCTTGTAGCCAGTCGAGGGCTTTTTTAACGGTATTGCAATTGGGGATTCCGTATACAATCATTATTCTATTTATTTAAACGGGTCATGGTCAGCTCGGCACCTGCTGTTACGAAACTGTAGATCATTTCGATTGAACGGTCGATAAGAGCTGGAAGTTCCGCTGCTTCCTCTGGATCGAAACCACTCAATACATAATCTACCTGGCGACCTTTAGGGAAGTGGTCGCCAATACCAAAGCGAATTCGCGGATAGTTTTGGTGACACAGGGTTTGTTCAATATTTTTTAAGCCGTTGTGGCCGGCACTGCTGCCTTGTGGCTTAAGACGCAAGGTTCCAAATGGCAGGGCCAGATCATCTACAATCACCAACACATGTTCAATGGGAATTTTCAGCTCCTGCATCCAAAAATTTAACGCTTTACCACTCAAATTCATGTACGTGGTGGGCTTAATAAGGTGCAGTTTCTTTCCTTTATGATTAATTTCGGTATAGGCGGCTAAACGAAGAGTGGTAAAACTGGCACCGGCCTCCTTGGCCAATTGGTCTAATACCATAAAGCCAATATTATGCCGGGTATCTACATATTCCGGACCAATATTACCTAAACCTACAATCAAAAATTTCATACTGAACAAATATATACAAAAAAGCCCCGATGGATATCGAGGCTTTTTTATACTGACAAGAGAGGAATTAACCTTTAGCGGCTTCTTGCTCTGCTTGTTTCAAGGCACGAGACATTACTACAGATACGATGGTGTCATCGGCATTGTTCGTAATCTCAAAACCGGGGAAGCTTAATTCGCCCACTCGTACTGACTTACCAAGTTCAAGCGGTTCCATGGCTACCTCTACATATTGAGGCATATCCTTCGGAAATGCTTTTACACGTAGTTTGCGTAATTTTTGGATCAATTTACCCCCCATTTTAACACCTGGAGAAGTCCCGGTTAATTTTACCGGAATTTCCATCACAAATGGCTTTGCATCATTCAGACGAAGAAAATCTACGTGCAAAATCTGCTCGGTTAATGGGTGGAACTGGATGTCTTGCAGAATGGCTTTTGCTTGGGTGCCTTCTACATCAATGTCAACGAAATGAACGTCTGGCGTGTATACCAAACCTTTCAAATCAGCTGCGGACACTGCAAAGTGGATTTGATCTGCTCCACCATAAAGAACTGCAGGCACTTTGCCTTCGTAACGCAATTCTTTAGCGTCTCTTTTCCCTACGTTCTCTCTACGAGAACCGCTAATAGCAATTGATTTCATTTTACTTATTTATATATCTAACTGAATTGTTATTCTACTTTAAAAAGTTCTGATATCGAACCGTGTTCATTTACATTGGCAATGGCCTTTGCAAATAGATCGGCGGTCGAGAGGACCCTGATTTTACTGCTTTCCTGCTTTAATGGAATGGTATCGGTAACGATGAGTTCGGTTAAAACAGAATTTTCAATGGTTTCGTACGCCTTGCCTGATAATACGGCATGGGTGCAGACTGCTCTGACACTGTTGGCTCCGTTTTCCATGATGAGCGAGGCGGCTTTGGATAAAGTTCCGGCGGTATCGCAAATATCGTCTATCAACACGATATCCTGGCCGGTGACGTCTCCAATAATCGACATCGACTCAATTTCATTTGCACGTTTGCGACGTTTATCGCAAATCACTACTTCTGCATTGAAATATTTTGCAAAAGTACGTGCCCGGTACGATCCACCCATATCGGGGGAAGCAATGGTTAAATTCGGCAAGTTCAAACTCTTAATGTACGGCACAAAAATAACCGAAGCATCCAGGTGATCTACCGGAATATCAAAGAACCCTTGTATTTGTGCAGCATGCAAATCCATCGTCATGATGCGATGGGCGCCGGCAGCAGTGATCAGGTTGGCGATCAGTTTCGCACCAATGGCCACCCGGGGTTTATCTTTTCTGTCCTGACGGGCAAATCCAAAATATGGAATTACGACCGTGATGTAATGTGCTGAAGCTCGCTTGGCTGCATCGGTCATCAACAACAACTCCATTAAATTCTCCGTTGGCGGATTGGTTGATTGGATCAGGAAAATATCACAGCCACGCACCGATTCATTAAAATGAGGCTGGAATTCTCCATCACTGAAACGTGATAAGACCACATCGCCCAATTCCTTACCATAGGCATTTGCAATTCGTTCGGCCAAAACCGTGGTTCCGGAGCCGGCAAATAATTTTATGGGGTTAAATTGCAATGGCATGAGGCAAGCGTTATAGTTAAAAAAATTCGGATTGCGTTTCTATCACAATCCGAACCTCTTCTGCTGTTGTCCCACCAGGATTCGAACCTAGACAAACTGAACCAAAATCAGTTGTACTACCTTTATACTATGGGACAATTTACCCTTTCAAGAATAATTCTTGTTTTGGGATTGCAAATATAGACTGATAAATAGTAACCTGCAAATGATTTTGATATTTCTTGTGAATAGTAATGCATGGGAATATTTGAAGGCAAATGTTTAATTTCGGCATTCTAAGTTTTTGATCGATGAATTATAATAAACTGAACAATTTACTCGGCTGGTTCACCTTCATCCTGGCTTCGGGCGTATATATTTTAACGATGGAACCTTCGGTAAGTTTTTGGGATACCGGCGAATTTATTGCAGCAGCCCATAAACTACAGGTGGTCCACCAACCCGGTGCCCCTCTCTTTCTGATGATCCAGAAAATGTTTTCGCTGCTGGCAATGGGCGATGCATCTAAAGTAGCCTATTTTATGAACATGGGTTCTGCATTGTTTAGTGGCGCTACCATCCTGTTTCTGTTCTGGACCATCACGGCATTGGCCAAAAAAGTTGTAGTTAAACCCGGAGAAGAAGCAGATGCCTCCCAAACTTTGGTAATTTTAGGCAGCGGACTGGTGGGTGCCCTGGCTTATACCTTTTCAGATACATTCTGGTTTTCGGCGGTAGAATCGGAAGTATATGCCATGTCGTCTTTCTGTACTGCCTTAGTTTTTTGGGCCATTTTAAAATGGGATGCTCAAGCCGAGGAACCCCAGTCTGATCGCTGGTTGGTCTTTATTGCCTATGTGATGGGCCTCTCCATTGGAGTACACTTACTCAATTTATTGGTTATTCCTGCCATTGCACTGGTTTATTATTTCCGCAGAAGTTCCAAAGTAACTCCTAAAGGCACCTTATTAGCCTTAATGGCCGGAATAGCCATTTTGGGTTTCATCCAATACGGGGTAATTCAATACCTGATTAAGGCCGCCGCCGGATTTGATTTATTCTTCGTCAATACCTTAAATTTCGGATTCGGAAGTGGAGTAATCGTATTTGCTGCATTATTAATTGGGGGCATCACTTACGGGATTTTTTACTCTATTCGAAAAAATAAACGAGTACTGAACCTGGCATTGGTATGTTTATCTTTCATCATTTTAGGTTACAGCTCCTATGCCATGCTGGTAATCCGGGCGAAAGCAAATCCAACCTTAAATAACTCCGATCCGGATAATGTATATGCGTTATTAAGCTATTTAAACCGCGAACAATATGGAGATCGCCCACTGTTATACGGTCAATATTTCGATTCAAAACCCATCGATTATAAACAAGGTGGTGAAATTTATCGCAAGGGAAAGGCGAAATACGAAGTTGCCGGACGCAGGTATGAGCAGGTATACGACCGGAACACCTTGCTGCCAAGGTTATATAGCGATGAACCCGGACATGTAGGTTTTTACCGGGAATGGATGAAATTAGGTGAAAGCGGCTCGCCCACTTTTGCCGATAATTTGGGGTTCTTGTTCAGCTACCAAACGGGCTTCATGTACATGCGCTATTTTGCCTGGAATTTTATCGGCAGACAAAACGATGAACAGGGACATGGAAATTATACCGACGGAAACTGGCTGACAGGCATTAAGGCCATCGACAATAAATTACTTGGCGGACAAGATGCTTTACCGAAAGCGGCCATTAATCAGGTTTCTTACAACCGATTCTATGCATTGCCTTTCATATTAGGAATAATAGGCGCCTTCTGGCATTTCAAGCGAAAAGAAAAAGATGCCGGAATTGTAGGTCTCTTATTCTTCTTTACCGGCCTTGCCATTGTTTTGTATTTAAACCAAACTCCTCTACAACCCAGGGAGCGAGACTATGCCTACGCTGGTTCATTCTATGCTTTTACCATTTGGATCGGCTTAGGAGTGGCCGCCATCGCCGAATTCTTGAAAAATAAATTACATCCAAACATGGCCGCCAATATGGCCCTTGGTTTGGGTTTATTGATTGCTCCGGCTCTGATGGCCAAAGAAGGCTGGAACGATCACGACCGTTCTTCAAAATACACGGTAAGGGATTTCGCCAAAAATTATTTGGAATCGTGTGCTCCCAATGCCATTTTATTTACCTACGGTGATAACGATACTTACCCGATCTGGTATGCTCAGGAGGTTGAAAATATTCGCCCGGATGTACGTGTTGTGAACTTAAGTTTATTGGGCACCGATTGGTATTTACGCCAAATGAAGCAGAAAGTAAATGAATCGGATGCCTTGCCCATTTCCATGCCTGATGAAAAATTTATTCAAGGTGTGAGAGATGTGATCCGTTACCAGGATTATCAATTGGCTGAGGCCGTTGAATTGAAAACCATTTTTGAAATCCTGACTTCGGATGATGATGATGATAAAATCGCCTATGAGGACGGTAGTAGGGAAAATTTCCTGCCCACCAAAAATTTCAAGATGACCATCGATCCCAATCAGGTAATTGCATCTGGTACTGCTTCAGTAGAGGAACGTACTCAAATTGCTCCTGTCATGGCCTGGTCGTACAATAAAAATTATGTGACCAAAGCAGAATTAGGACTGATGGACATTTTGGTGAATAATCAATGGAAGCGGCCCATTTATTTCGCCATTACCGTTCCTTCCGATAATTACATCGGACTGGATAAATACCTCTATCAGGAAGGATTCGCTTATCGTTTGAAACCATTATCGCCGAAACTTGAGCAAGAAGGAACGGGAATCAATACCCAGGCGATGTATGATCATGTGATGAATAAATTTGAGTGGGGGAATGCCAAAAATGCCTCGTATCTCGATCCAGAGTCTATCAGAATGCTCACTATCCTGCTCAACAGCACTAATATCTTGGCTGAGGAACTAATGAAGGAAGGGAAACTGGATGCTGCCCGACAACTGGTGAAAAAATCTGCAAACGAGCTCCCGGATGAGGTGTACTCCCTGAGTTATGCTATCCGCTTATTTTACATGACTGATCTGCTGTACCAGGTGAAAGAAACTCAAACTGCCAACCACTTAGTAGCTAAAACAAGTGAATATGTGGTGGAACATCTTCGCTACCTGATTGCCATTGCAGAAAGCAAGTCGAGTATTAATTCAAGTGATCTGCAACTGGGATTGTCCATGTTAAACGAACTAAACCGACTTACCCTGGCACAAGGTCAAACAAGCTTAAATCAACAAATTCAAAAAGACTACAAGCAACTCGAAAGCAAACTTGCCGGGCTGCGCTATTAAGCCGTATTGCAAATAAAAAAAGGGGAAACGTAATCGTTTCCCCTTTTTTATTGTTCGTTCTTTTTTTATTCCTGAACGACACCCATGCTGCAAAATTTATCGATTCGCTCTTCCACCAAACGATCGATCTTCACTTTCTTCAGCTTCGCTAAATCGTTCACAATTTGGGATTTCATGGTTTCAGCCATTTGAACAGGATTATGATGTGCTCCACCCAGAGGCTCCGGAATAATTCCATCAATCAATCCATTCGAGAGCATATCATCTGCGGTAAGTTTCAGACATTCGGCGGCCTTTTCTTTAAAATCCCAGCTCCTCCACAAGATCGAAGAACAGGACTCGGGAGAAATAACCGAGTACCAGGTATGCTCCAGCATATATACTTTATCGCCAATTCCAATTCCCAAGGCGCCTCCCGAGGCCCCCTCTCCCACAATAAAACAAAGAATAGGAACCTTTAACACAGACATCTCTAATAAATTTCTGGCAATGGCCTCCCCTTGTCCACGCTCCTCGGCCTCTAAACCTGGAAATGCACCCGGAGTATCAATAAATGTGATGACCGGTTTATTAAATTTTTCGGCAAGTTTCATCAGTCTGAGTGCTTTCCGGTACCCTTCGGGATTAGCCATTCCAAAGTTCCGGTACTGACGCATCTTGGTATTGTTTCCTTTCTGATGCCCGATCACCATCACTGTTTCACCATTAATACTGGCGAAACCACCCACAATCGCTTTATCATCTTTCACAGTACGGTCGCCATGCAGTTCAATAAAGTCATCACACATCAATTCAATAAACTGAAGGGTATATGGCCTGTCGGGATGACGGGAGATCTGCACTTTCTGCCACCTGCTCAGATTCTGATAAATTTCAACTTTGGTTTGAGCCATTTTTTCTTCCAATTCCTTTACGGTGGCCGACATATCAACCTCCGTCCGTTCAGCAATTTGCTTCACTTTTTCAATCTGCTGCTGTAAGTCGGCAATGGGTTTTTCGAAATCAAAAGACGTATCCATTTGTTCTTGAATTTGAGAATGCTAAAGTAGGAATTAAAAAATTCCGAACAAACGAAGATAAAGCTGCAGTATTCAAAATATTTTTCAAAATAAAACGTTGTTATCAAATGAAAAACTCAGAAAATATCCAATCGAGAGAACCCATTATGCACAATCGATTTATTATTCCGGCAGCCATCATAGGGCTTTCCATGATGATCGGCATCAGTATTTTTTCGTTCACCTGGAAGGGAGTTAAATCGGAAAATCAAACCATCAATGTGACCGGTTCTGCCAAAAAAAGAATCGTATCCGACCTTGGAATTTTGCGCCTTAGCCTCAATGTAGACGAAGTCAATCAGCTGGAAGCCTACAAAAAACTCAAAGATCAACAACCAAAACTGATCAACTATCTTGAAAACAAAGGTTTTAAAAAAGCGAAAATCAATACGCAAGTCATGTCCATTTATCCGAATTATTTGTACAACGAACAGGGACAACAATTGGGCATTCGCTCCTTCACAGGAACGCAGACCATTGAAGTGCAATCTGACAATGTAGAGCTCATCAAAAACACCTCTCTCGATGCCGTATCACTCATTCAAAACGGAATGAGTGTCACCGTGAATCCACCAGAATATTACTACACTAAATTATCGAGTATCAAGATCGATATTCAGGGAGATGCCGCTAAAGATGCCATGATCAGGGGGCAACGGATTGCCGAATCCACCGGCAGAAAATTGGGCGTGCTCACCAATGCCCGGATGGGGGTATTGCAGATCACACCCGAAAACTCCAATGTGACCTCCGATTATGGGGTGAATGATGTGAGTTCCATCAAAAAAGAAATTACGGCCGTGGTAAATGCGAATTTCTTGATTAAATAAGTTTTAAGCATTATTTATTTCTTATTTTCATGATGACAAAAACCTTCATCATGAAGAAAGAAAAAACTATTTACT
>JBEDFI010000069.1:0-8464 GCA_041175245.1 Bacteroidota bacterium
CTCTCGTTTGGGGAAGCAAATGTACACAATTTATAGGAATTCAAAAATTTTAAAGGGGATCAAGTATTCGACGAACCTTTTCTAAGTAAATTTGCGATCAAATGAGAGATATTGAATCAAGAGCGGATATTGAGCTAATTGTAAATTCATTTTACAATAAAGTAAAAACAGATGAGCTCATCGGACCGGTGTTTGCAAGCAGGATTGCAGAGAAAGATTGGCCCAGACACCTGGAACGCATGTATACCTTTTGGACAACTATCCTGCTGAATGAACCTGGCTACAGCGGGCAACCTTTCGAAAAACATCGGGAGCTGCCCATAGACCAAGCACATTTTGACCGTTGGGTAGGCTTATTCAAGGAGATTGTAGAGGGATTATTTACGGGCCCCATTGCGAGGGAAGCCATTTACCGTGCCGAGCTGATGGGAAATCTATTCATGGCTAAACTACAAACCATACGGTCCTCATAAAAATTTTAAAAAAATTGTAACCTGGATCTCCGATTTTACGTATACAAGTCTGAAAATTGGAAAATCTATTATGGGACTTGGATCGATCTTGCGGACGCTGCGAAAATCATGCAAGTATTCGCAACAATACGTAGCAACTTGTTTAAACATCAGTAGAAATGCCTACATGGCCTGGGAAAACGGAGAAACCCAAATTAGCTACCACAAACTCCAGCAAATTTGTGAAATATACCAGATCAGCCTTCAAGAGCTCCTGATTGAAGTAGAAAATAAAAGCAGCACAAATACTAGGAAAAAACGTGCTAAAAGAAAAGAAGTACTACTTGAGTACTTCTCTTGAAATGACTAATTTCTGAATCTCCGAGGTTCCTTCTCCAATGGTACACAACTTGGCATCGCGGTAAAATTTCTCTACCGGAAAATCTTTCGTGTAACCATAACCTCCAAAAATCTGAACCGCCTCGTTTGCTGCTTTAACAGCTATTTCTGAGGCATAATATTTAGCCATTGCCGATTGTTTGCTTACCTGCTCACCACGATTTTTAAGATCAGAAGCCTGCATGATGAGAAGTTCTGCAGCTTCAATTTGGGTGGCCATATCGGCTAGCTTGAAGCTGATTCCCTGAAAATTAGCGATCGGCTGTCCGAATTGATGGCGTTCTTTTGCATAGGCCAGTGCCGCTTCATAAGCTCCTTTAGCGATCCCTAAAGAGAGAGCCGCAATCGAAATCCTTCCTCCATCCAAAATCTTCATCGCTTGTTTAAATCCTTCTCCCTCTACACCCAATAAGTTTTCTTTCGGTACCCGGCAATTATCAAAAATCAGTTCTGTGGTTTCAGAAGCCCGCATGCCCAGTTTATTTTCTTTTTTTCCAGCGCTGAAGCCTGGCGTCCCTTTTTCAATAATCAAGGCGGAAATCCCTTTGGAGCTCCCCTTTTCTCCGGTTCGCACCATCACCACAGCTACCTCCCCGGTTTTACCATGCGTAATCCAGTTTTTAGCGCCATTTACTACATAATGATCGCCATCTAACACCGCCGTCGTATTCATTCGCATGGCATCAGACCCCGTATTCGCTTCGGTCAAGCCCCATGCTCCAATCCATTCGGCGCAAGCCAATTTAGGCAGGTATTTCTGTTTTTGAGCTTCGTTACCAAACGATAAAATATGACCGGTACACAAGGAATTGTGTGCCGCTACCGACAAGCCTATCGATCCGCAAACTTTTGCAATTTCCTCAATCACCCGTACATACTCGAAATAACCCATGCCCGATCCACCATAATTCTCCGGAACGAGAACGCCCATTAAACCGAGTTCGCCCAATTTCTTGAAGGTGTCCACCGGGAAGGTCTGCGATTCATCCCAGTCCATTACATGTGGTTTGATGTGTTTTTCGGCGAAATCTCTGGCAACCTGGGCTACCATTTGCTGATTTTCATCTGGCAAAAAGTTGAATCCGGGAAGTGTATCGTTGAAATTATTCATAGGTTGGCGTTTAGTAATTAGCTAAAATAACAAGCTCCTTAGAGAACTCTGTCAGCTTTTCTTCACCTTTTAAGAAAGATAATCCCACAAGGAAAGAAAAACCCGCCACTTCGCCGCTTAATTGCTTAATTAACTTTGCACCAGCTGCTACCGTACCCCCGGTAGCCAGCAAATCATCGTGGATCAATACTCTTGATCCTGCAGGAAATGCGTCACGGTGAATTTCAATGGTTGCGCTGCCATATTCCAGATCATAGGTTTCGGAAATGGTTTCTGCAGGCAACTTCCCTTTTTTTCTGATGGGAACAAATGGAATATTCAATCGGTTTGCAAGCATTAATCCAAATAAAAAACCCCTGCTTTCGATTCCAGCAAGTGCATCAAATTCCAAACCCGAGAGGCGATCCACAAATTCCTCTACAATGGCCTGGCAGAGTTCAGGTTCTTTAAGAATTGGAGTGATGTCTTTAAATATGATTCCCGGTTTCGGGAAATCTGGAATGTCTCTGATAACTTGTTTCAGCCGTGATTCTATCATTGGAAGCTTAAATATGGCGCTATTTTACGCAAAATTTCCTCAGAAAGTATCGCAACTTTAGTCATACTTTGCAGATCGGTATAAGAGCCGTGCTGCTTGCGGTACTGAAGCAAGGCATTGATCTGTTTATAATTTAAATAGGGATGTTTTTTTAGAGATTCAAAATCTGCGGTATTGATTGCAATACGCTTAATGTTATCAGAAACTATAAAGTGCGGACTCCATTGTGCAAATTTTAATGAATCTAGTCCATATACTTCTTTGAGCTGACTGAGTGCATAAAATCCACCTAATCGATCGCGATAGCGAATGATCCGCGAAGCAAAAGCAGGCCCTATACCTTTAATTTGCTGCAAGGTAATGGAATCTGCTTCGTTTAAGTCAATTCGGACAAAAACTGAAGTACTGGCTGCCTTCGGCGATTTTTCAGTCCGATTTTCGATTTTTTTGGGGTCAATGCGAATATAGGGCTCCAACTGCCGATATTTCTCTGCACTAATCACATACATTTTTTGTACATCTTCTTTACGATAAAATCGACCTCCTCTGGCCTCGTACCGCTTAATCACCTCGATCTGTTTGTCAGACATGCCCAGCTTTCGCCAGTCAGCTTCGGCCAATGCATTCGGGTCAAACTCAAAATAGACTGGTTTTTTTGTGGAGATTCTGGAGGGCGAGGTATTATCGCGATAGCTATAGGGTTTAGCGGCTTTTAACGAAGCCTCAAACTCGGCTGCTTCCTTTTTAAACTGTTTAATGTCGATTTCTTTGGTAAGGATGTGCGGCTCATACACGAAAGGGAGAAAAAGTAGCAACAGCAGGAGGATACACAGCACCAGAATTCCATTCATCTCCTTTTTAGAAAATTTGAAATATTCCTGAATAGATCTCCGAAACATTCTTTTGTAGATTTTACTAAATATACTTGAATTTTTTGTGAAATTTGACTGGTTAAAAGCACCGTTTGAGGATGAGCATCATCACGAAAGAAGAATTTGCAAAGGCAACTAAAATCAATAAGCTACCCATGCCGGGCCTGGCTTCTTTGCTGATGGAAGTGATGAAAATAAACGATGTAAACAAAACATTTGAACAAGTTGAACATTTATCGGGTATAGCGTTTATTGACAAAGTGCTGGAGATATTGGGCGTTAAAGTTGAATTTGACGAGGCAGAGCTCAAAAACTTCCCGAAAGACGGTGCATTTCTGGCCATTGCCAATCATCCTTACGGCGGAATTGAAGGCTTGGTACTCATTAAATTGACCTTGCTGGTTAACCCAAACAGCAAACAACTTTCCAATTTTATTCTTAAAAAAGTCCCCAACCTGAGTGATTTTCTGATTGCGGTCAATCCCTTCGAAAATCTGGAGAACGCCTCGAGTATAAGTGGCATCAAAACCGCCTTGGGTATGCTGAGAGATGGCACGCCGATCAGCGTGTTTCCGGCCGGGGAAGTTTCTGCATTCAAACTCGGAAGCCAAAGCATTACGGATAAGAAATGGCATCCGGTGGTGGGCAAATTAATGGTGAAGTCAAAGGTACCGGTGGTACCCGTTTATTTCCACGGAAACAACGGTTTACTTTTTAACCTGCTGGGCATGATTCATCCCAGTCTGCGTACGGCCAAACTTCCTTCAGAACTGTTTAACAAACAGGGACATACCTTAAAACTACGCATCGGCAAACCTATCAAACCGGAAGATACTCCTTACGAAAACAATCCTGTAAAACTGCTAGATTACTTAAGGGCCAGAACATATGCCCTTGGGGCCGGCTTTGGCGAGGATAAAAAACTGTTTTTGCCGAAGAATTTCTTCAAAATACGTAAAAAGCCTCAGGAAATCATCCCTCCGATCTCCCCTGAACTGCTAAAAAAAGAAATAGCCGCTTTGCAGGATTTTAAGGTCTGTGAAGAGAAAAACTATGAGGTGTACATCAGTACCAGCGAGCACATTCCAAACATGTTACGTGAGATCGGCCGCTTGAGGGAACTAACGTTTCGACAAGTTGGTGAAGGAACTAATAAATCCATCGACCTGGACCGGTACGATATATATTACCATCAATTATTTATTTGGGACAAACAAGCCGAAATGCTCGTAGGTGCCTACCGCGTTGGAAAAGGGGACGACATCTTTTACAGTCATGGTAAAAAAGGATTCTATTTAGACGAATTATTCAAAATAGATCACAAATTTGAGCCCGTGCTGAAGCGAAGTCTGGAATTAGGCCGTTCCTGGATCCGTAAAGAATACCAGCAAAAACCACTCCCCCTGTTTATGTTATGGCGTGGGATCCTTAAATTCTTGAGCGATCATCCGCAAGTTAAATACCTGATTGGGCCAGTTAGCATTAGCAATAGTTTTTCGAAGTTTTCACAATCACTCATCGTTGATTATATCACTAAAAATCATTTTGACTATGAAATGGCGAGCTTGGTAAAGCCCCGGAATCGGTTTAAGGCGGATATTACTCAAGCCGACACCGATTTACTGCTCGAATCAAAAGAAAACCTGAAGGACTTGGATCACTTGATCTCGGATATTGAAGAGACTAAAATGAAGATTCCGGTACTACTTCGCCAGTACATCGCCTTGAACGGCAAAATCATTTGCTTCAACATCGATCCGCAATTCTCTGATAGTCTAGATGGTTTTTTGGTGGTGGATGTTAAAAACATTCCGCCAGACATGCTGGAGAAATTGAGCTAAACAAAAAAGCCTCCCGGATTTCGAGAGGCTTTTTTTATATAAATGGGAGGGTTAATTAATAACCGTTAGCACCTTTGGTGAAGTTGAAATTAGTCCAACCAGTCATCCAATTACTTGTACCGAAAGCACCTTTAAAGGCAACCTTATCAAAAAATGCATCCGTTTGCACACCTGTAAATGTTGCACCAGTCAAAGCTGCTGCACCTGAAGTTGGGAGCGGGTTTGGAGCAGTTAAATTAAACGGATTGGTTAAGCTTGCAGCGGCCGAATTGGCGAGCACAGTCGTACCATCTGCTGTAACTTTAGTTTGCACGTTTGCAGGGTTTGCACCAGCAACTGTTACAGAAGCAACTCTGAAAATGTTGGTGGAGGCAAAAATCAGGTTATTTTTAAATTGTGAACTTCCGTCAATTACTGCATTATAAGTTGCATCAGACTCTAATGATAATCCGGCATCTGGGTGTCCTAACATGATTGAGTTGTTTAGAACAAACTGTGTAGCTCTTCTAAAACGGCAAGCAAAGTTGTGGTTTGCAGCGGTGTTTGCAGCATCGTTAGGACCGAGAATCGTGAAGTTGGATAAGTTTGGTTTGGTAGTTGGAGTTGCGGTCGTTCCCGTAGCATCGTTATCACACTCAATACCGTTACCAGCATCGCCACCATCAACGAACTCAGGATTTCTCAGAGAAAATCCGTATTGTATTTTACCCACATAACCAAAATCGAAGTCAAAATCATCATCTGCAGTAGCATAAGCTACTAAGTGTTTTGCGTTCACGGTACCACCGAAAAACTCGTAGGCATCATCGTTACCATAGGCTACTTGTACGTAATCAATGGTAGTTCCGGATCCTACACCGCCCAAGGTTAATCCGTTGATCTCAGATCCAACAGCATCAGCAATTCCTGCGAACTCAATGCGAACGTATTTGATAACACCAGAATTATCATCTGAAACGGTACCACCGTACTTACGGCCAACACCTCCTTCAATAGTAGGTTCAGTTGCACGGTTGGTAGGAGCATTTCCTAAAACAATGATACCACCCCAATCACCTGGATTGCGTTCACCAACCGGCTTACCCGATGTAAATACGATTGGAAGACTTGCAGTACCTTCAGCAAATATTTTAGCACCTCTCTCGATGATCAAGGCACCTTTAGAGGTAAGATCACCTTTAATGATCGTACCCGGTTCAAACGTAATTTGAGAACCTGACTCCAAATAAGTATACCCTTTCAAGGTTACTGTACCTTTTTTAACAACAACTTTTTGTCCGGTAGTATAGGTGCCGGTAATGGTACCGCCATCATTAATTACCAAGGTATTTGGATCTGTAACTTCTGATTTGTCTTTCTTGCAAGAAGTAAATGCAATGGTACTGAGTACTAAAATTGTAAATAAGTGTTTGAGTTTCATGATTGTTAATTTTTTACTAATCTATGGGGGCAATGTTAATTGTATTTGACCCTTATGTTAAGTTTGTTTTAATTTAGTAGCGATACTTAACGCTTATTGATCGAGTAGCTTAGTGTGAATGAAATGTTAGAACCCAATCTGTTCGATACGTAACTCTTGTCAACATCCGCTGTGTAGGCATCTTTATCATCCATGTTGAAATAGAGGATAGTTTTTTGATTGAAAAGGTCTGAAACATTCAGTTTGAATTCGACTTTTTCGTTCCATAGCTTTTTACTCAATTGCAGATCCACCACATCTCTGGCATTTTCCCAAATATTTGGAACGGAGGTGTTTCCCACAAATGCGATACGTTGACCAACTCGGTTGTACAATGCAGTCAATGTCAAGCCATTCTTGGCACCCGCGTATTGCAAGCCGGCATTAATCAAATAAGGTGATTGCCCTTGTAAGGGTCGGTCTGGCTGGCCTGGTGTATTAAAATTAACTTTTGAGTTAATGTAAGATACATTGGTAAAGAAGGTCATGTCCCTGAAAAAGTTTCCTTGACCAAAAAATTCCAGATTTTTACGGATCTCAAGCTCCAAACCAAAAGTACTTGCCTTATCCACGTTTGTGAAATTGATTTGTCGTCTTTCTGGCGTTCCTCCTTCATCAAGTGTTTGCTCAATGGCATCGTTGAAATTTTTGTAGAAAGCAGAAACAGTGAACGTTTCGCTATTTTTTGGATACAACTCGTATTTCAAATCAAAATTATTGATTTGACCACGCTTGAGTGAAGGCAGACCAACGGCTGTAGTTTGGGCTACAAAATCATAGAAAGCAAAAGGGGCAAGTTCTCGAAGTTCAGGTCTGGATACTGTTCTCGAAGCCGCCAGGCGTAAATTGCTTTTTTCTGTGAGTGCATAACTGTAGTTTAGCGAAGGAAGAAAATCGAAAAATTCCTGATCAAAACTTCTGCTCGTATTACTCAGATCGATAAAATCGATGTTTTGATAATATTGTTCAAACCGTAAGCCCCAAATTAATCTAGATTTATCACTCAGTTTATTATCCAGCATTCCATAAGCTGCATTCAGAATGGTTTGCGCCTGATAAGAGTCGGTATTATTAGTGAAATCAATCAGCATGAAACCGCCATTGCTCTTCATGTTTTCGGGCGAAAGAATCACATCTTTAGGGAGACTCAACATGTACTGATCATATGCTACAGAGCCCGAGTTATTATAAAGATAGTTGAATACACGGGCATTGAATTCTCTGGTTTTATAAGAAACTAAACCGCCAGCTTTGAAAGTGCTCTTCTTCTTTAAAAAATTTACAGGAACTGAATAATTTGCTTGTGCAGCATAATTTTGCTCAGATAGATCGGAGAAAAACCTGCGACTGTTTCGATCTACCAATTCATAGTTATTCGTGTTTGGAGTAGTTTGGCGATAGTAAATAGATCTTAAATCTGGTTGGTCTCTTTGTATCGTTGAGAGACTTAAATTCCAATTTATTTTTTGATCATCCTGTTTGCCAATCACATGTTCGCCCTCTAACTGAGAATTCAGGATAGATTTTTGTACCAGCTCTGAGTTGTTTAATTTGAGGTTGGCCGCAATGTTATCATTATATCCCTGACGGTCGGTATAAGTTTCGTCAAACACACGGTTGATTAAGTTTTTAAAACTGTATTTATTATTTCCGTTTTTATAGGTAAAATTTGCCAATAAACCCAAGCTGGTATTAAATCCAAATTGTCTGTCCTGATAATCGTAATAAACGTCTGCGAATAAATTCTGATAGTCATTACGTTGTATCTGGAATTGATTTTGTGAATTTCTGT
>JBEDFI010000070.1:0-8240 GCA_041175245.1 Bacteroidota bacterium
GTTTAGACTACATGATCCGAAAGATCAGCTTCAGCTTGAACAAAAAACCGAGAAGGATTAGTATCATTTTACAGAACCAAACCGTGGAGTCAAACGGCTTTGTACAACTGGCTCCCCGTCGATCTGAATTCTACGCCATTCCCGGTCAGGAGTTCGACTACCAGGATTGGCTCAATAGTCTGGCGGTACACGAGCTGCGTCATGTGGTACAACTGGATAAAATTGCCGGCAATTTACGGGCTCCCCTATTTGAAACGCTTGCATTCACCATTTTCGGAGTCAGTTTACCTGCTTGGTTTTTTGAAGGTGACGCAGTAGTTACCGAAACCACCCTTACGGCAGCCGGCAGAGGCCGTCAGCCCAGCTGGGAAATGCCTTTTAGAGCTAATTTACTCTCCGGTCGTGATTTTAATTATGCTAAAAATTACATGGGCTCCTACAAGGACCGCACCCCGGGCTATTATCAGTTAGGTTATATGATGATGAGCAAACTCAGAAGAGATCATGGTGCCCTCATTTTAGATACCCTGCTGCGTGACATGAGTACACACTTAATCAGGCCGATGAATTTGAGTCGGGCGAGTCAGCGATACACCGGATTAAGCACCCTGGAGTGGCACAATGCAACCATCAAAGAACTAAAATCTTTGTGGACAGAACAGCTTTACAAAACACCTACTCAACTGTATCCAGGATTAAATCTGAGGAAAAACACCATTCCTGAAGACTATTTGCTTCCTCATCGAATCAACGACCGGCAATTCATTGCCCTAAAACGAAGTAAAATACATACTCCGGCCATCATCATGCTGGATGAAGAAGGGAAAGAATACCCGATGATTAGCATTGGCATTCAACAGGAGCCCCATATAAGTTACGCAGCCGGTAAAGTTGTTTGGGATGAACTCAGAGAGGATCTACGTTATGCCAAACGTTCATTCAACGTGATCTGCGTGTATAACCTCGAAACAAAAACTTACCGACAGCTGACTCATCACTCAAGACTGTTTTCCCCCACACTCTCAGCCGACGGCAAAAAAATTGCTGCCATTGAGGTAGATTACAGCAATCGCATGTCTTTGGTGGAGTTGGATGCACAGAGTGGAAAAATACTGGCAAAATACCCTAATCAGGACCAAAGCATTCTCCAAACACCTAAATACCACCAAAATGGCTTAAAAATTGTATATCTGCGTGTAAATCAGCAAGGAAAATCCATTGAAGAATTAGATCTGATAAGTAAAAAAGCAGAGGTGAGGCTTCCCCATCAAGCCCAATTACTGGCCAGACCTGCCTATGCTGGAGATCACATCATTTTCAAAGCACATTACAACGGCATCGACAATATCTATCAGTTAGACAATCTTGGTCAAATCGCACAACTTAGTCGGGCAAATTTTGGCGCCTTCTATCCTCTATATGATGAAAATCGGAAAGAGCTTTTGTTCAGTAATTACCAGGTGAACGGCCATGATATAAGCATATTAGCAGAGAAGGATTTTGCCAATACTCCACTATCAGATCTCGAAAATCATTTTATTGATTATTCAAAACCTCTGTTTACAAAGGAGGAACCGCCTATTGACTTTAGCAGCATCCCACAGCGACAATTACCCTCCAACCCTTATTCTTCGTTCAGAAGCATGCTGAATTTCCATAGTTTGGTTCCCATATTGGATAATAATAATTTTTCGGATGACTGGAACGTGGGTTTAGAAGCTGTTTCGAGCAATTTATTGAATACCATGAGTTTCAATGCAGGTTATATTTATTATTCCGGGCTAAGTCGGTCTGGATACAAGCTGGGGCTTTCTTACAAGGCGCTCTACCCCATTATCAGTATGCGCTACTCTAATCTACCGAGAAGATTAAGCACCCAAAATAATGGGATTCCGGTACTGTTCAACTGGCGTGAGCAGGAAACTGAACTGAACATTACTATCCCTTTCCGGTTTAATTACCGGAATCAATATGGCCGGATAGGCTTTGATTTTTCAACCAGTTACACTTCCAGGTATGATATTATTGCGCAACCCAGCAATTACAGCATTAATCGAAACATTGCCTTCCCCATGCATTACGGATTTTACTATTCGCAGAACAATGTAAGCAGCGCCAGAGACCTTGCACCAAAATGGGGACACAATTACCGGATCGATTATCGTCATTTCCCTTTTGAAAATCAAATTTCAGGCGACTTAATCAGTATTAAAACCCTGTTTTTTGCTCCCGGATTGTTTCGGAATCACAGCTTGTCAGCCAGCATTAACTATCAGCAAGGCCTTGGAAATTACAAATTCACCAACGACATTCCGACCATTAGCGGATACAACCAATTAAGCAACAATCCCGAGATTCTGAAAAACACCATCCTGTTAGATTACAAATTTCCCTTCGCTTACCCAGACTGGGAGCTTGGCGCCTTGGCCTACGTAAAACGGCTGAAAGCTGGTTTTTTTGCCGACTATGAGAATATCACTCAGGTTAAAACCGCTGTACCACGAACGTATGGGTTTGAGCTGAGCGCCGACCTGAATTTGCTGAGATTTTATTTACCGAGCTTTCAGGCAGGTGGAAAAATCATTTTAACGAATGATCAATCAAACCGAACTCCGATATTCGAGTTAGGATTCACTTATTCCTATTAAGATGAGCGCAAAAAGTATTTTTATTATCTGTATCACCATTTTGTTGACAGTTATTTTGATGAATAACAACGACGAGATGAGTTTTTGGATCTTTGGGGAGGCCAAAGTACCTAAATTAGGCGTTTTAGCCGGCATATTTTTCAGCGGGTGGTTGATCGGGTTCCTAATGGGCCGACCTAAGTCAAAACCGAAGCTAAATGAGGAAAATGTGGAAGAAGAAATGCCTGAAAAACTTAGAAATTCTTTTTTGAGCGATGAAGACCGGGATTATATATCTTAAATCCCGTAAAAAACCTGAAAACTTGCCTCCAAGGCAGGCAAACTGACAGCCTCTTTGAAAATGGCATATACCGATGAGCCGCTGCCACTCATGGATGCATACAGAGCCCCGGATTCGTACAATGACGCTTTTACACCTCTTATCACCGGGAATTTTTCAAATACGGAGGCTTCAAAATCATTTTTGAGCACATTTTTCCATAGCGAAAACTCAATCTGTGCAAGTTCATTTAGCTTTATACTAGGTTTTGCAGGTTTTACCCCACGGTAAGCTTCTGCGGTAGAAACCAAGACATCGGGCATCACTAAAACAATATAATACGCTGACAGATCGATGGATACAGGCGAAAATTGATCCCCTTTTCCATAGGCATACACCGGTTTATTTTGAATAAAGAACGCACAATCTGCACCCAGCTTTCTGCAATAGTTCTCCATTTGTTCATTTCCTAAACTCAAATCAAATTTCTCGTTCATTAGCTTGATGAAAAAGGCCGCATCTGACGAACCACCGCCCAATCCGGCACCAATTGGAATGTGCTTGTGCAAATGAATGTGTACCGGAGGCAATTCGAAATCCTGTTTTAATAAATGATAGGCCTTTACACATAAATTATCTTCAATTTTTCCAGGAATTTCGATTCCTGAGCTACTGAAAGCCAATGCCGGAGCGGTCACCACTTCCAGTGCATCCTGAATGTTTACCGGATAAAATACGGTTTCCAAATTATGATAACCATCCGGACGGCGTTCCGTGATGTGAAGGCCTAAATTGATTTTTGCATTTGGAAAGCAAATCATTTTGTGAACAACTGGGTTATTTTTGAACAACTATTAGGATGCCAAAAATACATTTATTTTATTTGCATCGAGATCCCGATTCATGAAACAATACTTAGACCTAATGCAGCATGTGCTTGACCATGGCACACAGAAACACGACCGTACCGGAACCGGAACCATCAGCGTTTTTGGTTATCAAATGCGCTTCAATTTACAAGAGGGATTCCCTTTGGTAACGACCAAAAAAGTACACTTGCGCTCCATTATACATGAACTGATCTGGTTTTTAAAAGGCGACACCAATATTGCTTATCTCAAAGAAAACGGGGTGAGTATTTGGGATGAATGGGCCGATGAACAAGGCAATTTAGGCCCCGTTTACGGCGCTCAATGGCGCTCATGGCCCACGGCTAATGGCAGGCACATTGACCAAATCAAACAGGTGATTGATCAAATTAAAAACAATCCAGATTCACGTCGGTTAATTGTTTCGGCCTGGAATGTAGGAGAAATCGAAAATATGGCACTTCCACCCTGTCACGCCTTCTTCCAGTTTTATGTTGCAGATGGGAAACTGAGTTGCCAGCTCTACCAACGAAGTGCCGACATTTTTTTGGGCGTTCCATTTAATATTGCCTCTTATGCCTTGCTAACCATGATGATGGCTCAGGTATGCGGCCTTCAAGCCGGAGATTTTGTTCATACCCTGGGAGATGCTCATTTGTACACTAATCACCTCGAGCAAACACGTCTACAACTGAGCCGTGAACCAAGGCCATTACCAAGCATGAAGATCAATCCGGCAGTTAAAGATGTCTTCGATTTTAAATTCGAAGATTTTACACTCGAAAACTACGATCCCCATCCACATATTAAAGCCCCTGTAGCTGTTTAACATGAGTCTCGAAATTGTAGTAGCCGTAGATGAAAATTGGGGCATAGGCAAAGATAATCAGTTGCTTTGGCGCCTGCCTGCTGACCTGAAACATTTCAAAAACATTACCTCCGGACATCCGGTAGTAATGGGGCGCAAAACCTACGAATCGATTGGTAGGGCCTTACCCAACAGAAGAAATGTGGTCATTAGCCGACAGACATCGCTACAAATTGAAGGTGTGGAAGTGGTACATAGCTTAGAAGAAGCTTTGGCCCTCTTGGCCCAAGAAGCGGTGGTATTCATCATCGGAGGTGCACAAATCTATCGGGAATCTGTACAAAAAGTCGATAAAATACACCTCACTAAAGTACATCATCTTTTTAATGCAGATGCCTTTTTCCCGGCGTTAGATCCACAAGTGTGGGAAGAAACAAACAGGGAGACCCATCAGCCAGATGAAAAAAATGCGTTTTCTTACACGTTTTCAACCTATTCGAAGCGATAAGAATTCACCTAAGCTCATTAATGGCAAGCATTTCAAAAACTACTGTTCAACAAAAGAAAAAATAGTTAGATTTGCCATCTTATAAAAAATAACGTAGCGTTAGATCACGTACAATTTAGAATAAAATGCAAGGTAAAGGACTAGTAAAATTTGTAGCAATTGCGTTAACAATTGCTTGTTTGTATTCGCTTTCTTTCACATGGATTGCCCAAAAAGTTGAAAAAGATGCCCAGGCTTATGCCAAGGGCGATGTAGCGAAAGAAAGAACCTATTTAGATTCAGTAGCAAACCTGCCGGTATTCGGTGCACTTGAGTACATCACCTATCAATATGCAAAGCAAAGAGAAATTCCTCTGGGCCTTGACCTGAAGGGTGGTATGAACGTGACCATGGAAATTTCTTTGACCGAATTGGTTCGTAATTTGGCCAACAATACCGGCGATGCAAATTTCAATACCGCGTTAAAAAATGCGGAAATTCGTTTAAAAGAAAGTCAGAAAGATTTCATCACCTTATTTGGTGAAGAATTTGAAAAAGTGAGCCCTAACGGAAGTTTAGCCACTTATTTCGCGACCAAAGAAAACTCACAGAACATCAACATCAATGCATCGAATGCAGAGGTACTTAGTTTCTTGAACAAAGAAGCGAAGAGTGCTATCGACCGTTCATTCAATATTCTTCGTACCCGGATTGACAAGTTTGGGGTAAGTTCACCAAACATTCAGCTTCAGGAGGGTTCAAACCGCATTCTGATCGAGTTACCAGGTGTATCTGACCCGGTACGGGTTCGTAAACTCTTACAAGGATCAGCAAAACTTGAGTTTTGGGACACTTATGATAATGTAGAGATCTATCCTCTACTTGAAAATGTAAACAAATTAGCTGCAAGCAGCTCCACGAGCCCTGCAGATACCAGCAAGGCCGAAACTGCAAAAGAGGGCGGTAAATTGGCTGCATTGGGTAAAAAAGATGCGGCCAAAACAGATACTTCCAAAGCTGCCGTAAATCAAGCGGAGCTGATGAAACAAAATCCTTTGTTTGCGGTATTAAGTCCTGCCACGTTTCAAGCCGAAAACGGCCAATCTTCCCTCAGACCAGGCCCGGTAGTAGGTTTTGCAGCTCAAAAAGATACTGCTAAGGTGAATGAAATCTTTAGCTCAGCAGCGGTACGTTCGGTAATTCCTCAAAATGTAAAATTACTTTGGGGAGTAAAACCGGTGAGCGAAGAGAGCAAAGTATTCGAATTGTATGCCATCAAAGTAAACAAATTAGATGGCTCTCCTGCATTGGGCGGTGATGTGATTTCGGATGCACGCGACGATTTCGATCAGCGTGGAAATCCGGAGGTGGTAATGATCATGAATGCAGACGGTGCCCGTGAATGGCGCAGCATTACTGCAGCGGCTTCTGCCGATCCGAACAATAAGAAAAGTGTTGCCATTGTTTTAGATAACTATGTATACTCTGCACCTACCGTACAGGGCGAAATTCCAAATGGGATTTCTTCTATTTCCGGCAATTTCAAGGTAGAAGACACTAAAGATTTAGCTAACGTATTAAAAGCCGGTCGTTTGCCTGCTCCTGCCAAAATTTCAAGTGAGTACATTGTAGGTCCATCTTTAGGAGCTGAATCTATTAACAGCGGTTTAATCTCTACCATTGCGGGGATCATCGTCATACTCCTCTTCATGGCAATGTACTATAACAAGGCCGGATGGGTAGCCAACCTTGCTTTGGTGGTAAACTTATTCTTCCTGATGGGAGTATTGGCTTCCTTAGGAGCAGTATTAACCTTACCGGGTATTGCAGGTATCGTACTCTCTCTGGGTATGTCGGTAGATGCAAACGTATTGATTTACGAACGGGTAAGAGAAGAATTGGCAAGCGGCAAAGGTTTACGATTAGCCATTGCAGAAGGTTTTAAGAAAGCCATGTCTTCAATCCTTGACTCTAACATTACTACTTTCCTTACCGGGGTCATCTTATATGTATTTGGTAGCGGACCGATCTTAGGTTTTGCCACTACCTTGATGATCGGTATTGCAACCTCTTTATTCGCAGCCATCTTCATTACCCGTTTGGTATTTGAGTGGATGCTTTCCAAAGATAAGCCGATCAGCTTCTCTATTAAGGCCACTCAGAACCTGTTTAAAGACTCTAAATTTGATTTTATCAACGGCCGCAGGCGATTCTATATCTTCTCCAGCTTGATTATTATTGCCGGCTTGATCTCTATCTTTACCAGAGGATTTAGTTTAGGGGTTGATTTCAAAGGAGGACGCTCTTATTTTGTGGAATTCAGCCAGCCGGTGAGTACAGTTGATGTACGTAAAGTACTCACAGAAGAATTTGGCAGCGCCCCGGAGGTAAAAACCTTTGGCTCTTCGAGCGAAGTAAAGATTACAACTTCTTACCTCATTGATGAAAATAATGTAGAAGCCGACTCCAAAGTAGCAGATGCATTGAGTGAAGGCCTTAAAAAAATTAACCCTTCCTACGAGATCAAAGATTCGTATAAAGTGAGTCCAACCATCGCCAACGATATCAAAACATCTGCGGTGTACGCCGTACTATTTGCCATCCTGGTGGTATTCCTGTACATTTTGGTACGTTTCCGCAAATGGCAATTCGGTGTAGCTGCTATTGTAGCCCTTTTACATGACGTGTTGGTATTGCTCGCTATCTTCTCCATTTTCAATGGTATTTTACCTTTCTCGCTGGATATCGATCAGGCCTTTATTGCGGCCATTTTAACCGTGATGGGTTACTCCATCAACGATACCGTAGTGGTATTTGACCGTGTACGTGAATACATCAACCAACACCATACTAAAGACGAGAAATTACCATCGGTAATCAACAATGCCCTCAACAGCACACTGAGCCGTACCGTGGTAACCGGTTTGTGTACCATGCTGGTACTCATCATCATCTTCATCTTCGGTGGTGAAATTTTAAGAGGATTCTCATTCGCCATGTTAATCGGCGTAATCTTCGGAACCTATTCTTCCCTGTTCGTGGCAACTCCGTTTGCAGTAGAGTTCATTCGCGAAAAAGAAGATCAGAAAAAATAATTCGGCTTTCGCCGGATACAAAGCCCCCCGAAAAACCGGGGGGCTTTTTTTTTATTTCATTTATTTTATAGATA
>JBEDFI010000071.1:0-8194 GCA_041175245.1 Bacteroidota bacterium
TAATATTTGCCAATTACTTTAGCTCTTATGCATCAACCGTTCAAGTGTATTTTGCTCTTACTACTTTTCCTAAGTGCTTTTTCTCCGTTAAAGGCACAATCTAGAAATTTTGCCTGGGTAGACCCCAGCACAACAAGCAGACATTACATCCAAATTGATACGCGTGAATTATGGAGTGAGTCTTCTCCCGGGAAGTGGATTAATGAAGGTAAAGTTATAGCCAACCAAGTTCCGCTAACCGACTTACCCCCAAGTTTTCATACCAATTATTTTCACATTATTGAGGGGGAAAGTATTTGGTTTACTTTGATCGGTACCGGTCAGGTATATGAATACCGCGTTGCAACTAAAACATTTAGAAGATTAGACCGCACATTTTACAGGGGGCACAATTTTAAAGCAATCCAGTTTATTCGAAAGGGGAAGTTATATTCCTTCGGCGGATATGGATTTTGGCATTTTTCTAATGTGCTGACTTATTTCGATCAACTCAGGGCTGAATGGGAAGTAATCAGACAAAAAAATTTAGGCCCTCCAACAATTACTGAACGAGGGTTTAACGGCTTTTCAAGTTCTAAAGATCTTTTCTATACAGGTGCTTCCGAGCAAGAGGATTTATTAGAGAATTTGAATAAAAAATACGGGGAACACTTTTTTGCGTACGATTTTAAAGCAAATTCATGGACGATTTTAGGTAAAATCAATCCGGTGCTTTTGACTTCTCAAAATTGGGATGTATTCTGGAATGGAAGTTATTTCTTAAAATGGGAACATGACCGTTTATTCATCATTGATCCCGCAAAAAATGAAGTGTTGATGTACAAAGACAACTCTAAATTTTTTACCACCAATGGGCAGTACCTTGCCAAACGGGATACCATTTATAATTATTGGAATGATAAGGGAAACATCGACTATTTTTCGGTTCGGGAACTGTTGGCTAAGTCAGAGTATGTGGGGCCATTTTATTCGAAAGAAATTCCTTTTTTAAATTATGTATTGATTTTTTCACTCTTGATTTCTTCAGGCGGAGTATTTTGGATTTATCTGGCGAGAAAGAAAAAAACAGCTATCGGGCACTTTGAGCCAATGGAAGAAAAACTGCTGCGGGCTTTCATCAGAAAAGGCCAAACGGGCCATTTGAGCAGTCAGCAAGTTAATGATCTGCTCGTACTTCAATCTAAATCTTTTGATAATCAACGTCGTATCCGTATCAATACCATCAATCGAATCAATCAAAAAATGGCAAATGAATTCCGGATCTTTGATGCGATTTACAGGGGGGTCTCTCTGGAGGATAAACGGCAAAGTATTTACAAACTCAGCCCTGAAGCATTACAACGCTTAAAAGAGTATTTTCACTAGGATTAGTCCATTGTACAGAGACCAACCGACATTCCGGCAGATTCGTTAATTTAGTCTAAAATTTTACTCGTGAAGAAGACAAGGTATATCTGCTACATGTTGTGCATCCTGATGGTAAGCGCTTGTAGCACCAGTTCAAAAATTGCGGCTTTGAAGCCAACCCCGAATTATGGTTCAGCCATCGTGTATGACAAACAGGAATCCTATTTAAACCTTCCCATGGAGATCCGGGTGGCCGATCTGCAAAACCAGACCAATAAATACCTGAATGGCCTGATTTATGATGATCAGGTATTGGAAGATGATAACGTGATGCTGAAAGTATGGAAAGAATCGCCCATCCTGATTAAGGAAACAACTGGTCAGTTGGAGATGGCCCTCCCCTTAAAGGTGTGGGTAAAAGTACGTTACGGGATCGAAAAATTCGGATTTTCTGCGTATGATACCCGCGACGTAAATTTAAATGGTATAATCAGGCTCAACTCCAGTGTGGCTGTACAGAATTGGAAACTCATTACCAGAACACAAATTCAGGACATCGACTGGGTGGAGAGCCCCAGTGTGGTAGTGGCTGGTAAAAGTATACCCATTACTTATTTGATCAATCCGGCCATCGCTCTGTTCAAAAATAAGATCTCCAAAAAGGTAGATGACGCCATTGCGCAATCATTCGATATTAAACCGTATGTGCTCAATGCCTTAGATCAATTGAGCAAACCGGTGGAAGTAAATCCTGAATTTAAGGTTTGGCTGGGTATTCAGCCCTTGGCACTTTTTGCAAGCCCCACCATTCTTGCCAATCAAAAAATCAGTTTCAGTTTTGGCATGAAAGCCTATTTAGAAACCTCCATCAATACACAACCCAGCATTAAATTTGATAAAAATCAGCTGACGCTGCAAGCAGCTTCCCCAAGCAGCAACGAATTTAAGGCCAGCGTGGCCGGTGTGGTTACCTATGCCAATGCCGCCGCCTTGATGCAGAAAAATTTTGCAGGCCAAAAATTTGAGTCGGGCAAGCGTGCGGTAACGGTGAATAAGATCGACCTTTGGGGAAAGGACGGCAAGCTGATCGTGGCAGTGAACATGAGCGGCTCGGTGAATGGTGATTTTTACCTGAGCGGTACCCCAAAATATAATCCGGCGAAAAAAGAAATTTACCTGGATGGGGTAGACTTTGTTTTAGACTCCAAAAATAAATTACTGAAAGCCGGTGATTGGTTAGCCCACGGCCTGGTTGCAAAAAAAATTCAGGAAAGTTGCACCTTCTCTATCGCAGAATACTTAGATAATGGCCAAAAAACGATGGCGTCTTACTTAACAAATTACCAGCCCGTTAAAGGAGTGAAAGTAAACGGTCAGATGGCGGAGATGGTACCGGGTCAGATTGTATTGACCCCGCAGGCCATTGTCGCCATGATTACCGCAAAAGGGAAAGTGGCGGTTAAAATAGATGGTTTAGACTAAGCTATTTTAACCAGGGAATATTTTTGATTCTGGTTTTAAAGTAATTAGAAGGCCCATTTTTACCCGCTTGATCGTCTCCGCTCAATAAGCGATAATACGATTCGTTTCCCCAGCCGGCCGGTAAATCCTGAATTACCATGTCTTCGCCGGTATCATTCGCAACAAAGGGAGCAATTTTAGTTTGCCATTGGTTGATGCGTTGCATACTACTCTCGGCGTTGAAAAGATTCGGCTTGGTTAGTTCGCTGATGTATGCCTGGTATTTTGTACGGTATTTTTCGATCTGTAGAATTTTGCTGATTAGCGGACTCTGATTCATTCTGCCCCAATTCATCAAATCCTGCGTTCCGCTATTAAAATAATAGCTGGATAGGGATGTGCCGAGGGTGTTATCGTAATCGTAGGGAATAAAATATACCTTACCATTCGGGCTGAAATACAAATAGTAATTATTGCCGTTCGCCCAATAATCATCCCACATGCCAACCAATACGTTTACAGCATAGGTTTTTAGAAACAAGTCCACATCCATCTTCTGAGCAATCCACTGCTCAAACTCTGCACCCGTTTTGCTGTTGAGGTCATTGATGAAGCTACTTAACTCAGTTTTTGCAGCCTCTAAGGATGATTTATTCGTTTTTAAATCGTAGGTATAGTACTTAGATCGGCTGGGATCAAGTTTTACATCCTCTACACCCATATCTTTTACACTTACCAAATCGGCAGGGCCATTGAAATTGTAGGTGCACTTCCATAAATTTCCAGTGCCTGGTCCCCAGAATTTTTGACGGTAAGCGATGTAAACAGCATCAATCTGTTCAATCATGGAATAAACCCCATAATATGCAGGCTTACTGTCTCCTTCTACATAAATACTCACTTTGCAATACGAGGCACGGGCTGCAGTCCAAACATTATATCTCTTAAACAGGTCGTAGCAGTAAATTTCACGAACGTAATTTGCATCGTCTTTAAACCATTTCAAGATCAGCTTATCCAGGCCGTTGAAATAGCGTTCTGATTTATATTTTGTGAAATCTAATCCGAAATGGCAATGATTCCAATCCGCATTCGTCGGATTATGTGCCTGTCCAAAAGTTCCTTCAGGCCTCCTGCGGCTTGTATTCCCTCGTAATTTCACTCCAATACTATCTAATACGGTATTACTTCCATTTAACGTAAAACTGAATTTCGAAACCACATTGGTTTCATTTTTGGGATTCAGGTCGTAATTGCTCAGCAATTTATTCCAATCAGCCAGAGTAAATTGTAGTCTGATCTCAGGAATATCATCAATATTGAACAATTTGGCACTTTCCGGCTGGATCTCTGGGGTGCTATTTTCCTTACGACAAGAGTTAAGTGCTACAAAAATGACAAGTGCAAGCAGATAAAATGCTGGATTTCTTTTCATAAAATCGGGTTTATTCAACACTGACCGTCAGGCCCTCTTGCTGTAAAATTTTGCGGTAGATCTCCATTTCGGTAAAAGAGCCTTCCAGTACCGCACATTTCCCTTCGTTGTGTACGGTCCAGGCAATTTTTTCGGCCTGATGTTCCGAATAATCGAGGTAATGCATCAGGCAATGGATCACATGGTCGAAGGTGTTCACGTCATCATTCCATAGAATGAGCCGGTGAATTTCTTTGAGACTGACCAGGATCTCGTCGAGTGTGAAGGTTTGTTCCTGAGTTTGGGTACCCATCTTAGATCAAAAAGAATGTTAGCTTCCTTTAGTTGAACGAATCATTTGTTCCAGCATATCCCACATTTCAGGTGTTACGGCTTCCAATCCGTTGAACTGTCCGGCGCCCTGCAGCCACTCACCGCCATCAATGGTGATGACCTCGCCATTAATATATCCCGAGAAATCGGAGATCAAATAAGCCGCCAGGTTGGCCAGTTCCTGATGGTCACCCACTCTTTTAAGTGGCACCCGGTTTTTGAAATCAAATTTTTTCGCCAGATCTCCGGGACGTAATCGATCCCAGGCACCTTTGGTCGGGAAGGGCCCCGGTGCAATGGCATTACAGCGGATGCCATAACGACCCCATTCGGCCGCCAGTGATCGGGTCATGGCCAGCACACCTCCCTTGGCGCAGGCCGAAGGCACCACATAGCCCGAACCGGTAAAGGCATAAGTGGTCACGATATTCAGGATGCTGGCTGGCTGTTTTTGTTCGATCCAGTGTTTCCCGAAAGCCAGGGTACAGTTCACCGTTCCTTTCAATACAATATCAATGATCACACCGAAAGCTTTGGCCGACAGACGCTCCGTTGGGGAAATGAAATTGCCGGCTGCATTGTTCAATAAACCGTGTACCGATCCAAAACGCTCCAGCGTTTGTTTCAACACCTGCTCCACTTCAAAATCGTTGCGTACATCGCAAGCCAATGGCAATACGGCTCCGCCGGTTTCTGCTTCCAGTTCGGCAGCCGTTTTTTGTAAAACTTCCAGTTTACGGCTGGTAATCACCACATTGGCGCCCAACTGAAGCAAATATTTGCTCATGGATCGGCCCAAGCCTGTTCCACCGCCGGTAACCACGATGGTTTTTCCGCTGAGGGCTCCATCTTTTAACATAGGTTCGTTGTACATCTTAATTTTTCTTTTGAAGATTTTGAATGATGGTATGTAAAATGGAGCGGGTGCTTGGCGACCACCACTGCTTCAGCATCACTTCCAGGCTGTCAGTTTGATCGGCCTGAACTTTTTCTATTAATTCTTTGCGTAAATTTTGCTTGGATTGCTGCCAGGTGGTCCAGTCGAAGCCGATGTATTGTTTCATTTTGCGTTCTGCAGCAGTAAGGAGCATCTTGCCATCAACCACTTCGTCAACCAACCCAGTTTTTAATGCCTCCTCAGTGCGCATTAATTTACCTTCCAATAAGAAACGGTAGGCATTGGCTTTGCCCAACCAAAATGCATAAATATGAAAAATGCTATCGGGTACGATGATCCCTACCGGGACTTCATTTAACCCGATGATGTACTTTCCTTCTGCCATAATGCGGTAATCACTGCAAATGGCCAGCACACAACCGCCGGCCGGACTGTGCCCGCTGATGGCGGAGATCATCGGCTTTTTAAAGGCTACAAAAACGGCCACCATATCCAGGAAATCGTGCCAAAATTGTTTGATCTCCGATTCGTTGTAATCATACAGTTCAATGAGGTCGAGTCCGGCAGAAAAAAATCCCTCTTTCCCCGTTAAGATGAGTCCACCAATTTGATCGTCTTTTTCGAGGTTGCCCAACATGTCTTTCAATTCATGCACCATTTCGGCGTTGATGGCATTCGAAGTACCCCGATCAAGGGTGAGGTAGGCGATCTTGTCGCGTACGCTGAGTTTAAAGGTATTCATAGGTGTGTTGGCTTAAAATGAGTTCTTCCACATCATGCTTTCTACCGGACGGGTAGTTTTATGATTGTATTTGGCATTTCCTTTGATATTGTACATGGTTTCGATATCACCATCTACGGCAAAATAAATCAGTTGTCCAATAGGCATGCCAGCATATACTCTCACAGGCTGAGCCACTGAAATTTCTAAAGTCCAGGTATTGCAAAACCCTACGTCGCCCTTGCCCGCAGTGGCATGAATATCGATCCCTAAACGTCCGGTGCTCGATTTTCCTTCCAAAAAAGGCACATGGGCATGCGTTTCGGTATATTCCAGGGTTACACCGAGATATAGGGTATTGGGTTGCAAAACAAAACCCTCTTTCGGAATTTCAAAATGATCAATTTGATTGTGAGCTTTTGCATCCAGAATGCGGTCTCGGTACGTAGCGAGGTATTTGCCTAAATGTACATCGTACGAATTGGTGCCTAAACATTCGCGTTTAAAAGGCTCGATAATGATGGTGCCTTTTTCAATTTCTTCGAGTATACGCTTGTCGGAAAGTATCATATAGGGATATGCTGTGCTCTAAAAATAGCAATTATTTTAAGGATAAAAATCCCCTTCCTCAATCATTTTTTGCACCCTCCGAATTAACCTGTAATTTTACCAGCAATGGCCCTGGCTTTTCAGAAAAATATCGATCCCAATACTTCATTCGCCCTATGGAAAATTGAAGAAACCGCTGCAGACCTGTATGCCCAGCTGCAGTTGGATGAGCGGGAAAAAGCGTATTTGGACGGGCTGAAGCACGATAAACGCTACTTGCATTGGCTGGGCACCCGGGTGCTCCTGCGCAAGATGATCAATACCCCTTACTACATCGATTGTCGGGTAGATGATCATGGTAAACCTTACTTGGTCAATTTTCCGCATCATATATCTCTGAGTCATTCGTATGATTACGCTGCAGTTATGATCAGCGAGCACAAATTAGTAGGGATTGACATCGAGATCATCAAACATAAAATTGAGCGCATTGCTAATAAATTTCTGGTTCAGGAAGAATTAGATTTTATTGATCTGGTAAATCCGATTGAGCATTTGTATGCCTGCTGGTGCGCCAAAGAAGCGATTTATAAATTACAGGGACGTAGTACCATCTCTTTCAAAGACCATATTCGTTTGGCACCTTTTGCCTACCATGATTCGGGGGAATTACAAGCGACCTTGGTAGCACCCGGCATTTCTTGGTCTGCGAAAGTGCAGTTCGAAAAATTTGAGCAGTACATGCTGGCATACCTGAGTAGTGAGGAGGGGGTGTATGCAAAATAAGCAGGTTTATTTTCAGGATTGGGGCCGGATGGATTACCAGCAGGCATGGGACAAACAGGAATACATTTTTGCCGAAACTGTAAAAATCAAAACGGTGAATCGCGGCAGCGAACAACCTGTACCAACACCTAATTTTCTTGTGTTTGTGGAGCATCCGCATGTGTACACGCTGGGTAAAAGCGGCAAACCTGAGAATTTATTACTGGATGATCAGGGCTTACAGAAAAAGGAAGCCACGTATTATAAAATTAACCGCGGTGGCGATATTACGTACCATGGTCCGGGTCAATTGGTGGGCTATCCTATTTTAGACCTCGATAATTTCTTTACCGATATTCATTTGTATTTGAGAACCCTGGAGGAAGCCATTATCCTTACGCTGGCCGATTACGGCATCGCCGCTGGCCGCTATCCCGGTTACACCGGCGTCTGGATTGATCCTGAATTGCCCACAGCCCGTAAAATATGCGCCATGGGCGTTCGTTGCAGCCGCTGGGTAACCATGCATGGTTTCGCCTTTAACGTACATCCGGATCTCAATTATTTTAAAAATATCATTCCTTGCGGGATAGATGATAAAGCAGTGACTTCCATGGAGCTCGAACTAGGCCGGAAAGTAGTGCTCGAGGAAGTGAAGCAAGGCCTCAAGAACCATATAGCACAATTATTTAAGATGGATATTGTT
>JBEDFI010000072.1:0-8130 GCA_041175245.1 Bacteroidota bacterium
CCATGGATGAAGCACTGAAATTCGGATCAATTGCACCACCAAAGGTTCCTCCCATGGCCACATTTAAAATCAAGAAGAAATTCTGATTGAAGGGCAAATTACTGGTATTAGTTACCGTATGAAATAACTGATCATCCACATAAAATTTGATACTGCCTGCAGTCCAATCTATACTGTAAATATGGAACTCGGTAGTTGCATTACTAATCACCTTGGTTGCACCATCTGGGTTTCCGCCCGAACGACCGGTATAATGTACCGTTCCATGGATCCTATTCACATCATTTCCCTTATGTTCCATGATATCAATTTCGCCACAACCAGGCCAGCCTACGGTAGAGAAATTACTTCCCAGCATCCAGATTGCAGGCCAGGTTCCACCGCCGGCAGGTAATTTTGCACGTACATCTACCCGGCCATACTTGAAGGAGAATTTATCTTTCGACAATAAACGGGTAGAGGTGAAATTCATTCCACCATAAGTTTCTCTCTTGGCGGTAATTTTTAATAACCCGTTACTAACGCTCACATTTTCCGGACGACTCGTATAATATTGTGCCTCTTGGTTTCCCCAACCCCCGGAGCCGGTACCAATGTCATAGCCCCAAACTATTGGATTCGGTACGCCATCCACATTAAATTCTTCTGACCAGAAAAGTGAGGGTGCCACCTGCTGAACAGTGACACTTACCGGCAGCGTTTTTTTAATGGACTGACCGCTGGAGGCTTTCGCCGTGACAACCACAGAGAAAATGTTCGTTCCAACTAGGGTATATTTATGAGTCAAAATACCACTCGTCTGCGTAATAATGATCCCATCACCGAGTTCAAAACTATAACTCGCGGCATTTTCAGCGCTGGCCGTAAAGGTAACCGTTCCACTACCATCGGTACTCACCACGGTACTAACCTGCAAATTGGCAGGAGCCGTTGGTGTAACACCATCGGCCCCCGCTTTTTTACAACCCAAAAAGAGGATGAATAAAATCAAATAACCAATCTGATACCTAGAAATTTGCATATTATTTAACTTTCAACTTCTGATACCAAGCTTTGTTATTTATCCCAATACTTCTGATAGTCATTGTTGTAGGAGTTAAAGACAAAATTTCATACGTGTTAGCTCCTACACCCCAGCTCACCAAACCATGACCCGGAACCATAAACTGAATACGGGTTGAATTTGCCGAAGTGGTGTTGGAAGTAGCACCTGAAAAAGCCAGTACTTTGGTTCCGGTTGCATCAAAGTTTTGAAGCTCCCCGCCAGACGTACCATGATACGCTTGATATTCAGGGACAAAAAAAGTTTGACCTTTATTATCCAAAACCATCGAAACACTATTGGCTCCAGCTTTGGCAAAGGTGATCTCATCATCATATTCTGCTGAAGTTCTTTCAGTTGGAGTAGCAGAATACCAACTTGGCCAAAAAGTCTCAGGATTTCCCGGAAAATTTGGACCAGGTCCTACCCCAAAATGACCTGGAGCATCTTTGTCTACCACCCAAATTTTGGAACTACCGCCGGTCAAACTGCTCATGATCTCCACCGGAATATCAAATAGAGTCAAAACACTTACTTTTTTGGTCAAGGTTGAAATTGACCCCCCGGTACCTATGGCATTCACCGTAATCACATATTCAAAAGTGCCGGGCATGGCATATTTATGCACATGAGTACCCGGAGTCACCATTTTGCTTTGGCCGTCTCCAAAGTCCAGTTTAAAACTGATGGCATCTTTTGCCGATAAGGTAATGCTCACATTTCCCGAGCCATCGCCGGTTGGGGCATTCGTAGTAGCTCCTTGTATTACGGTAGTCAGGCTTACATCAGAAGGTGATTCAAGTTCCCCGAAACTATATTCTTCCTTTTTACAAGCCGCAAGCAGCATGACAGATGCCAATGCGAAGAGACTGATTTTTTTCATTATTGTTTTCATAATTCAAATCCTTTTAATCAATTAATTAAGATTAATATCATCCACATAAATGGTATAATTTGACGTGCCATCACCTTGTGTACCATTATCCATAATTAATACTAAGTTTTGCCAGTTAACTGCCTTATTTAATCCTGAAAAATTAAAGGTTAATGTTTCCCACTGATTTGCAAGCGTTGTAGTTGCTACAATTTCTGACGTTGCAACAGTGTTGGGCCAGGCCGTAGCATCTTCAAATTTCATAAGCAAATTCAATCCGGCTCTTGGAGACCATACTTTAGCGGTTATGGTAGTAGAATTTGTAAAATCAAATGAAGCTGAACTGGTTATTTTGGAACCGGCCCATGGTTGCCCACTACCTTTTACCAACTTTAGAACTTTAGCCGAGGAGTTTCCGGTAGTATTTGGATTATCCACTACTGTGGTAATACCACCATCGAATGCACCAAACGTGATGCCGTTCAGATTTCCTGACTCAAAAGTTAACGGTAATACTGAAGTCGGTTTATAAAAATAAACATTATCAATAAATACAGTTCCAGTGGCCCAAGGATCGCCCACATATTTTAGTTGATGTATATCTGCCACAGTAAGGCCTTGACTAGTAAATGCAGAAATTGGAATATCAATACTGTTCCATTTATTTGCTTCTAAAGTTTTGGTTACCGGCTTCTCGCCACTACTTACGCTGATAAGAGATGTTTCTAGCTTTAATCCATCAGTTGCAGTCCATACATCCATGTGTAAATATTGCATATTCCTAATATCTACAGCAGAATTAATTTGATTTCCCTGATAGCTCAGTTTGTTATATTTCAACATTTTATCTCCATTCAAATCAAATAAAGACCAGCTACTTCCCTGACCACCCTGACCCCAATCTGGGAAATAATCAGTAGACACGCTGGTGTATGCATCACTAAAAATTGAAATTACATCAGAAGTATTTCTGTTAGGTGGGGTTGGAGCAGAACTTAGCGGTTGCAAGATAGCCGTAACCACAAAATTTTCAGTGTACTCTGTCGTTTTGACTCCACCACTTTTCGCCACCACCTTGATGGTGTATGTACCTGCGTTTTGATATTTATAAGTTACGGTAGTACCTATAGTACCAACCACAGGTGCTGCATTCGCATTTTCACCAAAATAAACATCATAAGCAACGGCGAAATCAGCAGTTGCCGTAACCTTAACTTGTTTGGAAACAGCTAGATCATTTATGATTGTAACTTTTAAATTTTCAGGAGCCCTAAATGATACCGTTAGCTGTTTGGTACTTTCTGTGATCTTTCCCGAAACACCATAAGCGACAGATTTTACACTATAAGTACCTTCCGGATACACGTGCGTAACACTTTGACCGGCTTGTACACGAGTCGGGTTACTACTTCCATGACCAAAATAGATATCGTAGGCAGTAGCCCCTTCTCCGTTCGGAGTAATGGTTACCAAACCCGTATTATCTTGAGTAATATTAAAAAACGGATTTAAGCCCGATGGCGCTTCTAC
The DNA here is from genome assembly GCA_041175245.1 of Bacteroidota bacterium. Taxonomy (GTDB): domain Bacteria; phylum Bacteroidota; class Bacteroidia; order Sphingobacteriales; family Sphingobacteriaceae; genus JAIPAN01. The sequence goes on from JBEDFI010000072.1 coordinate 3,447, forward strand.
GCTCTCCAGAAAGGAGGTATCGCCAAAATTTTCCTTCTCACATCCGGAGAATACCCCAAGCAGGATAACCAGACTAAGAATTTTTGTGATCGTTCTCATAATTCTATGATTCAATTGAGTTGATGATTATTTAATGTATCCTGGATTCTGTGTTAATCCGGAGATATCTACCTCCGCTTGAGGGATCGGGAACAATTCATTGGTCCCAACCACAAATCCGGTGATTTTGGCAGCTGCCTGACCCGTACGCACCAGATCAAAGAAGCGATGTCCTTCCATAGCTAATTCCAATCTGCGTTCATCCCAAATAGCCTGACGCAGGGCAGTTCCTGTGGCATTTACATCATGTAAATTATCGCCAAAGGCACGTCTGCGAACCCGGTTAAGATACTCCTGAGCCTTTACATCATTCGTACCGGCACGGTTATAAGCTTCTGCCGCCATTAACAATACATCGGCAAAACGGATGGCCCGGTAATTATTTAGGTAATTGAGCTCAACCTGAGGTACAGTTTCACCAATTCTCGGATGATATTTTTGATTGTATAGACCCGTGTTTTTATAAGGTGCAACTACATAGGTGATATTATAACTCGGGTTAGCAGCCTTGTATGCCTCAATATCCAAAATGGTTACCGCCTTACGGGTATCGCCGGCAGCATAAGCTGCAGCAAGATTAGCCGTTGGTAAATTGGAGCTCCATCCGGAAGCATAGGGACTACCACCCGTTAAATTACGGATACCACAAATCTGTACCGCCAAATTACCTTGTCCTCTTCCTGGATTTGCCCAATCGTAAAATTCAGAATTGTTTGAATACTGCACTTCGAATACAGACTCAGGACCGTTTTCACCGGAGGCCAAGAAAATATCATTAAAATTGGTCACCAAGCTAAATGGACCATTAATTACATTTTCGAGCATGGCAGCCGACTCTGTAAATTTATCCTGATACAGGTAAACCTTACCCAACAGTGCTTGAGCGGCAAATTTAGTGATTCTTCCTTTTTGCGGATTGCTCAAAGGCAAAGCGGCAATAGCGGCAAGCAGATCTTTCTCAATCTGGTCATACACCTGTACTTTGGTAGCACGCTGAATCTTTTGTGATTCAGATACCGTCAAGCGCTTGTCTACAAAAAGAGGAACCCCGCCAAACATTTTTACCAGTTCGAAATAGTAGTAGGCTCTTAAAAAATAAACCTCGCCATATAAGGCAGCCTTACCTGGAAAATCAAGCTTAGCCTTGTTTTCTTCCAGATAGTTTGCCCGATTGATCCCTTCATAACAAGCTTTCCATGATTCCGTCAGGTAGCTGTTATTCGCTTTCATCTGATAATCATCTATTTCCTGTAAACCCAATTGGTCGGTGGCGTTTTCTCCGCCCGTAACCGAATTATCGGAGGCGATATCTCCAATAACCGGATTGGCCCAAAGCCATTGCATAGGAGAATAAACTCCGATGGTTAGTTTCTTGTAATCATCCGCAGATTTGAAATAAACATCGGCTGTTATCTGATAATCTTCTTTAGGATTATATTCAATGAATTTCTCGCAGCCCCAGTTTAAGGAACCCAGCAAGAAAAATCCTATAATGTATGTATACTTTTTCATATCAATTTCTTTTTGTGTCTTAGAATTTAACATCTAGTCCAAATGACCAGGTACGTGCTTGTGGATAAGAACCCCGGTCGATACCGGTATCAAAAATTCCACCTGCAATCTCCGGATCAAACCCTGAGTATTTCGTGAAGGTATAGGCATTTTTTACCTGTGCATATAACCTAACTTTACTCACACCTGCACGTTTAAGTACCCCTGCAGGCAGCGTATAACCCAACTGGATATCTTTGATTTTCACAAAAGATCCATCTTCAACATAGCGCTCAGATACCCGGTTGTTTCCATTGTCATCAATAAAACTGTATCGAGGATAGCGGGCATCATTGGTGCTGCCTTCGCCTGTCCAGCGGGCCAATACACCACGATACTTATTGGTCATGGCTAAATTACGCTCATACGCACGGTAAATCTCATTACCGATAGATGCATAAATAAAGGTGTTAAAATCAAAAGCCTTGTAGGTCAAATTCAAACTCCAGCCCATGGTAAAATCAGGGAAAGGATCTCCAATTTTAGTACGGTCCAGATCAGAAATTTTACCATCACCGTTCACATCCACAAAGCGAATATCGCCCGGAACCGCACCAGTCTGTGTAGGAGCAGCTGCAATTTCAGCTAGATTCTGGAACAAGCCTTGAGTTTTAAACCCGTAAAAATATCCCGGAGAAAAACCTTTTTCAAAACGTGTTACGCTCTGATAAGGAATACCATAGCCTCCGCCTGTAATCAAACCATTATTGGTTTCGGTTACTTCGTTTTGAGCGGTGGTAAAGGTCAGGTTTGAACTGATCTTCCAATTACGGCCCAAGGCATTGTTATATCCGAAATTCAAATCGATACCCTTGGTCTGGGTGGTACCGATATTGGCCGTAGGTGCCGCTGCAGTTCCAAGATATAAAGATAAACTTGGGGTAAATAACAAACCGCTGATTTGCTTTTCGAAATAATCGGCAGATAAGGAAAATCTGTTCTTCGAGAAACTAAGATCAAAACCGGCATTCAATTGCTTTTGCTTCTCCCAGCCTAAATCATCATTTCTAAATGAAGCAATGGTAGCTCCAATAGAAGTCGGATCATTTCCAAACGTATAACCGGCGTTCTGGCCTAAACCATAGCTGTAAATTTGAGTCGAGATGCGTTGAAACTGCGGGTTCACATTCTCATTACCGGTAATACCGTAACTTCCTCTGATTTTGAAGTAATTGATAAAATCAGACTTGAAGAAATCTTCGTCAGAAACAACCCATCCTAAGGAGCCTGCAAAGAAATTCGCAAATTTATTATTCACACCGAATGCAAACGAACCATCTCTTCTTGCCGAGAAAGACAACAAGTATTTATCCTTGTAATCATAGTTTAACCTGGAGAAGAAAGAAACGTTTCTGCGTTCGTACTGGTAAGAACCCAAATCGATACCAGAATTAGGAGCTGTACCGGTTGCAGAAGAAATATCTGCATATTCCCAGGAGTTAAAAGGCACATCCTGTCTCGATCCACTCACCGAGTTTCCGGTTACTTTGGCCATGGAGAAACCAACTACCGTTTCAAAATTATGTACCTCATTCAACTTGAAATTATAGTTGGCAAAATTTTCAAACGTATAATTATAGTAGGAAGTCTTGTATTCATACACACTATTGTGTGCTCCTACTTTTGTAGAACCATCCGCATTCAGCGTGGAATTAATATGGCCTGCACCATAAAAAGAAAGCGGAGTAAAACTCTTACCCGTTACGTCCACATTGGTATAACCATATCTGGAAGTTAACTTCAAATTTTCTACCGGCTGATACTGCATTTCTATTTTACCATATAATTTGTTGGTATTTGATTTATTGTGCGTATCATCCAACTGGGTTAAAGGATTGAAGATCTCCGATAAAATAGTACTGCTCACACCATACTTTCCATAAACCCCTGGCGTGGTATTATATACCGGAACGGTTGGATCAAAATTTAATGCATTAGAAATAACACTATTGATTGAGTTCTCCGGAACACCACCACCCTTAATATTCACAAAACTATTATTGGCAATAAGTTTCACCTTAGGACTCAAATCAAAGTTCAAGTTTGCAGTACCGTTATAACGATCGAAGTATGACTTACTGGCACCGCCAACAATACCACCCTGACCTAAATAACCTCCAGAAATAAAGTATCCCATGCTCTCACTACCACCTTTTGCAGTAATGTTATGAGAGTTGATAGCAGCATTTTTGAAAATCATATCCTGCCAATTGGTACCTAAACCAAGGGTAGAGAGATCATTAAAAATGGCAGAACCACCAGACAATGCACTGCCTTCATTAATAATGGCAGCATATTCGGTAGCATTTAATACACCGATGGTGTTCATTACCTGCTGAACGCCGTAATTCGCACCATAACCAACTTCAGTTTTTTGATTTTTTCGTCCGCTTTTGGTCGTGATTACAATAACCCCGTTTCCACCCTTTACACCATAAATGGCGGTGGTAGCTGCATCTTTCAGCACATTCACCGACTCAATATCAGCAGCGCTGATCGAATTGAGGTCATCCAGGCTTTGAATAGAACCATCCACAATTACCACCGGATCTGTACCGGTATAAGAAGGAATACCCCTGATGAGCACGGTTGGTTTAGCACCAGGCGATCCAGGCGAGATCACCGTAACACCCGAAGCTCTACCTTGTAATGCGTCTTCCGCACGTACTGGTCTCAGCTTTTCGATGTCCTCACCTTTTACGGTAGAAATAGCACCCGATACTTTGGTAATTTTCTGTGTACCATAGCCAAGCACCACTACCTCATCCATCATATTGGCGAAATCGGCTAAAAACACCTCAACAGGTTCAGTATTGATCACCGTAAAACGATACGGTTGCAAACCTGTATAACTAAAGCTCAGTGTACTCCCTTTCGATGCATTCAGTGAAAATTTACCATTTGCATCAGTTTGAAGAGCAATTTTGGTCCCTACAATACTCACTGTAGCGCCCGCTAGCGGTTCTGAAGTAGTTCTGCTTTTAACCACACCCGATACAACCAGCGATTGTGCACTCAGCTGGAAATAAGAAAA
>JBEDFI010000073.1:0-8039 GCA_041175245.1 Bacteroidota bacterium
TTTGTACCTGGGGCGGGAATCGAACCCGCACTCGCTTTAAGGCGAACAGGATTTTAAGTCCTGCGTGTCTACCAGTTCCACCACCCAGGCAGGCGGTTAACCTTAAAAAATTAACCCTTCCACGGAGGGAAGGGATTAGAGCGAAAGACGAGATTCGAACTCGCGACCCCGACCTTGGCAAGGTCGTGCTCTACCAACTGAGCTACTTTCGCGTTTTGGTGATTGCAAATATAGAGAGAATTGCCATCCTGTCAAGAATATTTTTGATTTTTTTGAAATCAGGATAAGCCCTTGTTTTTCAGGATCTCCAAAATCAGATCTTGCTCAAATCCACGCATCTGGGCAAATTGCTGCAGTTTATACCGCCGCTTGAAAGGATCCCGTTCACTAATCAATGCAGATTTTTTAACTATGATGCTTTCCAGCTTATCAAGGTATTCTCCACTGTCTAAATGCTCTAAGGCCTTGATGATCAATTTGCCGGAAACCTGTTTCAACTTCAGTCCCTGCTTAATCTTATATTTTCCCCAGCCTTTTATTCTCAATTTCCCTTGGGCATAGGCCAGGGCAAAGCGTTCTTCATTCAGGAAATTGGTTTCAATCAGTTCCGAGATAATGAGCTCCACCTCTCTCGAAAACAATCCCCATTCGTATAATTTATCCCGAATTTCCTTTTGAGAGCGTTCTTGGTAAGCACAATACGATTCGGCTTTTAGTTTAGCCTGTTGTGGCGTATACCGTTTGCGCTTTTGCCCTTCATTTTCCATATTCCTGCTAAAATTCGCAAATAATAGCAGATTGTTAAAATTTTGATGAAATTCGTGTCGGAATGAACCATTTATTATATCCAACAGAAGAACTCAAACTGGCCATGCGTGCAGAGGCTTTCATTGGCAATGTCGATGTTCAGGTGCGCAGCTTGTTAACCGATAGCCGTACGGTAAACGATGCGGCTTACGGTCTATTTTTTGCACTTAAGCAACGTCGTGACGGTCATTCCTTCATTCCTGAAATTTATCATGCGGGGGTTCGTTCTTTTGTCATTTCCGATCCGGCATTTGAAGTCAGTTCATATCCCGATGCAAATTTTTATCTGGTAGAAAATACTTTAGCTGCCTTGCAGCTATTGGCTGCTCATCACAGGGCTAAATTCCATTATCCGGTTATCGGAATAACCGGGAGCAACGGAAAAACCATTGTAAAAGAATGGCTCTACGAATTGCTTTCACCGGTTCACCATATTATTCGCAGTCCGAAAAGCTATAATTCCCAGATCGGGGTGGCACTTTCGCTATGGGGAATGACCCACGATCATACTTTAGCCATCATCGAAGCAGGTATTTCGCAGCGAGGAGAAATGGAGGCCTTGGCCCGCATGATTCAACCAACAATTGGTATACTGACTCATATCGGAGCAGCTCACGATGAGGGTTTTGCATCAAAAGAAGAGAAAGTACAAGAAAAATTAAAACTCTTCAACGGCGCCGAATTATTGATTTATCCCCAAGAAAGTTTATCGGGTTTGGAGGATGATCTGAAATCTAAATCTATTTTTTCATGGGGAGAAAACGGCGCTGATCTACAGATTATTAAAACTCAACACACTGAGCAGGGAGCCGCCATCACGGCAAAATACCAACAAAGGGAATTGAGTATTCAAGTTCCTTTTAAAGATGAAGCATCCATTACCAACGCCAGCACCTGTTGGGCTACTTTATTGGCTTTGGGTGATGAAACTGCTGCATTAACTGGCCGGCTATCGCAGTTACATCCGGTGCAAATGCGCTTGGAGCTCAAAAAGGGGATCAACGACTGTTCGATTATTGACGACTCCTACAGTTGCGACCTCTCTTCACTAAGGATTGCGCTTGATTTTCTGAAACAACAAAATCAGCACGCTAAACATACCTTGATTTTGTCCGATATCCCGGAATCTGGCACCAGACCAGCTCAACTCTATGAACAACTGGCGGCCTTGATTGCCCAAAAACAGGTACATCGTTTCATCGGAATTGGCCCAGAACTCCATCGCCATGCCGCAAACTTTTCCGGAGAAGCTCAATTTTTTTCGTCCACTACCGAATTTCTTCAGCATTTATCTAACCTCAACTTCGATGAGGAGGCCATTCTTATTAAAGGAGCCCGTGCTTTCCAATTTGAACACATCAGCAAATTGCTGGTACAAAAAGTGCATGAAACGGTATTAGAGATCAATCTAAATGCACTCGAACACAACCTTAATTATTATAAATCCCAATTAAAGCCGGGGGTGGGTATGATGGTGATGGTAAAGGCCTTTTCATATGGCAGTGGCAGTTTTGAGATCGCTAATCTATTGCAGTATCATAAAGTTGATTATTTGGCCGTTGCTTACGCCGATGAGGGAGTGGCATTGCGCCAGGCCGGCATACGTTTACCCATCATGGTGATGAGTCCGGATATAACGGCCATGGATACCCTGATCGCCCACCGGCTCGAGCCTGAAATTCATAGCTTCCGCATTTTAAAATCCGTCGAATCTGCATTAAAGCGACATGCCCAGTATCAGTACCCGGTGCACTTGAAACTCGATACCGGGATGAAACGTTTAGGATTTACAATCGAAGAACTGAATCAGCTTCTAACGGACTTGGAGAATAATGAGCTCTTTAGGGTACAATCCGTTTTCTCTCATTTGGCAGCCGCCGAAGACCCCAAAGAAGACAATTTTACTCAAACCCAGATTGATTTATTCAATCAAATGAGTAGTCAAATTCAAATCAATCTGCAATACCCAATTAAACGGCACATTGCCAATACCTCAGGCATAAGCCGCTGGCCGCATGCACAATTTGAAATGGTACGTTTGGGGATCGGTCTCTACGGAATTGATAAATCAAACGAAACTCAATCAGCCCTGCAAACTGTTACCAGGCTCAAAACTACGGTTTCGCAGATAAAGCAGATCAAAGCAGGCGAAACCATCGGTTACAATCGGAAGGGGGTGCTGCCTCAGGGAGGTAAAATTGCCACAGTTAAAATTGGTTATGCTGATGGATACAGCCGACTCTTGGGTGAAGGAAAGGGAAGCATGCTCATCAACGGCCAAAAGGTGCCCACTATTGGCAGCATTTGTATGGATATGTGCATGTTGGATATCACCGGAACGCAAGTGAACGAGGGTGATGAGGTGATTGTTTTCAACGAAGAAATAAAAGTACAAGAACTGGCAAAAGCAATGAAAACCATTCCTTACGAAGTGCTTACCGGCATTTCGCAACGGGTTAAACGAATTTATTATTACGAATAGCAGCAATAACATGATAAAAGCACTAATTAATTATTTTGTAAAAGGATTATTGTTTATAGTGCCCATCGGCCTTACGATTTATTTCGTGGTGTGGGCGGTAAAAACAATTGATTACACCCTCAATTTGAGTGATTTAATCTGGATGGATCCTAAAACGGGTAAACCGATTTACATACCAGGTTTGGGATTGCTTAGTGTGATCCTGTTGATCATGCTGGCAGGTTTGTTTGTGACCAGCTTCATCACACAGCCCATTTACAATTGGCTGGAGCGTTGGTTGAAACGTTTCCCGGTTTTTAGTTTCATCTATGGCTCTATTAAAGATTTTACTGAGGCCTTTGTAGGCGACGAAAAGAAGTTTGATAAACCGGTCCTGATCGAGATGAACGATTCTGGAATCAAAAAAGTAGGTTTTCTCACCCAAAAAGATTTAAAAAAGATTGGTCTTCCGGGAGAAGTGGCCGTTTATGTACCATTTTCTTATTCATTTGCCGGACAGTTATATGTGGTGCCAGCCGATAAAGTACAAGCTTTGAAAATGAAAGCCAGCGAAGCCATGAAATTTGCAGTTTCGGGCGGGGTAAGCCAACTTTAATTCAATTGTCATGCTGAGCAAAGCGAAGCATCTTTCGATCAACTTTAAGATTCTTCGTAGCACTCAGAATGACAAAATCAAACAAAAAAGCCTCCCGATTTCAGGGAGGCTTTTTTGTGACTTATTTATCCTTTGCGACCGCGATCCGGTACAGCACATAGCCCATCAGTAGGAAGCATCCGAATCCGAGTAACTGATACCCGGCGAAGCCAAGGCTGTGCTCGATCACAGGTTCCAGATTTAAATTACCTACCGGGACGGCGGTACTTTGGAAAGCCATCAGGAAGGCATAAATCACGCCCATTAGCGCACCCCCGGCTACCAAACCGGTGGCAAATAAGCTGCCCTTACCCAATTCTTCCTCTTCCGCAGATTTCTTTTCGCCTTTGCTTTTCCAATCTACCAAGCCTTTGATGGCACCACCCGCAAAAATAGGCAGGGTAGTAGATAAAGGCAGGTAAGCACCCACGGCAAAAGAAAGCGATTTTACGCCGCACAATTCCATGGTGATGGATAAAAATACCCCTACCAATACGAACTGCCAGTCCAGATTAAATGACAATAATCCTTTGATTAGCGTAGCCATCAGGGTCCCCTGTGGTGCCGGATACAAATCCGTGCCAATGGCATGCTGAATACCCTGAGCAACCATTTCTGGAGTGGGCCTGTCCAGTATCGACAAGGTCAGTCCAATAACCACGGCAGATACAACAGCCCCCACAAACAGAGCCAGTTGCTGGTATTTTGGCGTTGCGCCCACAAGATAACCGGTTTTTAAATCCTGAGAAGTGGCACCGGCATTGGCCGCTGCAATACAGATCATGCTGCCCACTACCAAAGCCATGGGCTCAAACAATTCACCGGTCCAGCCCACGCTGATAAATACCAAACAGGTACCCATCAGGGTGGCGATGGTCATTCCCGAAATAGGGTTAGAGGAAGAGCCAATTAAACCTACTATTCGACTGGAAACGGTTACAAAGAAAAAGCCGAAAACCACTACCAGCACACCTATTAATAATTTATTCAATAGCGAATCGCCGGGAATTTGTGGTAATACCGCCATTAACACAATCAGCGCCAAACTTCCCCACAAAACGGTGCTGAAAGAAAGATCACGGTCGGTACGTTTTACTTCTGCCGCTTTGCCATCTTTATTTTTCATCGATGCCAAACTCGATTTAAAAGAAGAAATAATGGTAGGGATGGTTTTGATCAGCGTGATAAAACCGCCCGTAGCCACGGCACCAGCACCAATCTGTCGCACATACGCACGGTAAACAGCAGAAGCAGTATCCGCAAAGCTATGCGTTGCCGGATCCCAGCCCCCCGGACCCCCGGGAGTCAGGATGTCTTTCAAATAACCCAATTTAACCAATTGTAAGGCGATGGTATCGCCCGGAACCAGGCTGGCCAGCAAAGGAATTAAGCCCAGCCAGGCCAATACACCGCCTGCCACCAATACACCGGCAATTTTAGGCCCGATGATATATCCCACACCCATGTATTCTGGAGTGATTTCGCCATTTACCGTGGCTGAAGGGAAAAATTTATTCGCCTGATCACTTGCCCATTTAGGCGTTTCGGCAATTACATGAAAAACCTTTTGCAAAATGGCGTACAGAAAGGCAAAACCTAGTCCCAGATAAGCCGTTTTAGCAAAATCACCACCCTTTTCTCCGGCAATCAGTACCGAGGCACAGGCCGTTCCTTCAGGATAGGGCAGGTTTTCGTGCTCCTCTACAATTAAGGATTTACGTAGTGGAACCATCATGAGCGTTCCCAATATTCCGCCTAAAGCGGCCAAGAGAAAAATAGGCCAATACGAGAAAAAACTTTCTCCCTGGCTACCAGCCGAAAGGAACAAAAATCCCGGAAGCGTAAATACCACCCCGGCGGCAATTGATTCGCCCGCCGACCCCGTCGTTTGGATAATATTATTCTCCAGAATGGTAGTTTTGAAAAATTTACGGCCAATGGAAATCGCCAGTACGGCAATAGGAATGGAGGCAGATACGGTTAAGCCGGCTTTTAAGGCCAGATAAACAGTAGCAGCGCCAAAAATAACGCCAAAAACGGCGCCTAAGAGGATGGATTTTAGGGTGAACTCGGCCATTTGGCTGTTGGCCGGAACGTAGGGTTTAAATTCTTTTTTCGACATGGTTTAGTGTTTAGTCTAACTAAAGATAGGATATCGGACCATAGTCTAAACCTAAATTTTATCCACAATACATCATTAATTCTCTTTTTAAACTCCGGGAGATTGCGCTTTGCTGAAATTTTTCACACCTTTGCCCCGGGCAAGTCTTCTACGACCAGCTCCCTCTGAACTCCCCCAGGGTGGGAACACAGCAAGGGTAGGAGGTTGTAGCGGTGCGATAGAAGTTGCTTGCCCATTTTTAAAATTTGTCGATTTGTTTATTTGACAATTCGTCGATGGCGGCAGGTGTTCCACTTCAGGACAATTTGATAATTGAAAAAACTTTTCAGTTTGCCATAAGCATTGTAAAGTTTGCTCAAGTATTACAAGAACAACGCCATTTCGTTCTTTCCAATCAATTATTGCGCTCAGGCACTTCTGTTGGTGCAAATACTCGTGAAGCCCAGAATGCCGAAAGCAAAACAGATTTTATTCATAAATTTAAAATCGCAGCTAAAGAAGCTGATGAAACCGAATATTGGTTGTTATTAGGTCAGGAGTTTAGTGATAAGGACTTAACTGCTAAACTGTTAACCGAACTTAATATCATTCAGAAAATAATTACTAAAATTATTGCTACAACAAAAAGGCAATTATAAAACAATCATCGACAAATCAACTCATCGACATATAGACAAATTGAATTATGAAATTCTTCATCGATACAGCAAACCTCGCACAAATTAAAGAAGCTCAAGACTTAGGTGTTTTAGACGGCGTAACCACAAATCCCAGCCTGATGGCGAAAGAAGGAATTTCTGGTGATGCGAACGTGACTGCACACTACAAAGCCATTTGCGACATTGTGGATGGGGATGTAAGTGCCGAGGTAATTGCCACCGATTTCGAGAACATGGTGAAAGAAGGAGAAGCTTTGGCTGCCCTAAATCCGAAAATCGTGGTGAAAGTACCGATGATCAAAGACGGAGTGAAAGCCATCAAGTATTTCTCTTCAAAAGGTATCAAAACCAATTGTACCTTGGTTTTTTCTTCAGGTCAGGCTTTGCTAGCCGCTAAAGCCGGAGCTACCTATGTATCTCCATTTGTGGGTCGTTTAGATGATATTTCAACTGATGGCTTGGCTTTGATTGAAGATATTCGCTTGATTTACGATAACTACGGATACGAAACACAGATTCTGGCCGCTTCAGTACGCCACCCGATGCACATCATTGAATGTGCTAAGATTGGCGCAGATGTAATGACCGGACCCTTGTCTGCGATTTTAGCCCTGGCCAAACACCCGCTCACGGACAGTGGACTGGCGCAATTCCTGGCTGATCATGCCAAAGCAGCTGGAAACTAATTTACTTAGTTCAGGTTCATTTTAGCGTAGAAATCCCACAGTACAATTCCTGCAGACACCACTACATTAAACGAATGTTTGGTGCCAAATTGCGGAATTTCGATGCAGGTATCCACCTCAGCCATCACTTCGTCACTCACGCCGTTTACCTCATTTCCGAAAATAAGGGCATATTTTTTGTTTCTCTCGGGTTTAAATTCATGAAGCGAAATGCTTTCGCTGGCCTGTTCAACTGCTATAATTTGATACCCTTGGTTTCTCAGTGCAGCTACCGCATCCAAGGTTTTCGTAAAATAGTTCCAGTCTACCGATTGAGTAGCACCCAAGGCCGTTTTCTCGATTTCACGATGCGGGGGCCGTCCGGTAATACCGCATAAATAAATGGCTTCCACGGCAAATCCATCCGAAGTACGGAAAATTGAACCCACATTGTGCATGCTGCGCACTTCATCTAACACTAGCACAAGCGGTAATTTCTCCTGTTCTTTAAATGCTTCCACACTCGGGCGATTCAGTTCCTCTAATTTTAATTTGGCCATGCCCAAAAATACGGAAGCTGCAGAATTTTGTCAGATTTATTCAGAATTAATGAAAGCGTTAGATTTATTTTTAGTTTTAAGCTTTGTATAACATGAGGACATTAGAAGCG
>JBEDFI010000074.1:0-7990 GCA_041175245.1 Bacteroidota bacterium
GCTCATTGTTGATGGAATCAAACTTAATGATTAATTTTGCAAACATCACACTACCTTGAAATTGTACATTAAAAAAGATAATCTTATGAACTATTCTACAATTAGAAAAATTGCAGCTGTCACCGTATTCATGTGCTTAAGCGTTCTTTCGTTTGCACAAGAAAGCGTATCGAGCACCAGCATAAAAACATTTGGCGGCAGAGCACAGTATAGAACTTGGTCATTGGGACTTAATGCAGGTGCATTAGCTCCTGTAGCCATCGTTGGTGGATTTAAAGATTTCCAACATTCTGATCTTAATCTAGGATACGGCTTAACATTGCGTAAGCAAGTAGCACATTCTTTTGGTTTGGAGGGCGGATTTTTGACCGGTAAAGTTTCGGGTAGCAATCATACTGGTGCCGGCAACAAATCGTTCGAAACTAAACTAGCTTGGTCTGCGAGTTTAATGGGAGTCATTAATGTTGCAACCATTGATTTCCTAAAAAGAGAAAATGCCGTAAACTTTCTGGTGAAAACAGGTTTCGGTGTAGCCAGTTACACTCCTGAAGTAACAACTGCCATGAACGATATCGTTACTTCGGCAAAGAAAAAAGATAATTTTATTCCGGTAGGAGTAGGAGCCAAATTCAAAGTATCGAATCGGGTAAACTTTGACATGGGCTATAATATGTATTTTATTAATAGCGATCACTTAGATGCAACCGTTGCTGCCGGGAACGATAGATGGTCTTACATTTATGGAGGATTGGAATTCTCTTTAGGTAAGGCTGCAAAACCAAACTTGGATTGGGTTAATCCTTTGGCGGTTATGTACGATGAGTTGAAAGACCCTAGCCTACGTCAAGAATTAGAAGCACTGAAAAGCCGTGTAGCTACTCTAGAAGCTGCCGATCTGTTGAAAGATTCTGACGGTGATGGTGTTGCTGATAAATTAGACAAATGCCCTGCTACCGAAGCTGGTATTAAAGTAGACGGCTCTGGTTGCCCAATGGATGTGGATGCAGACGGTGTGCCAGATTCTAAAGACAGCTGTCCTACCGAAAAAGGTAGCCCTGAATTTAACGGTTGCCCTGGAACCACTACTTCTGCAAATGCAATTCAGTTTGAATTCAACTCATCGGTTTTGAAAACCTCTGCTTACCCGGCTTTAGACCAATTATCAATTGATCTGAAAAATGGTGCAATTAGCAAAGTGCAATTAGACGGTCACGCTTCCGAAGAAGGTACAACCGAGTATAATATGCAATTATCGAAAGATCGTGCAAACGCTGTAAAAACCTATTTGGTGAACTCAGGCGTAAGTGCTACCAAAATTGTTACCAAAGGATTTGGCGAAACACGTCCGGTAGCATCAAATGCTACAGAAGAAGGTCGTCAACTAAACAGACGGGTAGAGATCAACCGACAATAAGCTATTGATTTTTCAACAAAAAAGAGTGCTGGTTTATCACCGGGACTCTTTTTTTGTTTATACCTTTAAGCCATGTATTTTTTCAGAAAGAAAGATCCCAATAGGCCCAAGAGCTTCAATTTAAGGGTGATGCATGCCATCAATGCCACAGCAATTCTCGTTTTTATGGGAGGTATTTTGTATAAACTCATCGAGTGGTTAATCAAAAAATGAAAAAGAAAGTCATTCAAACCGAGCAGGCACCGCTGCCAATTGGCCCTTATAGTCAGGCCATTGAAACAGCTTCAGGAAGCAGTGGCCTGCTATTTGTTTCCGGCCAAATTGCCATTAATCCGGCAACCAATGAACTGATTGAAGGCGATGTGCAAGCGGAAGCTATTCAGGTGATGAAAAATCTGGAACAGATCCTGAAAGCAGCTGGTTACGGCTTTGAGCACATTGTTAAAACCAGCATTTTTTTAAGAGATATGGCTGATTTTGCCACCGTCAATGCAGTATATGGCGCTTACTTTACATCCGATCCCCCGGCCCGGGAAACTGTTGCAGTGCTCGGATTACCTAAAAACGTACGGGTAGAAATCTCAGTAATTGCCTCAAAAGCGTGAAACAAAGCCGCTTAAAATACCTTCTTGCGGCCATCATTTCCACGGGTATGTGGGGATTTTTTTCGATCCCCTTACGCAGCCTCCAGGCTTATCCATCAGAACAGATATTATATTACCGGATCTTTACCTCGCTGATCATTACCTGGCTCATCCTCCTGCTGTTCAGGAGAAAAAGTATGAAATCAGATTGGGTAGCCCTGCAGCAACAAAGCCCAGATAAACGTAAAAAAATACTTTTTCTGACTGTTTTAGCCGGAATACTGGTAACCGGTAACTGGTATACCTTCATTTATGCAGTGAACCACGTAAGTTTAACTTCCGCGGCTTTTGCCTATATGGTTTGTCCTTTACTTACTGCCATGGGCGGCTTCATCATCCTACGCGAAGAACTTACCCGGTTTAAGTTCATCGCCATGGTGATTGCGGTAATTAGCATCCTCTTTCTGGCACAAGGTTCTCCCGGTGATGTTTGGTGGTCGGTATTTATTGCTTCCCTTTACGCTTTTTATTTGATCATTCAGCGGGTAGTGGTTCAAATAGATAAATTCACGATGCTGGGCATCCAGCTCATTTTGTCTTGCTTGCTCATGCTGCCCTTGTTTATTTATGATTTTAAGGGGCTGCCCGCCGATCCTGCGTTTTGGGTCACGATCTTGGAAATTTCAGTCTTCTTTACCATCATCCCTTTGTTTCTGAGCTTATATGCGCTCATGGGCCTGCCTTCCTCCACCATGGGTATTCTCATCTATACTAACCCCATAGTTGCTTTTGCGGTTGCGTTTTTTTATTTTCATGAACCGATAAATACCCAACAATTAATTGCCTACCTTTTATTGGTAATTGCCGTATTGGTATTTAACTGGAAATTGTTGGTCAGCTTACTGACCCCATCTAAAAAGCAGGTATAAAACTTACCCAACATTGAATTCGCATACATTAAGTACTTCTATTGAGTACCTAAAAGGTGTAGGACCTCAGCGAGGGGAAATACTAAAAAAAGAACTGGGTATCCATACCTATGCAGATCTGCTGCAGCATTATCCCTTTCGTTATATAGACCGCACCCGCTTTTATAAGATCAATGAACTGGATGCTGAACTGCCTGCCGTACAGATTATTGGTCGGGTAGTAAACAAAGGAGTACTGGGAGAGAAGCGAACCAAACGCTTGGTAATAGAGTTTAAAGACGATACCGGGGTGATGGAATTGGTCTGGTTTCAATCCATCAAATGGTTTGAAAAAAATATTCAAACCGGATCAGTTTACCTGATCTTCGGAAAGCCAAATATATTTAATGGGCGCTTATCCATTTCTCATCCCGAAATAGAACCCTATGATCCAAAAGCCAAGAAACAAGGCAATTTAACCCTTCAGCCTGTTTACAGCTCCACCGAAAAATTAAAGCTGTTTAATTTAGATAGCAAAGGAATTCAACGCTTACAAGCCCATCTGCTGGAAAATCATATTCATGAGGTCGCAGAGACTATTCCAGAATATATCATACACAAATATCAACTGGTTGATCGGAGACAAGCTATCTGGAACATTCATTTTCCTGAAAATACCGATCAGTTGGCCAGGGCACAAACACGATTAAAATTTGATGAGCTCTTTTTTATCCAGTTAAAAATCCTAAAAAACAAACTGCTACGCACCCGTAAATTCAAAGGAGTAATCTTTGAACAGGTGGGCGAAAAGTTTACCGCTTTTTACAATGAAAAGCTGCCTTTTGAGCTTACTAATGCCCAAAAAAAGGTAATGAAAGAAATCAGGCAGGATACACAACGTGGTGTACAGATGAACCGGCTCTTGCAAGGAGATGTGGGCAGCGGGAAAACCGTAGTCGCCTTGATGAGTATGCTGCTGGCCATTGATAACGGCTACCAGGCCTGCATTATGGCTCCCACAGAAATATTAGCCAAACAGCATGAGCAATCGCTTCGTTCGCTTATTGACGATGATTTTATAAAGATTGAATTGCTTACGGGATCGACCCCCAAGAAAAAAAGAAAAGACATCCACGAACAGCTGTTATCGGGAGAGCTAAACATCCTCATCGGTACTCATGCCCTCATTGAAGATACCGTGCAATTCCAAAACCTGGGGCTGGCTGTGATAGACGAACAACACCGTTTCGGGGTTGAACAACGGGCAAAACTTTGGAAAAAGAGTACCGTACCGCCCCATGTTTTAGTGATGACGGCCACCCCCATTCCCCGCACCTTGGCCATGACCTTGTATGGCGATCTGGAAGTTTCGGTGATTGATGAATTGCCTGCCGGACGAAAGCCGATCAAAACGGTACACATGTACGAAACTCAGCGTCTGCGGATGTTCGGATTCATCCGGGAAGAAATTGCCAAAGGGCGACAGGTATATGTGGTTTATCCCCTGATTAAGGAGAGTGAAAAGCTTGATTTACTCTATCTGGAGGCAGGTATCGCCGCCATGAGTACAGAATTCCCACTCCCGGAGTATAAAATCAGCATCGTACATGGCAAACTCAGTGCAGCCGACAAAGAAGCGGAAATGCAGCGATTTGTAAAAGGGAATACCCAAATTATGGTAGCCACTACCGTGATTGAAGTGGGGGTTAACGTGCCCAATGCCAGCGTAATGGTGATTGAAAATGCCGAGCGCTTCGGGCTGGCGCAACTACACCAGCTGCGTGGACGTGTGGGTAGAGGTGCCGAACAGTCGTATTGTATTTTGATGTCGGGAAACAAATTAAGCAGCGATGCAAAACTCCGTTTGCAGACCATGGTAGAAACCAACGATGGATTTAAAATATCGGAAATCGACCTCCAGCTTCGTGGGCCCGGCGATATTGAAGGAACCCAGCAAAGTGGTGTTTTAGATTTAAAATTGGCCGATTTGGCGCATGATCAGTCGTTGTTACAAGTGGCACGAGAATGTGTGATGGAAATCTATGAGAAAGACCCTGATTTGCTGAGCGATGAAAACAAAGTGCTCCGAAGCTATTTCGAACAGATGAATCCAGGTATTAGCTGGGATAAAATCTCCTAAATCAATCCAAAAAAATTACATTTGTTAAAACGCCTGAATATGAAATTAATCAACTCTTTTTTCTCCCTTCTTTTTATTAGCCAATTAGCCCTGGCTCAGTCAAGCGATTCAGTACAAATCCGAAAAATTTACGATGAAGCCCTGGTGAATGGGCATAGCTACCGCAATTTAGCATACCTGTGTAAGCAGATCGGGCCTCGTTTAAGCGGTTCGGCTGGTGCGCAAAAATCAGTGGAATGGACCAAAAAATTGATGGAAGATTATGGTTTTGATAGGGTTTTCTTACAAGAAGTGATGGTACCACACTGGGTACGTGGGGAAAAAGAAATTGCGGAGATACTGGTGGGGAATAAACGAATTTCGGTTCCGATTGCTGCTTTGGGCGGATCGGTTGGTACACCTAAGAAGGGAATCAAGGCTCAGATTATTGAGGTGCAGAGTTTGAACGAATTAAAAACACTCGGCGAAGCACAAATCAAGGGAAAGATCGTGTTTTTTAACCGTGCATTCGATCCAAAACCCATTGAAACGGGCATTTCTTATGGCATGGCCGGCGATCAGCGAAGAGCAGGCCCCTCGGCAGCAGCTAAATACGGTGCCGTGGGCGTCATTGTACGGTCTTTAACACATAGTATTGATGATTATCCGCATACCGGATCTACAAGCTATGAAGAAAATGGGCTGAAAATTCCAGCTGCTGCGATTTCAACCAAAGCAGCGAACGAATTAAGCCGTTTACTCAAGCTAAAATCAGCCAGTCCGGTGCAGTTTTACTTCAAACAAACTTGTGAAACACTGCCTGATGCGCTTTCTTATAATGTGATTGGTGAAATTAAAGGTTCAGAACTACCTGAACAGATCATTACCGTGGGCGGCCACTTAGACTCTTGGGACCTAGCCGAAGGAGCACACGATGATGGTACCGGAGTGATGCAATCAGTAGAAGTATTGAGAATTTTTAAAGCCATAAATTACCGCCCGAAAAATACCATCAGGGCCGTACTCTTCATGAATGAGGAAAACGGCTTACGGGGCGGACAAAAGTATGCTGAACTGGCTAAAGTCAATCAGGAAAAACATTTGGCAGCATTGGAATCAGACGCCGGTGGCTTTACCCCCCGTGGCTTTGGCTTTGATGCTCCGGAAGCACTTTATAAACAGCTAAAAAATAACTGGCAGTCATTATTTCAGCCTTACGACGCCGACCGCCTGAGTTTTGGAGGTGGCGGTGCAGATATTGGTCCGCTTAAAAAAACGGTACCGGGTGTGGTCTTAATTGGTTTCAGACCTGATTCTCAGCGGTATTTCGATATTCATCATACACCCAATGATGTATTTGAAAACGTAAATAAACGCGAACTGGAACTGGGTGCCGCAGCCATGGCCAGCTTAATTTATTTGATCGATCAAACCGGTTTTAAATTCTGATCAGGGAATGAGGAAGACGGCAGAAAAAAAGACCGATCCATACAGCGCCTTACGATTTCCTGAATTCCGCTCCTACGTTGCGATGCGGTTTTTCTTAACTTTTGCCTACCAAATTCAGGCCGTAGTGGTTGGCTGGCACATGTATCAGCTCACCAAAGATCCGCTTTCACTCGGACTGATCGGTTTAACCGAAGCCCTTCCGGCCATTACCCTCTCTCTTTACGGTGGATATGTTGCCGATAAATCAGACAAAAAGAAAATGCTCGTTTGGATCATCGGTGTAATGTTTATTTGCTCCACGCTGCTCCTTTTGATCACCTTTCCCCAGGCAGTCAGTTACCTGGGCAAATCCATGGTTATTTCGGGGATCTACCTATCAATCTTCATCTTAGGGGTGGCACGTGGCTTTTTTGCCCCGGCTGCATTTCCCTTAATTACTCAAATTGTTCCGAAAGAACACCTGGCCAATGCCGTCACCTGGAATAGCTCCAACTGGCAAATTGCCTCCATTCTGGGTCCAGCTGCAGGCGGGCTTCTATACGGATTTACCGGAGTAAGTACCTGCTTTTCGTTGGTAGTCATCCTTACCCTCATCTCTTTACTCTTAGTGGTATTTTACATCAAAAATCAACCGCCAACCTTTATCCCAAAAGAAGCAATTCACATTAGTGTATTAGAAGGTTTGCGGTTCGTATTTAAAACCAAGATGCTGCTGGGTGCCCTAAGCCTCGACCTGTTTTCAGTGTTTTTCGGTGGCGCAGTCGCACTCATGCCCATTTTCGCCAATGATATTCTGAAGGTGGGTTCTGAAGGATTGGGGTTTTTAAGGGCGGCGCCTGCAGTTGGTGCCGTATTGACCATGTTTTTAATGACCCGTTATTCGCCCATGAATAAACCCTGGCGCAATCTCCTGCTGGCAGTAACCGGGTTTGGGATCAGTATTGTGTGCTTCGGTTTATCCCGAAATTTTTACCTGTCGCTTGTGATTCTGTTCTTCGAGGGGGCTTTTGATAGTGTCAGCGTGATCATCCGTTCCACCTTATTACAACTCCTTACACCCGACGACATGCGGGGCAGAGTAACGGCTGTAAATTCCATGTTTATTGGTTCGTCGAATGAAATAGGGGCTTTCGAATCCGGAGTGACCGCCCGGTTAATGGGGACCATCCCTTCTGTTTTATTCGGGGGATCGATGACACTGCTGATTGCCGGATTTACCTACTTAAAAACTAAACGATTGGTGCCACTCAGTCTGAAAGATATTCATCCTGTTTAAGTGCTAAGACTAAAATAAAAGAAGTATAAAATTAATCTAAACTTGGATTGAGTCTGCCGCCTTTGTAGAAATAGCGTTTGTAATATGGCTCTTCAAGGTTGCTGAGTACCACACCACGTGTGGTAGAAGCGTGTGCAAAGCGGTTATCACCCAGATACACACCCACGTGGGTTATGCTTCTGCTTTTTATTTTGAAAAATACCAGATCACCTTCTTTTAAATCTTCGCGATTAACCGGAG
>JBEDFI010000075.1:0-7976 GCA_041175245.1 Bacteroidota bacterium
AATTTACACTGATACCTTGTGCCTTACCTGTTTCCATGCAGAATAAACAAACAAGCAGCGCCAGTAATGGTTTCATATTTTTCATTCTTAAGGAATATTTAAATATTTATGCGTTTGTAAAGAGATCTCCCATTTCGGATTCGCTTTTACATAATCAATAATCATCGGAGTCATTTCAGCAGCCTTTGACCATTCGGGCTGCAAATAAAGTTTGCAATCGCTGGAAACATGCTGAGCATGCTCCTCTGCCCATGCAAAATCACTTTTATTAAACACGATCACTTTCAGTTCGCCGGCTAATGGCAGAATATCGGGTCTGGGAGATTTGAATTTTTTGGGCGATAAACAGATCCAGTCCCAGCTGCCCGAAAGGGGATAAGCACCGGAAGTTTCGATAAAGGTTTGGATGCCCCTTTGTCGCAATTCTGAGGTCAGGTAATCTAAATTATACAATAAAGGCTCTCCACCGGTAATTACCACCGCTTTGCCCGGGTATTTTTCAGCATTTTTAACAATGTGGTCGGCGCTCGTCAAAGCATGCAATTCAGCATCCCAGCTTTCTTTCACGTCACACCAATGGCAGCCTACATCACATCCGCCTAAACGAATAAAATAAGCCGCTTTTCCGGTATTGAATCCTTCACCCTGAATGGTGTAGAATTCTTCCATGAGCGGTAATAAAGTGCCATCGGCTGGAATTTGATGCGGCATGACGTAAATTAGTGTACAAATATACA
This sequence comes from Bacteroidota bacterium, assembly GCA_041175245.1. Classification (GTDB taxonomy): domain Bacteria; phylum Bacteroidota; class Bacteroidia; order Sphingobacteriales; family Sphingobacteriaceae; genus JAIPAN01. The sequence goes on from JBEDFI010000075.1 coordinate 738, forward strand.
GAAAGCCCTCTAGCTAATGAGATGGATTAAACTATATGACTCCAAAATTATGGAGAAAGAAGATTTTATTCGACTTTTAAAAGTAGAGGGGAAGAAGATTTGCTTGGTAAAAAATCAGGATACCTGTTTTGCCACACAGTCACGCTGTCCACATGCGGGAGCCGATCTTTCACAGGGTTGGTGTGAAAATGGTAAACTAATTTGCCCATTCCATCGTTATAAATATGATTTAAAAAGTGGTAAGGGTGATCCCGGTCAGGGAGACTATATCACTACTTATCCGCTTGAAATTAGAAATGATGGTATTTATATCGGATGGAAAGAATCATGGTTCAAACTGTTTCTCAACAAGATCTGGAAGCCCAAATCCAGCAAATAGATCATCTGACTGAACATTTTTACTTGTTTAAAGGATTCGACGCGGAGCATTTCCCCAATGTCGACGCCCTTCGTGAGCTCTTTTTTGGCGAAGGGCACCTCGTTGATCATACCTTTGTGCAAACCATGGAGTATACGCTCAGTAGTTTTATGCAAGCTTTGATGAAGCAAATAGAAGCTGGAAACGCAGATTATTTTGTACAACAAGAAATCGCCGACCGGACTCAGGTGTTTGGTACAATGGCACACCGGATGAGTGTATACGAATTTAGTACTACCAAAAATGCCGGGCTTAAATGGAAGAGGGGAATCAGCATCTTGCAGTTTATATTAAAAGAGGGACAATGGCTGATTTCTTCGATTATCTGGCGGGATGAGAGTAAAGAGTATCAAATACCGGAAGATTACCTTACCTGATTAGGTTATTTTAGCAGATTGTCGATTCAATAGTAACCAATTCCTGCCTTTTTTTACCCAAGTTTCCATCACCCGTAGTTTAGTTTCGAAATCTTTACCTTGAAGCGTACCTTTTACAGCGATAGTTCTGCGAACAGTCGCCAGTTTTTTTAATTGAATTATTTTGGGTGTATCTAATGCGATGATCTCTGTATACTTTAGATATTGAGTTTGAAGGTGTTCGAGTAATTCAGTTTTATTCTCGATGAGCCCGTTAGAATGCCCAAAACTAAGACTTGGGTGCAGGATGTTTTTCAGGTAATCTGTTGAGGCCCTGCTTAAACAGCTATCCAATGACCGACAAACTTTCTTTAGTGCTGCAAACTGATTTTCTTGTGCTTCAGCCTGAAACACTATGAAAAGGCTAAATAAGAAAGAGAAGAAGAACTTAGGCATAAATTTCTTTACCTGCTGCTGCCAATGTGTCAATAAACCTACAATGGTCATGAGCCCCACGCCACCCGGTACGGGAGTGATCCAGGATGATTTTGGTGCTACCCCCTCAAAATCCACATCTCCGAAGAGTTTAAAGCCAGATTTAGTTTCGGTTGATATTTCCCGGTTCATGCCTACATCCACCACTACGGCACCCTCTTTGACCATCTCAGCGCTAATGAAATTCTTTCTGCCGATTGCTACGATCAGGATGTCAGCTTTTTTTGTGTATTTGCTGATATTTTCGGTTTTGCTGTGGCAAAGTGTAACGGTACAATTTCCTGGTTGTGTATTTCGGGCCATTAAAATGCTCATTGGCAGGCCCACAATCTGACTTCTGCCTACTACCACGCAATGTTTGCCAGCGGTTTCGATGCCGTATTCTTTTAGCATCAGGGTTATCCCGTAAGGTGTGGCTGGAATAAAGCAGGGCAGGTTTCGTTGCATGCGACCCAGGTTAATCGGGTGGAAGCCATCCACATCTTTACGATAGTCAATTGTTTCTGTAACCCGTTCAGGATCAATATGTTTAGGTAATGGCAATTGAACAATTAATCCATCTACCTCAGCATCTTGGTTAAGCTGCCCAATTTTAGATAATAATTCGGTTTCGGTAACGGTTTGTTCAAAACGGATGAGGGTAGAACGGAACCCCACGGCTTCACAATTCTTCATTTTACTGGCCACATAAGTTTCACTGCCACCATCATGACCGACCAAAATAGCCACCAAATGGGGTTTTCGCCCAAGTTTTTGGGTCAGCGCTGCAGCTTCGGCAGTTAGTTCCTGCTTCAGCTTGTTCGAAACAAATTTACCGTCTAATAATTGCATATATGTTGCAGGTTACGGGTTGTGAGTTGTGTGTTTAGGATTTGTTTACCTACAAGTTAAAACTCACAACGTACAGCTCTCAATTAATCTAATTTCAATACCGCCATGAACGCCGATTGTGGAATTTCTACGTTCCCCACCTGACGCATGCGTTTCTTTCCTTTTTTCTGTTTTTCTAATAATTTTCGCTTCCGTGTGATGTCACCGCCATAGCATTTGGCCGTTACGTCTTTGCGGAGGGCCTTTACCGTTTCACGGGCAATAATTTTGGCACCTATGGAAGCCTGTATGATGATTTCAAACTGTTGACGCGGCAATAATTCCTTCAGTTTTTCACAAATTTTCTTCCCAAAATCATAGGAGTTACTTCGGTGAATCAAGGAGGAAAGTGCATCCACAGGTTCGTTATTCAAGCGAATATCAAGTTTTACCAGATCAGACTGGCGATAACCAATCTGGTGATAATCAAAAGAGGCGTAGCCTTTTGAAATCGTCTTTAAACGATCATAAAAATCGAATACAATTTCCCCCATTGGCATTTCGAATGTTAATTCTACTCGGTCAGAGGTGAGGTAGGACTGGTTGGTTATGATGCCTCTTTTCTGAATACACAAAGACATCACCGGACCTACAAATTCAGATTTAGTAATGATACTGGCCTTGATATACGGCTCCTCCACATATTCCAATTTACTCGGGTCGGGCAGGTCGGAAGGATTATTTACCTGAATCTGATCTCCTTTTGAGGTGTAAGCCAAATAAGATACGTTAGGAACGGTAGTAATTACCGTCATGTCGAACTCACGTTCCAGACGCTCCTGGATGATTTCCATGTGCAACATACCCAGGAAACCGCAACGGAAACCGAAGCCTAAGGCAGCCGATGATTCCGGTTCAAATACAATCGAAGCATCGTTCAGCTGGAGTTTGGCCATGCTTTCACGCAGTTCTTCGTAGTCTTCGGTATCAACCGGATAAATACCCGCAAATACCATCGGTTTTACCTCTTCAAAACCTTGAATCGCTTCCTTAGCCGGACGTTCTACATGCGTAATGGTATCACCTACTTTTACTTCTTTCGCTTCCTTAATACCGGAAATGATATAGCCTACATCACCGGTTTTAATCACTGGTTTTGCTTCCTGATTTAATTTCAAGACACCAATTTCTTCTGCAAAATATTCTTTACCGGTGGCAATAAATTTTACGCGGTCACCTTTTCGGATTTCTCCGTTCACCACTTTAAAATAGGCGATAATACCGCGAAAAGAGTTAAAAACCGAGTCGAAGATCAAGGCTTGTAACTCGCCTTGCGCTTCACCCTTTGGTGCAGGAATTCGGTCTACAATGGCCTTTAAAATATCGTGTACTCCCTGACCCGTCTTGCCCGATGCCGGGATGATTTCTTCTCGTTTGCAACCAATCAGTTCCACAATTTGGTCTTTCACCTCCTCGGGCATGGCGCCCGGTAAGTCCATCTTATTCAGAATCGGAATGATCTCCAGATCATGTTCCAAGGCTAAATACAAGTTGGAAATAGTCTGCGCCTGAATTCCCTGCGAAGCATCCACAATCAGTAAAGCACCTTCGCAAGCCGCAATGGAACGTGAAACCTCGTAAGAAAAATCTACGTGTCCGGGTGTATCAATCAAATTCAATACGTATTCTTCGCCATCTAGTTTATAATTCATTTGAATGGCATGACTCTTAATCGTAATACCACGTTCACGTTCCAGATCCATGTCATCCAACAACTGGGCTTGCGCCTCCCGCTGAGTGATGGTATTGGTATACTCCAATAATCGATCGGCTAAGGTGCTCTTTCCGTGATCGATGTGTGCAATTATGCAAAAATTACGTATATCCTTCATTTGAAGCGCAAAGATAGGAGATTGAAGGCAGATTTCGCATGCTTTTATGTTAGGGTTCGGTCATTTCAAAGTATTGTCTATTTTCGTTGAATGAAGCAATACGATGCGGTGATTATTGGTGCTGGGGCTTGCGGCCTCATGTGTGCCGTGCAGGCCGGATTTTTAGGGAAGAAAACCCTTCTTTTAGAAAAGAATGAAAAAGTAGGGGCTAAGATTCTGATCTCTGGCGGTGGCCGCTGTAATTACACCAATTTATACGCTTCCGCGGATAATTTTATTTCCGAAAATCCACATTTCTGTAAATCGGCCTTTTCACAATGGACCGTGGCAGATACCATCACTTTTTTTGAGACCTACGGCATTGATGGGCAGGAGAAAACACTCGGACAGCTTTTTCCGGCTACCAATAAAGCCAAAGACATTGTGGCCGTTTTTGAAAACCTTTGCCTGGATCTTGATCAGGAAATACTCACCGAAACCGAAGTGACTCAGCTCAAACCATTAGAACAAGGTTTTGAAATAACTTACAATCATCGTGGTAAACAACTAAAAATCATTAGCCCGAAAGTGGTTTTGGCTTCCGGCGGATTGCCCATTCCTAAAATGGGTGCCAGCGATTTCGCCCTGCGTACCGCCCGTTCACTTGGGCTAAGTCTTACGGAGACGGCTCCCGCCTTGGTGCCGCTCACCATCACCGGTAAGGATGCCGAATGGTATGCCCAACTCTCCGGGAATACGGTGTATTGCCGGGTATCTAATGAACAGATCAGTTTTCAGGAAAATATTCTTTTTACTCATTGGGGACTCAGCGGACCGGCCATCCTGCAAATTTCTTCGTACTGGCGTCCGGGGACATCCATTGAAATTGATTTATATCCGGATGGAAATATTGTGGAAACAATCTTAACTGAGCGCATGCTTAACGGTAAACAATTGCTTGGCACTTATCTTGCACATCTGTATAGCCGGAAATTGGCTGATGCCATGGGGCGCTTTCTGCCTGTTGAAAAGAATCTGGCATCCTTGAGTAAAGAGGATCTGGAAACCGTCGAACAATGGATTCATCATTTTAAAGTGAAACCAGCCGGTGATAAGGGCTATGATAAGGCCGAAGTGATGCGGGGAGGTGTCAGTACAGATGAACTTTCTTCCAAAACCCTCGAAGTTAAGAAGGTCCCTGGTTTATATCTGGGTGGTGAAGCCGTGGATGTAACCGGCTGGCTGGGTGGTTATAATTTCCAATGGGCCTGGGCAAGCGGCTATGTCATCGCCCAAAATATTTAAATTAGATTAATGTCTATTCATCAGGTTTTAAAACAATATTGGGGTTATGATGCTTTCCGGCCTATGCAGGAAGAAATCATCCAATCTGTTTTGGATGGCAGGGATACCTTGGCACTGATGCCTACCGGCGGCGGTAAATCCATCTGTTTTCAGGTACCGGCCATGCTTAAACCCGGTATTTGCATCGTCATTTCTCCGCTGATTGCCCTGATGAAAGATCAGGTAGAAAACCTGAAGGTTAAGGGCATCGATGCTGTGGCTATTTTTTCGGGCATGGGCAAGCGGGAGATCGATATCCTGCTGGATAATTGCATTTACGGAAAAATCAAATTCCTTTACATATCGCCCGAAAGGCTATTGTCTCCTCTGGTTAGAGAACGGATTCGCCACATGCAGGTGAATTTATTTGCCATTGACGAGGCGCATTGTATTTCGCAATGGGGTTACGATTTTCGGCCGCCGTATCTCGAACTGGCTTCCTTGAGAGAATTACATTCGGACATTCCATTTCTCGCTCTGACCGCAACGGCTACGGAGCGGGTTGCAAGCGATATTACCAGCAAATTAGTTTTTAATAAAGGATTTCAGGTATTCAGGAAATCGTTTGAACGGGTCAATTTGACTTATGTGGTTGCCCAAGAAGAACATAAATTCAGGCGTTTATTAAAAGTTATTCATTCGGTAAGGGGTAGTGGTATCATTTATGTTAGAAATCGCCGCGAAACGCAGGAGGTAGCCCGTCAATTGAGTCTGCAAGGTATCGAGGCATCATTCTATCATGCTGGATTAAGTGCAGAGGAACGTACCCAGCGGCAAGATGATTGGAAAACTGGTAAAGTGCCGCTTATTGTTGCCACCAATGCATTTGGGATGGGGATTGATAAGCCGGATGTACGCTATGTAGTGCATTTGGATTTACCCGATAGCTTGGAGGCTTATTATCAGGAAGCGGGTAGGGCTGGTCGTGATGAAAAAAAATCGTATGCGGTTTTGCTGTATGATCAGGCGGATATTCTGCAGCTTAAGAAAAATCTGGAACAAAGTTCGCCATCCATCACAGAAATCCAACAAGTGTACCAGCAGCTCGGGAATTATGTTCAATTGGCTTACGGGGCAGGAGAAGGTTTGGTCTATGAGTTTGATTTGGCCGATTTTTGTAAACGGTATAAACTGGAAGTGCTAAAAACCATCCATGCGTTCAAGATATTGGAGCGTGAAGGCTACGTGGCTTTAACCGAGTCGGTTTATTTGCCCTCCAGACTCAAAATTTTGGCCGATCCGGAAACGCTGTATAAATTCCAGGTTTCACAGCCTGCATATGATCACCTGATTAAAACGATGTTACGCTCTTACGGAGGCTTATTTGAACAATTTGTCAACATTAAAGAATCGGAATTATCCAAACGCACTGAATTAAGTACCAAGGAAGTACGTACCTATTTAGAAAAAATGCAGGAGGTGGATCTCATTAGTTATTCTCCACAAACTGATCAGCCTCAGGTCCATTTTTTGAGAGCCCGGGTAGATCGTACCCACTTAGCGATCGATCATCGGTATTTGAGAGAGCGGCATGAAATACATCGTGATCAAATTGAATCTGTTATTAAGTACGTGCAATCTGAACGCTGTCGCTCTCAACAACTATTAGCCTATTTCAATGAACCATTAGCCGATTTATGTGGAGTTTGCGATGTTTGCCTGGCCCAGAAAAAGAGAAAACATCCTCTTCAGCTTGATCAAAAAATCAGGGCAGAAATCCAAGCCCTTTTAACAAAGGAATCTCTTGATCTTGCAACACTTATGGATAAGCTCAGCTCGGGTACTGAATCGGAGCAATTACAGCAATTCAGGTGTATGCTTGATGCAGGTTTGATTAAAGCGGAGGGAGATAAATTTTTCTGTTAATACAAACAAATCTCCTGCTTTCAGGTTATTCAATTAAATAAACTCCATCATATATAACAGAAGGGTTGTTCTTATGAAT
>JBEDFI010000076.1:0-7926 GCA_041175245.1 Bacteroidota bacterium
GCCAAACCGTTTTTGTGCAAGTTTTTCCAAATTTATTTACGATAATAATAATTATGTGGACTACACCCGCGATGTGGTAGGGGAAGCCTTCAGGGCATTTTTCAAGAACCTGGTATCGCGTTATCCAGACTATCAAAATCACCCATTGAATTGCGTAGGAAGTGTGGGCTATAATTTCCGTGATATTTTAGCCGAAGTAGCGAATGAATACGGCATGCGGGTGGGTAAGATAATCCGCTCACCCATCGATGATTTGGTGCATTACCATTTGGAACTCGCTCCTGCCGAAAAATAGTTAGATGAGTCCGTGCAGTGAAGCGCCGGGCTTGGCGAGGCGTTCAATCCTTTGCTCTACTTTTGCATCTTTTTCCAATACAGGTGCATGATGAGGTTTGATCCGGGCATCGATGATGAGGGAACTGCAGGCCCAATGTTTGTGCTCTAAGTAGGCATTTACCCCATGAATGTCATGCGATGGATTGCTTCGGGTAAAGGTTACCCAGACAAAATTGTGGATTGTTTCGGCCGTAAAGCCAGCATCGTCACACAAAACCAGCATAGGCAAACCGTCCAGCTTTTGTGATTTCAAGTGTTGATGAATGATTTCCACCTGATCCCGGCTGGTGTTTTCATCCTGATACCTCGGAGCTTCTACTGCCAACACACCAGGCATTACCAGTTTAAAATGCTCAAATCCGCGGGGCATGCTAAAACCGGTAGGCAATTCCGTCCATAGGTCCCTTTTCTTTTCGCCGGCAACGGCAAAAACCACTTTAGACCCGGAATTCAAGTCCGAACCGCTGTAATCGAGGGTATCGATGGTGGTTTTGGTATGGAAATGAATATCGCGACTTAGATCAATACGCTCCAGCATATGCCTTAAGAAAGCTTCCACATTGTGGATGTCCAGATCCGGACGGTCTTCTTTGGCGCAGATAAATAAATATTTCGCCAAACTCAACTGGTTTTTACCTAAAATATGATTCGCAATCGTGAGAATTTCCTGAGGCTTACGCTCCTTCAGGTATGGCGTATAGCGTTCGCTACCCATGGCAAACAAGAGCGGATGCACACCGGCTGCATCAACGGCGTTCACGGCATGTAATCCGGGGATTTCTTGAGGAATGGCTGCACCGGTAATTTCGTGGATCAGGGCGCCAAAACTGGTATCCTCCTGCGGTGGGCGACCCACCACGGTAAAGGACCAAATCGGATCTTTGCGGTGGTATACGTTCCGCACTTTCATTAGCGGAAAAGGATGTTTCAGGCTATAATACCCTAAATGATCCCCAAAGGGCCCTTCAGGCTTATTTTCTTGGGGTTCTACCGTACCCGTAATCACAAAATCGGCATCGGCCGAAATGCAAAAACCCTCCTCATCGTAAAAATAACGAAAACGGCGCTTACCCAATGCTCCGGCAAAGGTCATCTCCGATAAGCCCTCGGGCAAAGGCATCACGGCGGCTAAGGGATGTGCCGGCGGTCCACCAACAAAAATACTCACCTTGAGCGGCTGTCCGGCGGCATTGGCTTTGGTTTGGTGTACGCCAATCCCACGGTGCAATTGATAATGCAGACCTATTTCCTCATCCTGCACATACTCGTTCCCTCCCAATTGGATACGATACATACCCAAATTCGCATGCATGATGCCGGGCCGATGTATATCTTCGGTATACACCTGAGGCATGGTCACAAACGGACCACCATCCATGGGCCAGTTCACAATGGGCGGAATATCCGAAATGCGGCATTTCCCATGCTTGATGGGGGCATTCCAGCCTGAGCGCATCGGCAAAGCTGAGAAAGCGGTCAAACCGGCAGAAAGATATTTAAATGGATTCTTTAGTGCTTTAACCGGATCCCCTTTCAGTTCTACCAGGGTTTTAATTTGCTCCAGCGTATCGCGAAACAAGAATTTAGAACGATGGAGGGTTCCGAACAAATTGGAGACCGCCGGGAAACGGGAGCCTTTGATATTTTCGAACAATAAGGCAGGCCCTTGCTGTTCATACACCCGCAAATGAATAGCCGCCATCTCCAGATGAGGGTCCACTTCTTCTTTGATTCGGATCAAATGTCCATGATTTTCTAAATCCTGAACAGCTGCTGCTAAACTTTTGTAGCCCATTAGTGTGCTAAATTCCTGAATTTATTCTAAATGTGGGTATGTTTGTGAGAAATTGATAGTGGAATGATAATTGGAAATGAGGCGGCCTGCTCAACTATATCAAGATAGCTGATGAGAGCTGATTTATACATTGGTCCTAAGGTTGATGAACTAAAGCAAAAAACGAGTTGGCTATAAAATATGCACTCCATCTAGAATTAGAAAAACAACAAATAAAGATTCGTACTGTATGAACATAGGCATTCTCTTCCCGCATCAATTAGTTGCAGAAAATATACTGCTCAATACTTGCGATACTTTTTATTTGGTGGAAGAAACGCTGTTTTTCAAGCAGTATCATTTTCATAAACAAAAAATCGCTTTTCACAGGGCATCCATGAAGTTTTATGAAAGTTATCTTCAATCACAACATAAAAAAGTAGTTTATATTGATTCTTTCGATGAGCTGGCAGATATCAGAACATTGATTGCACACCTACATTCGCTGGGCATTGCGGCCTTTGAATACCTAGATACCACCGATTATTGGTTAGAACAAAGAATAGCAGAGGCATCTGCCCACCACCAAGTCAAAGCACATAAAAATCCATCCCCTCTATTTTTAAATTCTTCCGAAGAAATTGCTGCTTACTTTTCAGCAAAGAAACGCATGTTTCAAACAGATTTTTACCGGCATCAACGTTTAAAACGAAATATTCTCTTAGAGCCTGATCAAAAACCCACAGGCGGTAAATGGACCTATGATGATGAAAACCGGTTGAAATATCCGAAAGGAAAAATTCCGCCAAAGATTGAACCTTTAAAACCCAATCCATTTTATGAAGAGGCGATGGCCTACACACAAACACATTATGCGGGTAACTATGGCAAATTAAATCCTGATTTTACTTATCCAAGCACCTTTGCCGAAAGTCAAAAATGCTTACAGGATTTTTTGAAAAACCGATTTTCAGAATTCGGAATATATGAAGATGCCATTGTAAGTACGGAGCATTTTTTACATCACAGTGTGTTAACCCCCATGCTGAATGTGGGTTTGATTACGCCCCAATATATTATTGACGAAGCCTTACATTATGCCAAGATTCATCAAATACCTCTAAATTCTTTAGAAGGATTTGTAAGGCAGATTATCGGTTGGCGAGAATTTATAAGAGCCGTGTATGAATTAAAGGGAACGGAAGAAAGAACCCGAAATTACTGGAATTTTAAGCGAAAAATCCCCGCTTCGTTCTGGAATGGGACTACCGGAATTGAACCTGTGGACTGTACCATAAAAAAAGTATTAGAAACAGGATATTGTCATCATATAGAGCGGCTCATGGTCTTAGGCAACTTCATGCTCTTATGCGAATTTGATCCCGATGAAGTTTATCGCTGGTTTATGGAACTCTTTATAGATGCCTACGACTGGGTGATGGTACCCAACGTATATGGGATGAGTCAGTTTGCGGATGGAGGTCTGATGGCAACCAAACCCTACATCAGCGGAAGTAATTATTTAATGAAAATGAGTGATTATAAAAAAGGAGATTGGCAACACATTTGGGATGGTTTATTTTGGCGGTTTATGCATACACACCGTGATTTCTTTTTACAAAATCCGAGACTGGGCATGCTGGTAAACACCTTCGATAAAATGAGCGAAGAGAAACGAAACAATCATTTAACGTCCGCCTCTCAGTTTATTCATTCACTAGGAACTTCTTAAACGAAATCCTTATCCAGAAGTTTAACCCCCGGCTGATAAAACTCAGTCTTCAAAAAAGAACCAGAGTGTTAATTTAGCAGCAGAAATAATTTATTACTACAACATTCCATACCCCTCCCGGCATGAACGCAAAAATCCTGATCAAAAATATTTACATCATAAATGAAGGGCAAATACGCCTTGCCGATGTGCTCATTGAAAATGGTTTGATTCAAAAAATCGGGAAATTAGACGGATTCATCGATGCGCATATCATTGACGGATCCGGCAAACACCTATTTCCCGGTATCATCGATGGGCAGGTGCATTTCCGTGAACCCGGACTCACACACAAGGGAGATCTCTACACCGAAAGCAAGGCAGCCATTGCGGGTGGGGTTACCTCCTTTATTGATATGCCCAATACCTCCCCCAATGTATTGAGTATGGACATTTTAAACGAGAAATACCGCATCGCCGAGAAACAATCGCTGGCCAATTTTGGATTTTTCCTGGGGGTGAACGGCGATAACCTGGATGAAGTGATTAAGCTCGATACTTCCAAACTCTTAGGCGTATCAGACGATGGTTTGTATTTTACGAAAAAAGGGAACCTCCTCGCAGACAATCCCGAAACCATGGAAAAGCTCTTCGCCAATTGCAAATCCATTATTGCCATCCATTCAGAAAAAGAACAGATCGTGGAGGAGAACGAACAGGCCTACCGGGAGAAATATGGAGAGGATGTACCCGTTGAATGTCATCCGCTCATCAGAAGCGAACAAGCATGTTATGAAGCCACCAAGCGGGCGATTGAGCTGGCGAATAAACACCAGGCCCGCTTACATATTTTACACCTGACTACCGAGGCAGAAACACATTTATTCAGAAATGACATTCCGCTTGACCAAAAAAATATCACCACGGAAGTATCGGTTCATCACCTATGGTTTTCCGACAAAGATTATGAGCGCTTAGGCACCCTGATTAAATGGAATCCAGCCATCAAAACCGAAAAAGATAAAAAGGGACTTTTGAAAGCCCTCTTAGATGACCGGATTGACCTCATCACCACCGACCATGCCCCGCATACCCTCGAGGAAAAACAAAAACCCTATTTTCAGTCCATGTCCGGGGCACCCATGGTGCAACACTCCCTCAATATTATGCTCGAGTTTTATAAACAAGGCCTGATCTCGCTAGAAAAAATCGCTGAAAAAATGTGTCATAATCCAGCCAGCCTTTACCATATTGAAAAAAGAGGCTTTATCCGGGAGGGTTATTTCGCAGACTTAACGCTGGTTGACTTGGATGCAAGCTGGACCGTTACAAAAGAAAATCTGTTATACAAATGTGGCTGGTCGCCGGTAGAAGGAACTACTTTTCAAACCAAAGTTACCCATACGCTGGTAAACGGAAACCTGGTGTATGCAGAGGGTATTTTCGACGAGAGTTACAGAGGGCAGGCATTAACTAATGCTTCCTAAATCATAGACTTATTATAATAACCTCATAATCATTGGCTGTAACAGCCAGCAGAAAAGCGTGATGAGCACAATGCAGATGATGTTGAGCACGAAACCAGCCTTCATCATGTCTTTAATCTTAATATGACCGCTGGCAAACACAATGGCATTGGGTGGTGTACCCATGGGCAGCATGCTGGCACAACTGGCACCCAAGGTCATCGGGATACCCAGCAACAGGGGATCGATCCCTAAAGAAAGGGCAAGCGAAGAAATGACCGGTGCCATCACTATGACCTGGGCCACATTGCTCAACACCTCGCTCAAAAACACCGAAAGGGTGGTCACGATTAAGATCATCAGAAAAATATGCTCGGTGGCATAGGAAGCCAGATACCTGCCCAACTGATCGATCAGCTGCACCTCTTCCAAAGCTTTTGCCAGCGTGATCCCTCCGCCGAACAGCAGTAATATCCCCCAGGCCATTTTATGAGTATCTTCCCAAACCAACAAACGTGTTTGCTGAGGATCATTTTTTAGTCCGGCCGGAATCATGAATAAACTGATGGCGCCGGCCATGGCAATGAGGGTATCATCGAGCACCACGGAGGCTTGCCAGCCATTGATCAAATCTTTGAAAATCCAGCATAATACGGTAATTAAAAAAACCAAGAGGACCCTTTTCTCCGGAACAGAAACCGCCCCCAGCTGTTTCAATTCAGATTCAATAAAGTTTTTACCCGCTTCACTGTCAGTAATACGATTCGGATACATCCATTTCACCATCACCCAGTACAACATGAACAATAACAAAATAGTTAATGGCGTAAATGCCAGCATCCAGTCGGTGAAGCCGATGGTATAACCAAACTTATCGGAAATATAATTGGCATAGGCCACATTGGGGGGCGTACCAATGATGGTGCCGAGCGCAAAATTGGAGGCGTAGGCAATAGAGAGCATCAGCACCAGCGAAAAATTACGCAAACTTTTACCATCCGGATTATGTGCAGCAATCACGCTGATAACCGACATGGCGATCGGGAACATCATCATGGTGGTAGCCGTATTGCTCAGCCACATGCTCAAAAAGCCCGTAGCCAAAATAAACCCTAAAATAATACGATTACCGTTTGTACCAGTAGAATTGATAATGACGAGGGCTATACGTGTATGCAGGTTCCATTTTTCGATGGCAATGGCGATAAAAAACCCGCCCATAAATAGAAACACAATGCTGTCAGCATAATTTTTACTCACCTGCTGGATATCAGAAATACCTAAAAGGGGAAATAAAACCAGTGGAACCAGAGCAACTACCGCCAGCGGCAAGGCTTCCGTCACCCACCAGCTGATCATGAGCAAAGCCAGAGACAGCACAAGCCTGGCCTTAAAAGCCAGAGCCAAGGGATTAATGAAATAAATCAGTAAGCATACCGCGACGCCGGCAACTAAAGCTCCTTGTTTGCTGTATTTAGGATCAAATAATTTCATTTAAATTATAAAGCCTGACTTTAGCCCTTGAACCGATTACGAATATAGCAGAAAATAGTGGACACTTTTTCTCCAATATAACGAGTATACCAGCTACCTAAATCTAAGCAAAACTATACCTGCACGAAATCAATCACGAATGCGTTTATAATCATACGCCATACAAAGCGTACATTTACAAAAGCAGCACAGCAGAAGTTCAACATGCAAACTACCAGCCAGATTTTACTCATCAAACCGGCACATTTCGGGTTTAATCTAGAAACTGCGGCATCCAACAGCTTTCAGCAGCAAACAAATGAGCAAGCGGAAGAACTGCAGCAAAAAGCCCTGCAGGAATTTGAAGCCTTTGCTGCAGCTTTGCAGGCAAAAGGCCTGGAACTTACCATTTTTGAAGATACCGCCGATCCGATAAAACCAGATGCCGTTTTCCCCAACAACTGGATCAGTTTTCACCCGGACGGTACGGTCATCCTCTACCCCATGTATGCGCCTAACCGCCGGCTGGAGAGAAGAATGGATATTGTAGAATCCCTTAAAAAAACTTTCCAGATCAATCGAGTGCTGGACTGGTCGGCTTACGAAAACCAGTCTAAATTTCTGGAGGGAACAGGCAGTGTGGTTTTTGACCATGTCCATCAAACGGCCTATGCATGCCTATCGCCCCGAACTGATCAAGCCCTCTTTTTAGAACTTTGCCGGTACTTAAATTATAAACCCGTTTATTTTTCTGCTTACGATGCCGCAGGCAAGGAAATTTACCATACCAATGTAATGATGTGCATCGGCGAACAATTTGCCCTCATTTGTCTTGAATCCATTCACGACAAGCAAGAAAGAGCCTTAGTGATGGATGCATTAAGCAATACAGGTCATCAAGTAATTGAGATTACCCTCGAACAAATGAGTCAGTTTGCCGGGAACATGCTCTGTTTGAAAAACCGTCAGGGCGATACTTTCCTGGTTTTATCCGGTACAGCCCATCACTGTCTGAGCCACTCACAAAAAGAAAAATTAAGTCAGTATGCGGAACTGCTCCCCTTGAATATCAGCACGATTGAAAAAGTTGGTGGAGGTAGTGTACGATGTATGATTGCTGAAGTGTTTCTCCCAAAGTGAGACATTGAAAGTCTAAGAATCTACTC
>JBEDFI010000077.1:0-7834 GCA_041175245.1 Bacteroidota bacterium
AGAAAAAATCGACCAACTAAATGCCGTAATCAAGGTGCAAATCAAACCTGAAGATTATCAGGCAAGAGTGGAGAAAGCCATTAAAGATCAGGCTAAAAAGGTAAAAATCCCTGGATTTCGTCCCGGAATGGTGCCTCCAGCACACATCAAAAAAATGTACGGTAAAAGTATTTTGGTGGATGAGATCAACAACCTCTTAAGTGATACGGTAAATAATTACATCAGCGAGAATAAGATCGAAGTATTGGGTCAGCCACTGCCAAAATTAGGAGAGAACAAGGAATTCAACTGGGATTTTACAGATGAGTTTGAATTTAATTATGAGCTGGGTTTAGCACCGGAGTTCGATTTGAGTTTTTCTTCAAAAGATAAATTGACTGCTTATGCCATTAAAGTCGATAAGGAAACCTTGGCTTCCCGCATCAAGAACCTTCGCCGCAGCTATGGTAAAATGACCAATCCGGAAGTTTCAGCCGACGACGATGTGTTATTTGGAGAGCTGAAGCAATTGGCCAGCGATGGAAAAGTGTTTGAGGGTGGTTTTGCCAATGATAAAGCATCTATCCGATTGGATTTAGTAAGCGATAAGAAGATCCTGAAATCTTTAACAGGTTTGAAAAAAGACGACGTACTAAACATCGATCTCGCAAAAGCTTTTGATGGAAATGCTACCGTAATTGCCAAATTGTTGAATATTGAAGAAGAAGCGGTACAAGGTTTGAAATCTGCTTTTCAATTTACCGTTAAGAATGTAAACCGCCTGGAAGAAGCAGACCTTACTCAGGAGTTCTTCAACAAATTATTTGGTCAGGATGTAATCAAGACGACCCAAGAATTTGAAGCCAAAATAACTGAAGAATTGGAAAGCATGATGCAGCAAAATGCAGATCAACGCCTGCAAACTGATCTTTACAAGTTCGGTTTAAATAAGGTTAAATTTAATCTGCCTGATGCATTTTTAAAACGCTGGTTGCAAGCTACCAACGAAAACTTAAGTGCTGAAGAAATCGAAAAAGACTATGAGAATTTCGCTAAGAATTTGAAGTGGACCTTGATCGAGAACAAGATCATCAAGGATAATAATATTGAAATCAAGTACGAAGACGTGTTCCAAACTGCAAAGGCTCGCTTAGATGCACAATTCCGCATGTATAGCCCGCAGCCATTGCCCGAAGAACAACTGGCGCAATACGCCGTTCAGTTCTTGCAGGATAAAGAAAATGCCAACCGTATATTCGAAGAAGTGAAGGCTCAAAAAGTATTTGAATATTTAAAATCAGTGGTTACCTTAGATAGCAAGGAAATTGCCTACAACAAATTCTTAGAATTAGCCTAAACAAACAGATCATGAGCATCGATAAAAACGAATTCAGAAAATACGCCGTAAAACATCACCGCATTGGCAGTCAACATGTCGATGGCTTCATTGCCCGGGTAGAGCAAAGCGCTATTCCAATGTCGATGACACCTTATATCATCGAAGAGCGCCACTTGAATGTGGCTCAGATGGACGTTTTTTCCCGTTTAATGATGGACCGCATCATATTTCTGGGTGATGCCATTTATGATAACATTGCCAATATCATTCAGGCGCAATTACTATTCCTGCAGTCGGCCGATGCCAAACGTGATATTCAGATCTACATCAATTCACCGGGCGGTTCGGTATATGCCGGTTTAGGCATTTACGATACCATGCAGTACATCAGTCCGGATGTGGCTACCATTTGTACCGGCATGGCCGCCTCCATGGCCGCGGTATTATTATGTGCCGGTGCTTCGGGTAAACGGGCGGCTTTGCAGCATTCCAGAGTGATGATTCACCAGCCCCTGGGCGGAGTACAGGGCCAGGCATCTGATATTGAAATTACAGCTCGTGAGATCCTGAAACTCAAAAAAGAATTATACGAGATCATTGCCAAGCATTCTGGCGCTCCTTACGAAAAAGTGCACGATGCCTCTGATCGCGATTATTGGATGATTGCACAAGAAGCCAAAGAGTTTGGTATGATTGATGAGGTGTTGGCGGGCGCTCCAGTTAAAAAATAATGGCAAAAAATACCAAAGATATTAAATGTTCTTTTTGTGGATCGGGTAAGCAAGATTCGCTCATGCTGATTGCCGGTTTGGACGCACATATTTGTGATAAATGTGTGTCTCAGGCCAGCCAGATCTTAACCGAAGAGCTGAGTGTGCGTAAAAATAAAAATGCGCAATCTGCGGTAAAACTCCTCAAGCCTTTAGAGATTAAACAACACTTAGACCAATATGTGATTGGTCAGGATCAGGCCAAGAAAGTATTATCTGTTGCAGTGTACAACCACTACAAACGGCTGAACCAAAAAGTTGAAAAAGATGAGGTGGAGATTGAAAAATCCAACATCATCATGGTGGGCGAAACTGGTACCGGAAAAACCTTACTGGCGAAAACCATCGCAAAAATTTTAAATGTTCCTTTTTGCATCAGCGATGCAACCGTGCTTACAGAGGCCGGTTATGTAGGCGAAGATGTGGAAAGTATCCTGACACGTTTGCTGCAAGCCGCAGATTACGATGTTACAGCCGCTGAGCGGGGCATTGTTTACATTGACGAAGTGGATAAGATTGCTCGTAAAAGCGACAATCCTTCCATTACCCGTGATGTTTCTGGTGAGGGGGTTCAGCAGGCGCTTTTGAAAATTTTAGAAGGAACCATTGTGAATGTGCCGCCTCAGGGAGGGCGCAAGCATCCGGATCAGAAGATGATTCCGGTAAACACCAACAACATCCTTTTCATTTGTGGGGGTGCATTTGACGGGATTGAGAAAAAAATTGCCAAACGTTTACGCACACAAACGGTAGGCTACAGAGTAGAGCAAGACGAACACGAAATTGATCTCGAAAACTTATATAAGTACATCACACCTCAGGATCTTAAATCTTTCGGGTTGATTCCGGAGTTGATTGGTCGCTTACCAATCGTTACCCATTTAAACCCGCTAGATCGGGCTACTTTAAGAAATATTTTAAGTGAACCTAAAAATTCATTGATCAAACAATATCAAAAATTATTTGACTATGAAGATATCAAGCTTGATTTTGCTCCCGAAGTGCTTGATTTTATTGTGGATAAAGCCATGGAGTTTAAGTTGGGTGCCCGGGGTTTGCGTTCCATTTGCGAGGCCATTATGATGGATGCCATGTTTGAAATTCCATCCGGGGAACCGATGAATGAATTGTATATAACTCTACACTACGCAGAAGAAAAATTTGACAAATCAGATTTAAAGAAATTGAAAGTCGCTTAATAAAAAACCCCGAGACATCGGGGTTTTTTGCAATAAAACATAGTATGAACGAAGAAAAACAAATAAAGAAAAACCCTAAAATCCTTGCCAAGTCTAAAACAGTATCCGAGGTGAATACTCCGGTTAAGAAAGGCTTAAAAAGTAAAGATGAAATTGTTAAAAATTGGCTCCCGCGATATACAGGCCGTCCTTTGGAAGATTTTACAGGATATATTTTGCTCACCAACTTTTCGAAATACCTTCAATTATTTTCCGAATGGCATGATAATGCCCCAATTATGGGTTTAGATAAGCCGATGCAGAGCGTTTCTGCCAATGGGATTACCCTAATTAATTTTGGTATGGGAAGTGCTATGGCAGCAACCATGATGGATTTACTGTGTGCCATTAATCCGGAAGCGGTCTTGTTTCTTGGTAAGTGTGGTGGTTTGAAAAAGAAAAATCAGATTGGCGACCTCATCCTGCCCATTGCGGCCATTCGAGGCGAGGGTACATCAAACGATTATTTTCCTGCAGAGGTGCCTGCTTTACCTGCATTTGCCCTTCAGAAAGCGATTTCTACCACCATTCGCGACCATTCGTTAGACTATTGGACCGGAACGGTGTATACCACCAACCGCAGGGTATGGGAGCATGACAAAGAGTTTAAAAAACATTTGCAAGTGATCCGTGCCATGGCCGTGGATATGGAAACGGCTACCATTTTTATTACTGGTTTTGCCAACGAGATTCCGACCGGAGCGTTATTATTAGTCTCCGATCAGCCCATGATCCCCGAAGGGGTTAAAACCGCCGAAAGTGATTCAAACGTAACCAAACATTATGTAGAATCGCATTTGAAAGTGGGCATTGAATCGTTGAAACAGCTCATAAATAATGGCTTAACCGTAAAACATTTGAAATTCTAAATTGGTATTGACTAGGAAGCAATAAAATCGGTTATGATTCTTCTAACTTTACAATGCTCAAACTGATAATATGTGGCATAAAAATATCCTCGAAACCATCGGTAATACACCTTTAGTGCAATTAAATCAACTTACAAAGGGTGTTTCGGCAACGGTATTGGCAAAAATTGAAACTACTAATCCGGGGAATTCCATCAAAGACCGCATGGCGTTAAAAATGATTGAAGATGCCGAACGGGATGGCCGCCTGAAACCCGGTGGTACCATCATTGAAGGAACTTCTGGGAATACCGGTATGGGCCTTGCGATCGCGGCTGTTGTAAAAGGTTATAAATGTATTTTTACTACTACCGATAAACAATCCAAAGAAAAGGTAGATGCTCTCAGGGCCTTCGGTGCCGAGGTAATTGTTTGCCCTACCAATGTGGAACCGGAAGACCCCCGGTCATATTATTCAGTTTCGAGCCGTTTGGAGCGGGAAGTGCCTAATTCCTGGAAACCAAATCAATACGATAATTTATCGAATTCACAGGCGCATTATGAACAAACCGGTCCGGAGATCTGGCAGCAGACCGAGGGAAAGATCACCCATTTGGTTGTGGGCGTGGGTACCGGTGGTACAATCTCCGGAACAGGAAAATATCTCAAGGAAAAAAATCCCAATATAAAGGTCTGGGGGATCGATACCTATGGATCGGTATTCAAAAAATATAAGGAAACCGGCATTTTCGACAAGGATGAGATTTATCCTTATATCACCGAAGGAATCGGAGAAGATTTCCTGCCGGAAAATGTAGATTTCAGCATCATTGATCATTTTGAAAAAGTGACCGATCAGGATGCCGCTCTTATGACACGAGAAATTGCCCGCAAAGAAGGAATTTTTGCCGGTAACTCGGCAGGTTCTGCAGTTGCGGGTTTATTGCAAATGAAACATCTGCTGAAAAAGGAAGATGTGGTGGTTATCATTTTCCACGACCACGGTACCCGTTATTTGGGTAAAATGTACAACGACGACTGGTTGCGTGAACGCGGTTTCCTGAAAGATGAAAAATTGACCGCCAAAGACATTCTTCGCAAACGTGGTAAACAAGAAATTGTGACCCTCGATTGTGAAAAATCTGTGCTGGAAGCCATCAATACTATGAAAACTTTAGGTATTTCTCAAATTCCGGTTACCCAGAAGGGCTTAGTGGCAGGGAAGCTTACCGAAACCGATATTTTAAATAGCTTGTTGGAGAATCCTGGGGCACGTTCACATAAGGTAGAAGCGATCATGACAGCTCCTTTTCCATTTGTGAGCTTGAACACCTCAATCGATCAACTTTCTGCATTCATCCACAAGGATAATTCAGCGGTAATGGTTGAATGCGAAGATGGCGTGTTTGAGATCATCACTCAATACGACATCATCAACGCTATGTCTGTTTAGTGACTGGGGGCGTTGCCGTCAATGCGGGTGATATTGGCTCCCAAAGCTTTTAGGCGTCCATCAATATTTTGGTAACCGCGTTCAATTTGCTCAATGTTGTAAATAGTGGATTTTCCCTCGGCAGATAAAGCCGCGATCAGCAGGGATACCCCGGCACGAATATCCGGCGAAGTCATCTCAATACCACGTAGTTTTACTTTACGGTCTAAGCCGATCACAGTGGCCCGATGTGGATCACAAAGAATGATTTGCGCACCCATATCGATCAGTTTGTCCACAAAGAATAAACGGCTTTCAAACATTTTTTGATGCACTAAAACCGTTCCTTTGGCTTGTGTAGCTGTTACCAACACGATGCTCAATAAATCCGGTGTAAAGCCGGGCCATGGCGCATCGGCAATGGTCATGATGGAACCATCAATAAACGTATCTATTTCGTAATGTTTTTGAGCAGGGATATGAAGGTCATCGCCTCTCAACTCCATCTGGATGCCCAAACGACGGAAAATATCAGGAATAATGCCCAGCTCTTTGTATTGTACATCTTTAATCGTGATCTCAGAACCAGTCATCGCCGCAAGGCCAATAAAGGAGCCAATCTCGATCATGTCAGGCAGCATGCGGTGTTCCGTACCACTCAGTTGGCTTACGCCCTCGATGCTAAGCAGGTTGGAGCCAATGCCCGAAATCTTGGCACCCATACGGTTCAGCATTTTACAAAGCTGTTGCAGATAGGGTTCGCAGGCGGCATTGTAAATGGTGGTGGTCCCCTTGGCTAAAACTGCAGCCATAACCACATTGGCGGTGCCGGTTACAGAGGCTTCGTCTAATAAGATATAGGTACCCTTCAGATTGCTGGCATCAACCGTAAAGAAATTGGTTTTGGCATCGTACACAAATTTGGCACCCAGTTTCTCAAATCCGAGGAAGTGTGTATCTAAACGACGACGCCCGATCTTATCACCCCCCGGTTTAGGGATGGCCGCTTTGCCAAAACGTGCCAGTAAGGGGCCAACGATCATGATAGAACCTCTCAGACTTCCGCCTTTGGCTCTAAAGGTAGCTGACTGGAAGAAATCAAGGTCAATATGTTTTGCTTCAAAAGTATAGGTATCTTGGTTAATACGCTCGATGCTTACCCCCAAATCGCCCAATAACTCAATCAATTTGTTAACATCCTTAATATCGGGAATATTGCTGATCGTTACCTTCTCTGCAGTTAGTAACACGGCAGAAATGATCTGTAATGCTTCATTTTTTGCTCCTTGCGGGATAATTTCACCTTTAAGTGGTTTTCCGCCAATGATTTCGAAAGCGTTCATAAAGTATAGGAATGAGTGTGTTTAGGATTGAGGAATGTTAATAGCGTTTGCCATTATTTTTTGGACGGTTGGCTCCGCCATTTTTATTATTTGACCGGCCCTTGTGCTGGCTTTTTGCTCGGCTTGGACTAGGTTGTCTGTATTCTACTTTATGCAGATTTACATGTTCACTTAATTGTAGTTCACCTCCAGAAAGCTCCCTTAAGTCTTTGATAATGGTTTCATCCGACACATTGTCTTTGTTCCAGGTTACATAAGCCATTTTCATGAAATTGGCAATGGCCTCCACCATTTGTTGTTTGCGGTCAGGCTCTTCCATTTCTTTCGCCCGACTGATCATAATTTCAACCGTTTTGCCGTAATGTTTGTATTTGATCCGTTGATGTGGATACGCTAATGGCTTCGGCTTATAATGAATAGCATCGGGTGATGGTTTAGGATAGGGAGAGTCTACATCAATTTTAAAATCAGAAATGATATGTAAATGATCCCATAATTTATGCTTAAAGTCTGCTACATCTCGCAAATGTGGATTTAAAAAACCCATCAGATCGATCACTACCTGGGCATACCGGTTGCGTTCTTCTTTGGTGGGGAGCTCACAGATATAACTCACCATGTTTTGTACGTTTCGTCCGTATTCAGACAAGATCAGTTTTTTGCGGGTACTGTTGTAATCAAAAGTCATATTTTAAAACAAATCGTAGGATGGGGATTTCGGTTAACGGAAGAAGTGACCGGTACTTGAACGAAATCGGAACATTATCCACTGTATTCTCTTTTTGCAGCTTTATGTCAGGTAAATATACAGCAAATATCCTAAGCTGTTCAATCTCCAGCTCAATTTAATCAATTTCTTGGATCGGATCTGGATCTGTTTATTAT
>JBEDFI010000078.1:0-7779 GCA_041175245.1 Bacteroidota bacterium
ACAATTTGGGCATTAAAGGTGTTTTTGAAATGTATCAGGACAAAGGTAATCATATCATTACCGCAGTTACTGAACATAAAGCAGTTTTAGATACCTGCAAACATTTAGAAAAGCAGGGCGCTAAAGTAACTTATTTGCCAGTACAAGAAGACGGCTTAATCGATTTAAAAGAACTGGAAGCTGCCATGACTCCTCAAACCATTTTGGTTTGTATCATGTACGGCAACAACGAAATCGGCGTTATCCAACCGATAAAGGAAATTTCGGCCATTGCGCACCAGTATGGAGCTCTATTTATGACCGACGGTACACAGGCGGTGGGTAAAATACCGGTGAATGTAGATGCAGACGGAATTGATATCATGGCCTTCACCGCCCACAAAATGTACGGACCGAAGGGCGTGGGTGCCTTATATGTGCGCCGTAAAAACCCAAGAGTTAAAGTAACTGCCCAAATGGATGGTGGTGGCCATGAGCGTGGAATGCGTTCGGGCACACTCAACGTGGCGGGTATTGTAGGATTGGGTAAGGCAGCAGAAATATGTCGTCTGGAAATGGATGCAGAAGCTGCACGTCTGTCTGCTTTACGCGACAAACTACAGTCTTCCTTACTTGAGTTGGAAGAAAGCTACGTAAACGGAAATGTAGAAAATCGTTTACCGCACGTAGCTAATATCTCCTTTAAATATGTTGAAGGCGAAGGCTTGATGATGGCGATGAAAGATTTGGCGGTATCTTCAGGCTCAGCTTGCACTTCGGCTTCCCTCGAACCTTCTTATGTATTGAAAAGTTTAGGCCTTTCTGATGATTTGGCACACTCTTCGATCCGTTATGGATTAGGACGTTTTACTACCGAAGAGGAAGTGGATTATGCCATCGAAATAACCAAGAAGGCGGTAAATCACCTCCGTGACCTTTCTCCATTGTGGGAAATGTTTAAAGAGGGTATTGACCTGGATAAGGTTGAATGGGTTGAACACTAAAAAATTTGTCGATGTGACGATTTGTCCATTCGACAATGAAAATAAAATACAATAATTGAAAAATAGACGTATTGTCTAATCAACAAATCGAAATATTATGGCATATTCAGATAAAGTAATTGATCATTACACCAACCCACGCAACGTGGGTACGCTTGACAAAAGCAAGAACAATGTAGGTACCGGCTTAGTGGGTGCGCCGGAGTGTGGTGACGTGATGCGTTTGCAAATTGAAGTAGATGGCAACAATGTAATTACCGATGCGAAATTTAAAACCTTCGGTTGCGGTTCTGCTATTGCTTCTTCTTCTCTAGCAACAGAATGGTTAAAAGGTAAATCCATTGACGATGCAATGTCGATCGACAATATGGACATTGTGGAAGAGCTGGCCTTGCCGCCGGTTAAAATCCATTGTTCAGTATTGGCCGAAGATGCGATCAAAGCAGCCATCAATGATTATCGTGTAAAAAATGGCCTGACTCCTATCGAGAGCGAGAAAAGTCACCACTAACTATACCTGAGATTTGAGAAACATATGGCTTTGAGCACTTGCCATACCTCAATACTCCAATCTCAACAAAAAAATCATGGTTACCGTAACCGATAAAGCCAAAGAAAAAGTATTGAACCTGATGCAAGAAGCAGGTTTAGACACTTCGTATTTCCTGCGAGTTTCCGTTCAGGGGGGAGGTTGTTCAGGGTTAACTTACAACCTGGATTTCGATAATGAAGAAAAATCCGGAGATCAGTTTTTTGAAGATAAAGGAATCCGCATGGCATTAGATATGAAATCCTTTTTGTACCTGGCCGGTACAGAATTAGATTTTAGCGATGGCTTAAACGGCAAGGGATTCAATTTCAATAATCCCAATGCCAGCAGAACCTGTGGATGTGGAGAAAGTTTTTCTGTTTAATAAGGGTTAATTTTAACTAATGAAAGGGCAAAGCAATTTGCCCTTTTGTTTTATAAGCCTTATGCGTATAATTGCTAACTAACCAAAACGTTATTAACCTAAAGGAGTATGAGTTTAATTAACGAACACAGCACGATTCCGAAACTTTTGAGGAATGTAGTGGCACAAATACATCCCGAAAATCACACCTTTTTAAAACACAAAGTTGGTTCAAACTGGGAAGAAATTTCATTTAAACAAGTATTGGATACCGCCGATGCCATTTCGAGTTATTTGCTGGATATGGGGATTCAGAAAGGCGACCGCCTGGCGCTGATCATTGAAAATTGCCCTGATTATATTTATTATGACCAGGCTTTGCAACAGATCGGGGCAATCAATGTGTCTGTATATCCCACGCTCACCGAAAACGAGATCGAGTACATTCTAAAAGATTGTGGTGCTAAAACAATTTTAGCCGGGAATCCCTACTTGTTCCGCAAGATTTTAAAAATTGCAAATAATTGCCCGGAATTACTAAGAATCATTCCAGCATTCGACGATTTTCAAAAACATGTTGAAAAACAAAAGGTAACTGCAGGCATCATCTCTTTAAAAGATGTGATCAACGAAGGGGCGCAAACCCTGGATGTGCATCGTAAAGAATTAGATATTTTGAGAAACGAAGTACTTCCAAACGATCTTTCTTCGCTTATTTACACCTCAGGTACAACCGGAACACCCAAAGGAGTGATGCTTAGCCATGCTAACTTTGTAGAAAATGTTCGCGTTTGTTTACAGCAAATCCCCGTGATTGATCATGAAGAAACCTTCTTGTCTTTCTTACCGCTTTCACACGTGTTTGAACGCACCGCTACCTACCATATTTCCTGCGCCATGGGTTGTACCATTGCCTTCGCACAAAGTTTAGAATTATTGGCGAAAAATATGACTGAGGTACAACCAAGCATCATGGCCTGTGTGCCTCGTTTACTGGAGCGTATACACGATAAAGCCATGAAAAACGGTACTGGTGCCGGTGGTGTAAAAGCACACATATTTCTTTGGGCATTGAAAACCGGCCAAAGCTACCGCGAAGTAGTAGAGGCAGGTAAAAAGCCGGGACTACTATTAAGTATGCAACAGAAACTGGCCGAAAAGCTGGTATTCAGTAAAATCAAAGAAAAAACCGGTGGACGCTTAAAATTCATGATCTCCGGGGGAGCTGCTTTACCTAAAAATATCGGTGAGTTTTTCGGAAATCTGGGTATCAAGATCCTGGAAGGATTTGGGCTTACGGAAACCTCCCCGGTGATGTCGGTAACGGAGTATCATCGCCAGGTGTATGGCACGGTTGGACGTGTCATCCCCGGAATTGAAGTAGGCATTCAGGATGTGGAGAGTAAAGCCTTCATCACCATTCAGGATCACGATAGTTTTAACGAAAATTTTGAATGTGCCGAAGGAGAAGTGGTAGTACGCGGACATTGTGTAATGAAGGGCTACTGGAATAAACCGGAGGAAACGGCTCAGGTGATTGATAAAGACGGCTGGTTCCATACCGGTGATGTTGGTCGTTTCTTTAAGGGTAACCTGCAAATCACAGACCGCATCAAAAACATGCTGGTAAATGCCTACGGCAAAAATATTTACCCAACTCCGGTAGAAAACACCTACCTGAAAAGTCCAAAAATTGAGCAAATTTTCCTGATCGGCGACAAGCGTGAATACATTACAGCCATCGTGGTTCCTTTACGGGAAACCTTACAGGAAACCTTTAATTTGAAAGACGAATTCTTTAACAATTCAGAAACGTTTATTACAGATGAACAGATCGTGAATTGGATAGATGAAGACCTCAAACGACTTTCTAACGAATTGGCCAAGTTTGAGCGCATTAAACATTTCAAGGTTAAAAGAAATCCATTTTCTATTGAAGAAGGCGAAATTACGCCTACACTCAAAACCAAACGGAAAATCATCGAGAAAAAATATGCAGCGGCAATTGATGAGCTATATGTCGAAGAAATGGCATAAAAACGCTATTTTTGCAGAAATTTAAGCATAGCATGAGTATTGGTTTATCTGAACAGGAGATTTTACGCCGGGAGGCGATGGCTGAATTGCGGAATCTGGGCATTAACCCTTATCCGGCCGAAGCATTTGAAGTAAATGCTTTCGCCAGCGATATCCAGCAAAATTACGAGCGAGATAAAACAGCCTATAAAAGCATCCAGATGGCTGGTCGTATCATGAGCCGTCGCATCATGGGGAGTGCTTCCTTTGCCGAATTACAAGATTCAACGGGCCGCATCCAACTCTACCTGAACCGCGACGAAATCTGTCCCGGAGAAGATAAGACCTTATACAATACCGTATTTAAAAAATTGCTGGATATTGGCGATTTTGTAGGCATCAGCGGGTATGTATTCACTACTCAAACCGGAGAGATTTCGGTGCATGTAACTACTTTAACGGTCCTGTCCAAATCATTGAAACCTTTACCCATTGTAAAACGGGATGATGATGGAAATGTATATGATGGGTTCAACGATCCGGAATTGCGCTACCGCCAACGCTATGTTGATTTAACGGTCAACCCTCAATTCAAACATATTTTCATCAACCGCTCCAGGGTAATCAACACCATGCGGAATTACTTCGACGCCCAGGGATGGATGGAGGTGGAAACACCGATCCTGCAGTCGGTACATGGCGGTGCGGCAGCTCGTCCGTTTAAAACACACCACAATACGCTCGACATGCCATTATTCCTGCGTATTGCCAACGAATTGTACCTCAAACGTCTGATTGTAGCCGGTTTTGACGGCGTATATGAGTTCGGTAAGATGTTCCGCAATGAGGGCATGGACCGTACCCACAACCCGGAGTTCACTTCGATGGAAATTTACGTGGCTTATAAGGATTATGTGTGGATGATGGCCATGGTAGAAGAGTGTTTAGAAAAAGTGGCTACCGCGATACATGGTACACCGAAAGTGAAAGTAGGCGAACACACCATCAATTTTGCCGGACCGTATGATAAATTATCCATGTACGATTCGATTGAAAAATATACTGGGATCGATGTTTCAGCAATGGATGAGGCCGGCTTGCGCCAGACTTGCAAAGAGTTAGGCATTGAAGTGGATAACACCATGGGGCGTGGCAAGCTAATCGACGAAATTTTCGGCGAGAAAGTGGAAGCAAACCTGATTCAACCGACTTATATTACCGATTACCCGATCGAAATGACGCCCCTGGCGAAGAAGCATCGTAGCAAAGAAGGCCTGGTAGAGCGCTTTGAATTATTTGTAAACGGGAAAGAAATTGCCAATGCCTACTCAGAACTGAACGATCCGATCGATCAGCGGGAACGATTGGAAGACCAGCTGAAACTGGCCGACCGCGGGGATGAGGAAGCGATGGCCATGGATGATGACTTTTTACGGGCTCTCGAGTACGGCATGCCGCCTACCTCGGGACTGGGAATAGGTATTGACCGTTTGGTGATGCTGATGACCAACCAAAGCACCATACAGGAAGTACTGTTCTTCCCGCAGATGCGCCCGGAAAAGAAAGCTAAAGTGGCTTCTCTAGAAGATTATACCGCCATTGGTGTGCCTGCCGAATGGGTACCCGTAATACAAAAAATGGGCTTCCTGACCGTGGAAGAATTAAAAGCAGCCAACCCAAACAAGGTGTTCAACGACCTGGGCGGCATGCGCAAGAAAATGAAACTGGACATTACCATGCCTGCCAAAGAAATGGTGATGGCCTGGTTTGAATAATTGGTCAACTTGAGCTTGTCGAAAGGTAAGCAACATCCTTCGACAGGCACAGGATGACAAGATGGATACAATAAAGTGAAGCCCTCCGAAATTCGGAGGGCTTCACTTTATTTGGAGTAGACGTAAAAAACTGCAGTATTTTTGGGAGTTATTCCCTTTTTGAAAGCGTTATACATATCCCAATCAAATTCTCTTAATGTAAAATCATTAGTTTGTACACCCATATCTAAATCACAGAGCCAAGTAGGCTGAACAGTTGAACCTGATTTATTAAGAATAACATTTCCCGCAGCATTAAAATTGACAACATCTATTGTTAACAATTTCTGATCGGAAATACTCACAATCCTCATTTTACCTAAAGTTCCAATCTGAGTTTTATAGAATATAATCGAACCAGGCTTTAATAGTTGGTTTCCTGCATCATCTGAAACAATGATTGGGTTGGCAGAGAATTTATTCTCGAATTGCTGTATATCAGTTAGTGAAATGTCCTCAAAAGCTTTTTTAGGTAAGGTATTATCCTTTTTACATGCTAAACCCAAAAGCATTAACACACCAAATGCAAGTATGACTTTTTTCATAACCTTAACGTTTTAAGTAAAAACGACAGAGGAAAAGAATTAGTATACAAAAAAAGCCTCCCAGAATTTCGGGGGGCTTTTTTTAGCTAAGCTTAGTAAAGATGCCGAAATTTAACGGTAAGATCTCACCTGCTGGGCACGGTCCATTTGGCCCATCTGCGCTTGCATCATTTTAATCTGTTCAGCCAATAATTTGTTTTTATCAGCTTTCTTCGCTTCCTGCAAATACATGGTAGCTTCTCGTTTGTTGCGTTTAGCCATCGCAATACCGGCTAAACTAACTTTAGCTAATGCAATGTTATGATCCATAGTCATACCCAGCGATAGGGCACGCTTAAAATATTTTTCAGATTGCATCGGGGCTTTCCGGCTTTCGATCAGGCCCATTAACAAGTGGTAATAGCCATGCTGCACACTAATCAGCTCACGCTCGTAATTCTTGATCTTATTAAGCCATGCTTCGGCTTTTTCCATGTTTTCTTTGCGGAGAAAGTACTGAGCAATCAGCATTTTTTCGTTAAAAAAGAAAGTAACAAAGATCAAAATGGCAATGAGAACCCCTACTATACCCCAGCCCCAGAAACCGAAATACATACCGGTAATAGCACCCCCCAATACGGCAAATCCAATAATTAATCTCAAAATGTTTGGCATAATCTTTAAGAACTTTGTTGCGCAAATATCTGATAATTCTATCAATTAAACCCTATCAAAAACTATATTTGATTGATTATGGCGGCAAATCTTCACCCTTCATGGAAAAGTTATCTGGATCCTGAATTTGAAAAGGATTACATGCTGCAATTGAAGACTTTTTTGGCTTCTGAGAAGCAGAACGGCTATACCATCCTCCCCAGGAGCAAAGAAGTGTTCAATGCCTTTAATCACACACCATTCGATCAGGTAAAGATCGTGATTATCGGGCAAGATCCCTATCACGGGGTGGGCCAGGCACATGGATTATCATTTTCAGTACGTAAAGGAATAGCTATTCCGCCTTCCCTACAAAACATCTACAAGGAACTTCTAAACGACATTCGGGGATTTAGCTATCCGCCGCATGGCGAATTAACACAATGGGCCGACCAAGGCGTATTATTATTAAATGCAACTTTGACCGTAAGGGCAAGTCAGGCAGGTTCACATCAACAAAAAGGCTGGGAAATTTTTACAGATAAAGCCATTTCGGTGTTAAATGAACATAGATCGGGATTGATCTTTATGCTTTGGGGCCGTTTTGCCCAGCAAAAAATTCCATTGATTGACACCAGCCGTCATCATGTGTTAACAGCGGCACACCCCTCTCCTTTCTCCGCATATAACGGTTTTTTTGGTTGCAAACATTTTTCAAAAGCGAATTCCATTTTATTGGAAGAAGGAACACAAGCTGTTGACTGGCAGATTATTTGATTAAATGATTGAGGGTTATTTATGAAGGGTTGAAGTAGAAATCAGGTCTTTCTAATGATTTAACCAATGAACCTTCTTTCATTTTAACAATATTTAGGCTAATCTAAATTTTTAATTA
>JBEDFI010000079.1:0-7778 GCA_041175245.1 Bacteroidota bacterium
CCTAACATCGTTATACAATCAATAAGTCCACTACCTCTCAATAATGCTGCCATCGCAAAAATACAGTCATGCTGGCAGTGGAATGGGTAAAAATACTGATTTTGCAGCATATAAAGCTTCGGCATTTGTAATACCTTTGCAGGATGAATATTCTGCTGATCGGCTCCGGAGGACGCGAAAATGCTTTTGCCTGGAAAATCACTCAAAGTAAGCACTGTACTGAGCTATTTATTGCTCCCGGGAATGGTGGAACGGCCACTTATGGCAAAAATGTGGCGCTTAAGCCGACCGATTTTGCAGCCATTGGCGATTTTGCACTAAAAAATAAGATCGAACTGGTAGTGGTGGGGCCGGAAGAACCATTGGTGAAAGGTATTCATGATTTTTTTCTGGCGGATGAAAAATTAAAAACTATTCCGGTGATCGGGCCGCAGCAGGCGGGGGCTCAGCTGGAAGGAAGCAAAGATTTTTCCAAAGATTTTATGCAAAGGCACCAAATTCCTACGGCAGCCTATCGCTCCTTTACTAAGGAAAGTTTGGAAGAGGGCCTAATTTATTTAGAAAGCCAACAAATCCCCATTGTACTAAAAGCCGACGGCCTCGCTGCCGGAAAAGGGGTCTTAATCTGTGAAAGTCTCCTGGAAGCCAAAACGGAATTGACGGCGATGCTCGCCGATGCCAAATTCGGTGAAGCCAGCCAGAAAGTAGTGATTGAAGAGTTTTTAAGCGGCATTGAATTATCTGTGTTCGTGTTAACGGACGGACATTCGTATAAGATCTTGCCCGAAGCAAAAGATTATAAGCGCATTGGCGAGGGCGATACGGGCTTAAATACAGGTGGCATGGGCTCCGTTTCGCCGGTGAGTTTTGCCCAGGGCGATTTTCTGAAAAAAGTAGAGGAACGCGTAGTGATCCCCACCATTAATGGCTTGAAAAAAGACGGCATCCCCTACAAAGGATTCATCTTTATTGGATTGATGAACGTAAATGGCGAGCCCTATGTGATCGAATACAATGTGCGCATGGGGGATCCGGAAACAGAAAGTGTATTGCCTCGAATAGAGAGTGATCTTGTAGAATTATTTCTGGGCGTTGCACAAGAAAATTTGGCCGAGAAAGAACTTCAATTATCGAAGAAGACAGCCGTTACCGTTATGCTGGTGGCCGGTGGTTATCCGGGTGAATATGAGAAAGGGAAAGTGATGAGCGGCATGGAAAATGTACGGCACTCACTGGTATTCCATGCAGGCACCGACGCCGATAACGGGGTGGTAAAAACCAATGGAGGGCGGGTAATGGCAGTCACTTCTTTGCAGGATAACCTGTTCGATGCCGTTCAATGTGCCATTGCGGATGCCGGGCGTATCTACTACGATGGTCGATATTTCCGTTCCGATATTGGTGCCGATCTGCTTAAGCTCGATTAGTTAAGCAAGATCGTTAAAGCCTGTTCCAATTGTTCGCCACGAAGGTTTTTGGCGACAATTTTTCCATCCGGATTGAGTAAAAAATTATTCGGAATGCTGTTCACATCGTATAACCTGGCAGCATCATTATACCAAAATTTAAGGTCAGAAACCTGGGTCCAAATCAATCCATCTTCTTTGATGGCCTTCAACCAGCTATCCTTACTTCGATCTAACGAAACTCCCAAAATGGTGAAGTTTTTATCTTTAAACTTCCGGTAGGCGGCCACTAAATTTGGATTTTCCTGCCGGCAGGGGCCACACCAGGCAGCCCAAAAATCGATTAATACAAATTTACCTCGTAAAGAAGACAGGCTAACATATTTCCCTTCGGGGGTTTTCATTTTAAAGTCGGGGGCAGTGGCGCCGATATCGGTCTTACTTTGGGCATTGGTGGTATTTAAAGCACCAAAAAGTGCCAAGCATACTGTCAAATAAATTAATTTTTTCATGATTAGATGAGTTTTTGTTGGGTTCGCCACCATAAATCTGGCATTTCGCCGGTAGTCGCTAATTGATAGTCTTCGTAGGTGCAGGGCACCAGGTGAAACCGTTCGTTCTTGGAATTTTTTAAGGGATAAGGTACCTGCATCCACCAGCGATCTGTTTTCTTACTTTTCACAAACACCAGTTCTGCCGCATCTGCCTTCATGGCCGCCCGATAAATCAGGTATTGCGATTTGGGTTGCAGCGGCACGTCTTTTTTACGCTGATAAAATCCATCCACAAAATACCAGATCATTTGCGCAAGAAGGGTCGCCGTTTGACCATTCTGATCGAAGGCCGGATTAAATTCATAAAAACCGATCGAACTCAGCTTATCGCTCATGCCGGCATATCGGCAAATCTGACAAGCATCTTCGCCATAAAAACCATTTGGACTGGCATTGGCATTGGCAGACGCATCTGAAGATCGAATGGCCGAAATATCAAAACTGATCAGGCTGGCATTTCGAATAATTGGCTCAGCGGTATGAATTTTACCTGAAAACTCGCCCAGGCGATGTGCATCGAAATATAATTTTTCCAGGGCCTTCATGCTATCCTGGTTCACGTAGTAAGTTTGATAGCCCAGATTACTGAAATTAAACAGGTAGTTGGGCTGATGGATCAAAATTTTGTGCAAATAAGAAGCAGAAGTAGTCGCCAGGCTTTCTTCCGGACTATCATCCAGGTCGAAATGCGAATCAACCACCAGCAGATCTACTTTTTGCTCCAGTTCTTCATAAGCCATGAATTGGGCATAAGTAATGTCCTGACCGCCACCTAAAATAATGGGAACAATATTTTTTTTGATGAGCTCTGATACCACCATTTTCACAGCCACGTATGTATCAGTAAGCGATTTTCCGGGCTTAATGTTTCCCAAGTCTGCCATTTTAATGGAAAAATTTCCTTCATTCAGCAGATAAAAGCGTTCCCGGATGTAATCGGGGCCAAGTGCACAGCCTTGATTGTTTAAAGCGTTGCGATCATCCAGCACCCCAAAAATGGCCAGTTGATACGCCTCGCCATCCAAATCAGGAAACTCTTGACTGTAAATATCGAGCAAGTTTCCCAACTGACTGGTGTAAAAACCATCTGTAGGGCTGAGTTTGTTAAGATCAACTGGAGAAAAGAAATCAATTAGAGACATGCTTTGGCTTATGTAATCATCCAAATATCCAATTATTCGATTACTTTTGAAAGCGTTTACAGAATATCTCCAAAATGATCTTAGTTACAGGTGCAACCGGCTTTTTAGGCTCCGTTTTAACGCGACAATTGCTTGAACAAGGCCAGCAGGTGCGTGCCATAAAACGTGAAACTGCCCGAATTCCACCCTTTCTTCAGAATAAAAAAAATCTAGAATGGGTGGTTGGAGACCTCAGCGACTTTTTTTCATTAGAAGAAGCACTGGAGGGTGTAGATCGGGTTTACCACGCCGCAGCAACTATTTCTTTTCAGGCTAAGGATAAAGAAAAAATGCTCAAAACTAATGTGGAGGGCACTGCCAATTTGGTCGATCTATGCCTGGAAAAATCAAATGTACGTATGGTACATGTGAGTTCGGTAGCCGCCCTGGGCAGCGCAAAAGAAGGTAAATTGATTGATGAAAATACGCATTGGGATACGGCGAAACACCCCAGCTCGTACTCCTTGTCTAAATATCTGAGTGAAATGGAAGTGTGGCGGGGCATTGCTGAGGGGCTGGATGCCGTGATTGTAAATCCATCGATCATTATCGGCAAAGAATGCGGCTGGAAAGGGAGCGGAAACTTATTCAGCATGGTGGAAAGAGGACTAAGCCGTTATCCCAGCGGCTCCTGTGGATTGGTAGCCGTTGAAGATGTGGCTACCGCGATGATTCAACTAATGAACACCAACATCACAGCAGAACGTTTTGTACTTAACGGCGAAAACTGGTTATACAGAGATCTTTTTCAGGAGATTGCCCGACAGTTTGGTTTAAAAGGTCCTGAAAAGGAAGTAAAGGAATGGCAATTACTGATGGCCGCCACCGTTTTGGGCTGGCTGGGCAAGATCAGCGGGAAAAAATTTGGCTTAACCAAAGAAACGGCAAGAAGCGCCTCAAAAATTTCTTACTTTTCTAACGAAAAAATTAGTAAATCCATCCATATTCAATTTACCCCCATCCGGACATACATTGCGGATATCTGTCAAAGCCTGAAATGAAACCACGCTTTTACATCATTGATTTCGACAGCACGTTTACACAGGTTGAAGCCTTGGATGAATTGGCACGTATCTCTCTGCAAAATCATCCTGAAAAGGAAAAAAGATTTCAGCAAATCGACGAACTCACCCATGCGGCAATGGAAGGCCGACTTTCATTTGCTCGATGCCCATCGTGAACATCTGGACCAATTGGTCAGCCGACTCAAGAAAAAAGTGTCGGCCTCGTTCTCCCGCAATAAGTTGTTTTTTAAGAAGCATGCCGCAGAGGTATTGATCGTTTCGGGCGGGTTTAAAGAGTTCATCACCCCCGTGGTACTCCCATACTACATCCTTAAAGAAAATATTTATGCCAATACATTTCGCTTCGATAAAGGGGGCAAAATCATCGGCTTTGATGAGCAAAACCCCCTGGCAAGTGAAGGTGGGAAGGTGAAATTGCTGGAGCAACTAGATTTAAAAGGCGAATTGTTTGGCATTGGCGATGGGCATTCAGATTTCCAGCTGAAAGAATCAGGCCATATCAAAAAATTTTATGCCTTTACTGAAAATATTGAGCGCAAATCGGTTTCGGCAAAAGCCGATCACATCACCCCGAGTTTTGATGAATTTTTGTATGTAAACTGGCTTCCGCGAGCCATTTCGTATCCAAAAAACAGGATCTTGTGTCTGGCCATTGGCGATATACCCAAAGAAAGTTTGGAGATCCTGAAAAAAGACGGTTTTTCCATTCGCCACAAGAGCAGTTTTGAAGAAAAATATGTGGCCGATGTGGGCATGTTACTGTTGGCAAAGGCTGAGAAAATTCCGGATGAGCAGCTAAAAAGGGCCGTTAAGCTGAAAACGCTTGGTGTATTGGGTAATAGTAAAACAAAAGTATCCAGTACCATTTGCACCGAAATGGGCATTGTGTTATTTGAGGATGTAAAGGAAAATCCCCGGAATTCGAGCTTTATCCCTAAGCGGATGGCCGATTTCATTAATAAAGGTGATACCTACCTGAGCAGTAATTTCCCAAACTTGCAGCTGCCTAAAATTGCTGATGCCCACCGGCTGATTCATATCCATGAAAATGTACCCGGTATCATGGCCCAAATCAATCAGGTTTTTGCCCAACATCAAATCAATATATTGGGCCAATTTCTAATGACAAATCCTAAAATTGGCTATGTAATTACCGATGTGGGTGCCCAATATGATAAACAGGTATTAAAAGAATTGAAACAAATTGCGCATACCATTAAATTCCGGATATTGTATTAATTTGAACAGATGAAACAAGTTTTACTCGTTTTTGCAGGGGGTGGTGCAGGCAGTGTTTGCCGCTTTTTGGTGGGTAAACTATATCCTGCAAGCCTCGGTATGTTTCCCTGGACTACCTTAACCGCTAACTTCTTAAGCTGCCTGGTTTTTGGAGCAGTACTCATGCTGGGTGTAGAGAAAATCAATCTCAGTTATTCCATAAAGCTCTTAGTCATTACCGGATTTTGCGGGGGCTTCAGCACCTATTCTAGCTTTACCGCAGAAACGATCGAGCTGTTCAAACAGAGTCAATCCGGATGGGCGCTCGGCAACATCTTCGCCAATTTTATATTTAGTGTAGCCGGAATGTACCTGGGAGCCTGGCTGATGCGTTTAGTTTAAATCAAATACCCCATGGAAATCACCCCCGAAATCAAAGAACGGATAGAGAAACTTCAGGAAAAGTATGCGGCCATGGGCCAGGACATGGTTTCCTATCTGGATGGCTTATTGTATGCCGATTTTTTAACCTATTGGGATTATATTCACCTGGATACCTTGTTGAGTTTACAAAACCCGAAGACTTCTTTTCCTGATGAGGAAATCTTCATCATCTACCACCAAATCACAGAGTTGTACTTTAAATTGTCTTTGCATGAGTGCAAACAAATTGCCGAATATCCGGAACTCAGCACTGAATTTTTCAGCCAACGTGTAAAACGAATTAACAGCTATTTCGAAGCCTTGACCAATTCCTTCGAAATAATGGTTCAGGGGATGGAAAAAGAACAATTCCTGAAGTTCCGCATGTCACTCTTACCAGCCAGTGGTTTCCAATCGGGCCAATATCGGATGATTGAAATTTACGCAACCGATTTCATCCGCTTAGTGGACAAAGAAAAACGGGAAGCATTGGCCACGGCAGATCTTGAAACTCAATATGAACAGCTCTACTGGAAATATGGGGCCACTGAGCTCTCAACCGGTCAGAAAACACTCACCTTGAAGCAGTTTGAACATAAGTACTCCAAGACTTTTTTAGACTTGGCCCGGTTCTGCCAGGCTAAAAATTTCCGGTTTCTTTACAAACAACTCAAGGAAAAAGGTGCTGACACTTCAGGCTTGGAAAACGAATTACGTCAGCTCGATGTAAACGTTAATGTGAACTGGCCTTTGTCGCATTATAAATCCGCCGTTCGTTACCTCAATCGCGAACCCGAAGAGATCAAGGCCACCGGCGGAACCAACTGGCAAAAATACCTGCCTCCACGCTTTCAAAAACGAATTTTTTATCCAGAACTCTGGACGGATGAGGAACTCGAAAATTGGGGCAAAAACTGGGTTTTAAGTGTACTACGTACACCATTGTAACAAAAAAATCATTCGTCGCAACGGGTAATTTTAGCTACTTTTGTTGGGTATTCAAGCCATGAAAAACGTGATAGAGACCTTGGAAATAAATGTAAGCCGAACAGGACAATCCCGCTTAGCGGTAACCGATTTTGAAAACCTTCCGTTCGGGCGTGTTTTCACTGATCATATGTTTACCGCCGATTTTGAGGATGGGGAATGGAAAAATTTCCAGATTCTTCCTTACGGGAATATCGAGATCAGTCCGGCAGCTTCGGCCTTACATTATGGACAAGCAATTTTTGAAGGCATCAAAGCCTATAAACAAGCAGATGGACGGATCAGTATTTTCAGGCCCTATAAAAATCTGGAACGATTCAATATTTCTGCTCAACGCATGGCCATGCCCATTGTTCCGGAAGAACTTTTTATGCAGGGTATGCAGCAACTCATTGAGCTGGATCGCGACTGGGTCCCTTCACAAGAAGGATATTCTCTTTATGTCCGTCCGGTGATGTTTGCAACCGATCCAATTCTGGGCGTACATGCCTCTTCGAACTATAAATTTGTCATCCTGATCGGGCCGGTGGGGGTATACTACGCGAAACCCTTAAAAGTAAAGATTGAAACTCACTATGCCCGTGCCGTTGAAGGAGGCGTGGGTTATGCAAAAACCGCGGGTAATTATGCCAGTTCCTTGCTACCTACCCGCTTGGCACAACAAGAAGGCTTCGATCAATTGATCTGGACCGACGCCAAAGAACATAGTTTTATTGAGGAATCTGGAACCACGAACGTGATGTTTGTGATCAATGATACCCTGATCACCCCTTCGACACGCGATACCATTCTGGATGGCGTAACCCGTCACAGTATATTGGATTTAGCCCGTTCATGGGGAATGCCGGTTGAAGAACGCAGGGTAACCGTAACTGAGGTAATTGAAGCTGCTCAAAAGGGCACTTTGCAAGACGCCTTTGGTGCCGGCACTGCAGCAACCATTGCGCACATTGCCGAAATTACACACGAAGGTCAAACCTATAC
>JBEDFI010000080.1:0-7769 GCA_041175245.1 Bacteroidota bacterium
CATTTGTATCATGAAAAAATTATTTTTCTCTCTCATCGCAATGGTAGTGTTAGGAATGGTTGCCTGCAAAAAAGACGACAGCATCCAACCTGAAAAATCTGGTCAGAGCGTAGTATCTGATAAAAGAGATTTGGCTACCGGCGACTAAGTTCGGGTTGAACCAAGTTGTAAAAAGGAAGCAAACACATTTGCTTCCTTTTTTTATGTCGAAAGAGCTGAAAACGGTCCTAAGCTTGACGTCTATTTGATATATTTGCCTTAAATATTTTATCCATGCAAGAGATCAAAAAATATGTAGCCGAACACAAAGACCGTTTCCTGAACGAATTGTTTGAGTTATTGCGTTTTCCTTCCGTAAGTGCCGATCCGAATTATCAGGCAGATGTATTAAAAACCGCCTCTTTTGTTGCTCAAAAACTTAAAGAAGCCGGTGGCGAGCAAGTGGAAGTTTGTGCCACCGCCGGTTACCCAATTGTGTATGGTGAAAAGATCATTGATCCAGCAAAGCCCACGGTTTTGGTTTATGGTCATTATGATGTTCAGCCAGCCGATCCGATCGAGCTTTGGCATACGCCTCCATTTGAACCTACCCTTCGTGAGGGGAAAATATTTGCCCGCGGTGCCTGCGATGACAAGGGGCAATTTTATATGCATGTAAAGGCATTCGAACTGATGGTGCAAACCGGCACCTTGCCTTGTAACATTAAGTTTATGATTGAAGGGGAGGAGGAAGTGGGTTCGAGCAACCTGGGCATCTTCGTTCAGCAAAACAAGGAAAGACTGAAAGCGGATGTGGTACTCATTTCTGATACTGCCATGATCAGCATGGAAAATCCATCCCTGGAAACCGGTTTACGCGGTCTATCGTATCTAGAAGTTGAGGTCATTGGCCCAAACCGCGATCTGCATTCCGGGGTGTATGGTGGAGCGGTTGCCAATCCTGCCACCATACTTTGTCGGCTAATTGCCTCTTTACATGATGAAAACAACCAGATCACCATCCCGGGTTTTTATGAGGATGTAGTCGAATTATCTTCGGATGAGCGGGCAGCCTTGAATAAAGCCCCCTTTGATTTAGAGGAGTATAAAAGAGATTTAGCCATCGAAGACGTTTGGGGCGAAAAAGGATACAGCACCATTGAACGCACCGGCACCCGCCCAACTTTAGAAGTGAACGGCATTTGGGGTGGATATACTGGAGAAGGAGCCAAAACGGTGTTGCCCTCCAAAGCTTCCGCTAAAATATCTATGCGTTTAGTGCCAAACCAACAATCCGATAAAATTACCCAGCTTTTTACCGATCATTTTAAACAGATTGCACCCTCCTACGTACAGGTAAAGGTAACCCCTCATCATGGTGGCGAACCGGTGGTGACTCCAACAGACAGCATAGCCTATCGTGCCGCTCAAAAAGCCATTGCCGAATCTTTCGGTAAAGAACCTATTCCAACCCGCGGAGGCGGTAGTATTCCGATTGTGGCCTTGTTCGAAAAAGAGTTAAGAATTAAAACTGTTTTGATGGGATTTGGTTTGGATAGTGATAACCTACACTCACCAAATGAGAAATACGATCTTGCTAACTTTTACAAAGGCATCGAAACCATACCTTTATTTCATAAATATTTTACAGAACTGAGTAAATAGTCTTCGGTCCTAAGTCAATAGACTAACTGATTGACACTAGAGCGAATACTCCCGACCGTATGCCGAACGCCCTCATCCACGAAACTTCACCTTATTTGCTGCAGCATGCACACAATCCGGTGAACTGGTACCCCTGGAATGCAGAGGCGCTGGATAAAGCCAAGTCAGAAGGCAAACTAATTTTGGTCAGCATCGGTTATTCCGCCTGTCATTGGTGTCATGTGATGGAGCACGAAAGCTTTGAAGATGAAGCTGTTGCCGAAATCATGAACCGACATTTTGTGTGCATTAAAATTGATCGGGAAGAGCGCCCCGACATTGATCAGATCTACATGTATGCCGTTCAACTGATGACCGGAAGCGGGGGTTGGCCATTGAACTGTATCTGCTTACCCGATCAGCGACCTATTTACGGAGGAACATATTTCCGTACAGAAGACTGGAAAAAATTATTGCTCAACCTGGCTGCCTTTTGGGATCAAAAACCTGAGGAGGCAGTAGCATATGCAGCAAAGCTGACCGAAGGAATCCGCGACAGCGAAAAAATTGAATTCATACAGCAAGCTGCTGATTATTCTCAGGAGGATCTGAAAGCGATCTATCAACCTTGGTCAGCCTATTTCGACTGGACGGAGGGTGGCTACAACCGGGCTCCAAAATTTCCTTTGCCCAATAATTGGTCCTTCCTTTTGCGATATGCTCAACTGATGAAGGACGAACAGGCCGATGCCATCACACACTTTACCTTGCAAAAGATGGCGTATGGCGGAATTTATGATCAGATTGGAGGCGGATTTGCCAGGTATTCGGTAGATCAACGTTGGCACGTACCACATTTTGAAAAAATGCTGTATGATAATGCCCAGCTGGTCAGCTTGTATGCTGAAGCCTATCAGCATGAGCCTCAGGAATTGTACCGGGAGGTAGTATGTGAAACGCTCGGCTGGGTAAACCGTGACATGACCGATGCCAGTGGCGGTTTCTATTCAGCATTAGATGCAGACAGCGAAGGAGTAGAGGGTAAATTCTACACCTTTCAGCAGGAAGAGATCCAAACAATTTTAGGAAAAGATGCCGATCTTTTTTGTGAATATTACGGCATTACTGCCGAGGGTAATTGGGAAGAGGAATCGACCAATGTGTTGATGCGTTCCATCAGCGATGAGAAATTTGCTGCTCAGCATGGCATGTCAGTAGAAACGTGGCTTCAACTCCTCAAAGAGGCTAAGACTACCGTATTCAGCTATCGAGATAAGCGGGTTAAACCCGGGTTAGATGATAAAATATTGGCGTCATGGAACGGCATGATGCTGAAAGCCTATGCAGACGCTTACCGTGTATTTGGTTTGAAATCTTACCTGGAGTCGGCCATTAAGAATGCCAATTTTCTACTCCAGCACATGAGCAGTTCCGGTGGAGGACTTTTTAGGAGCTTTAAAGCAGGCAAGGCCAATATCCCGGCCTTTCTTGATGATTATGCTTTTGTGATTGAAGGACTGATCGCCTTGTATGAAGCCACTTTTGATGAAAAATGGCTGCGTCATGCCAAATCATTGACAGACCATGCGATCCTGCATTTTCAAGATGAGACCTCGGGTATGTTCTTTTATACTTCCGATCAGGCCGAGTCCTTGATTGCCCGAAAGCATGAAATTATGGATAATGTAATTCCGGGTGCCAACTCGGTAATGGCCCATGTACTCTTTAAGCTCGGCCATTTATTTGATGAACAGCACTATCTTGACTGTGCCCAGCAACTTCTCCGTAATGTACATCCTAAAATAAAAACCTACGGTTCGGCCTATTCAAACTGGGCCTCACTTTTACTGAATGAAGTTTTTGGCTGGAATGAAATAGCGATTACGGGTCCCGACTTTGAAATAAAACGGCAAGAATTAGATAAATTCTTCATTCCTAATAAAATTTTATTGGGAGGAAGCTCAGGAAGCTTACCTTTGCTGCAGGATAAATGGGACGATGAAACCAGAATTTTTGTTTGCCGTAATAAAACCTGTCAGCTTCCAGCAACAACGCTTGCAGAAGCGCTGAAACAAATTAAATAACCGAGGCTTAGCCTCCAAAATTTTTAAAATGACGATTAAACCTAACACCGTAGTTGCCCTAACCTACGATTTACACACCACAAAAAACGGCGAAAAAGTATTTGTAGAGAAAGCCACCGAAGAGAATCCACTGGTTTTCTTATTTGGCGTAGGCATGATGCTTCCAAAATTTGAAGAAAACCTCGCAGGACTTGCTGCCGGTGCTAATTATGATTTTGAACTACTCGCTGCCGATGCCTATGGTGAACAGGATGCCAATGCCGTAACCGATCTGCCTTTAGATATGTTTGGAGATATGGAAAAACCTGCAGTTGACACCATCCTGCCCCTTCAGGATAATCAGGGTAATCAATTTAGAGCACGTGTAACCGCAGTGAGCGAAACCGCAGTAACCGTTGACCTGAATCATCCAATGGCTGGTCAGGATTTATATTTTGCCGGTACCATTATACAGGTTCGTGAGGCTACGGCCGATGAATTGGCTCATGGTCATGCTCATGGCATCGATGGCCAGGCCGGTCACTAATTGATCAGGTATCAGATGAAAAAAAAGCCCCGAAATTCGGGGCTTTTTTGTTAGGCATACATGGCTTTTCGCAGTTCTTTTACGGCATCTGAGTGGATATATTCATCATACGTCATCAATTTATCGATAATGCCTTTTGGCGTAAGTTCAATCACACGATTGGCTACCGTTTGAGTCAATTCATGATCTCGAGAGGTGAACAACATGGTCCCTCTGTAGTCGACCATGCCGTTATTTAATGCGGTGATCGATTCCAGATCCAGGTGGTTGGTGGGCTCATCGAACAGCAAGACATTCGCCTGCTGGAGCATCATTCTGGAGAACATGCAACGCATTTTCTCACCACCCGAAAGTACGGAGCATTTTTTCATCACTTCATCTCCAGAAAACAACATCCGTCCTAAAAATCCGCGAATAAACTGTTCATCTTTTTCTCCTTCAGAGTATTGGCGTAACCAGTCGATCAAATTTTCATCCTTCCCGGCAAAGTATTCCGAACTGTCATTCGGAATGTCGGCTACCTGAATCGTCACTCCCCATTTAAAATTACCCTGAAAATCGGGATCTAAACCGGTTAAAATCCGGTAAAATGCCGCAGTAGCGAGGCTATTTTCAGACAGCACAGCGATCTTATCCCCTTTATTCACCATCATACTGATGTCAGAAAATAAGGTTTCTCCG
This sequence comes from Bacteroidota bacterium, assembly GCA_041175245.1. GTDB lineage: Bacteria > Bacteroidota > Bacteroidia > Sphingobacteriales > Sphingobacteriaceae > JAIPAN01. The sequence continues at coordinate 4,915 of JBEDFI010000080.1, forward strand.
TTCAGATTTTTAGCCAGTTTGTCAATTTGTAAAATCTGATCACCTGCTTCCCGACCCTGATTATTGAATAGGATGGCCGGGTATTTACGGTTAGAGGGCTTGATCTCTTCCAGATTGATCTTATCGAGTGCCTTTTTACGACTGGTGGCTTGTTTTGATTTAGAAGCGTTGGCACTGAAACGGCGGATAAATTCCTGTAACTCCTTAACCTTGTCTTCTAGTTTTTTGTTTTGGTCGGAGCGCTGTCGGGCAGCCAGCTGACTTGACTCGTACCAGAAGCTGTAATTTCCGGTATAAATAGTCATTTTGCCAAAGTCAATATCAACCACGTGGGTACATACGGCGTCCAGAAAATGTCGGTCGTGAGATACAACGAGCACGATGGCCTCATATCCGGCCAGGAAATCTTCTAACCAGGAAATGGTATTGATGTCCAAATCGTTCGTTGGCTCATCCAGTAATAAAATATCCGGGTTACCAAATAATGCCTGGGCCAATAATACCCGTACTTTTTGGTTACCATCGAGTTCTTTCAATAATCTATAATGGCAATCTTCAGTAATACCTAAGTTACTCAACAGGGTAGCCGCATTGCTTTCGGCATTCCAGCCGTCCATTTCGGCGAATATATTTTCTAATTCGCCGGCACGTTCGCCATCTTTATCTGTAAAGTCTTCCTTTGCATAGAGGGCATCTTTCTCCTTCATGATGGCGTAGAGTTCTTGATGTCCCATCATCACTGTTTCGATAACCGTAAATTCATCAAACTCGTAGTGATTTTGTTTCAATACCGCCATCCGCTCACCGGGAGTGAAGCTCACCGATCCGGTATTTGGGTCAATCTCACCGGACAAAATTTTCAGGAAAGTAGACTTTCCGGCACCGTTGGCACCAATCACCCCATAGCAATTGCCGGGTGTAAACTTGAGGTTTACATCTTCAAAAAGAGTGCGTTTTCCGTAGCGGAGAGATAAATTTGATACCGTAATCATGCGTATGAAATAAGGCGCAAAGGTAGGTAAATTAATCAGTTTTGCCTATCGGGATGCTCAAGAGCTTAGAAACTGCGTATAATTTTATTGTGCAGGGTGCTCGGGCTGTCGCTGCCGGCGGCAATAATTCTACGAATGGTGTAAAGAGGTGCTGTTTCGCTGCGTTTCTCGGCCAAAACAAAAGCAGCTTTAAATCCTCTTTTCTTTAGTTCCGGAATTCCTTCCTGATTCCATAAGCCAAATGGATAGGCAAAATACTCGACAGGCTTTCCGGTAATTTCCTGCAGGCGTTTAGTCGGTTTTTCAATTTGAATGAGCCAATCTTCTCCCGTATATTTTTTAAAATTCTGATGGTCCCAGGTATGGGAGGCAATCACATGGCCCTGGTCACTCAGCTGTTTAATTTGTTCGCTGTTCATGTAGCGGGGCCGGCCAATGGAAACGGTCATGATGAAAAAAACCCCTTTAAATCCGTGCCGCTTCATTTCGGGAGCAGCCAGGGTAAATTGCTCAAGGCAGGTATCATCGAAAGTAAGCATGATCGGTTTCGAAGGCAACTTTTCTCCTCTTTGCAAATAGGCATCTAATTGATGGGGAAGTATGGTGTGATAGCCACTATCGGCCAGCATGTTGAGCTGCGCTTTAAAGGTGGCAGGAGGTACAATGTAAACTTTCGCAGATTCTGAGTCGCTTGCTTTCCAATCCCTGATTTGATGATAACATAAAATAGGAATCTGTTTCCGGTCCAGGATGGTTTTCGCATCTGCCGGTTTATTTTTTACCGAAACTTTTCTTTCTTTTTTTTGGGTATGTTGGCAAGCATGTAGCAGTAATAGCAGCGCTGCAAGTAACAGAATTCGATACATTCGGGTTTATTTTTTGATGCTGACAGCTACAGGGTTAATCTTTTGGTCGGCCCAAGATTTAATCCTTCTTGTCAGGGCGGTTCTTTTATTACTAAAGGTGATATCGGTATCCCAAATCTCATACTCGATATTTTCTTTCACCTCTAATGCACTCAAATAATCGTTTGCTTCGTGCTCATCAATCATCAGAATCGGTTTATTTGTTTGTTTGAGCAATGCTTCCAGGTTATACTGTTCCACATTTTTTGCCATAGCCAACAAAAACTCATCCGGATTGATATTGAGCATGCCCAGCGTTGATAAATATTCTTTCATACTGATCAGATTACTGGTTCCTTCGGCATTTTTTATCACCCGGTACGGATTGAACAAGGAGAGGGTGGCTACGCCCTTTACTTTGGGGTGCTTTAGACCGGCAATGAGCCCGATGGCTCCTCCGGTATTATGTCCAAAAAGAGCAATTTTAGCACTGTCAATTCGTAGACGTCGGATATTATCCGGTGAAGAGATATATTCGATCACTGCTTTGGTATCCGCAATGTTATTCTCAAATGTGAACTTCCCTTTACTGCCCCAACTACCTCTAAAATCGAAATAAACCACATTATAGCCTACTTTTCTCAGGTTTTGTGCCAGGTCTAAATTGCGTTCATTTCCTGGATTTCCATGAATAAATACGAGGGTAGGATGAGGGCCTGGACCATTGGCAAGGTAAATTAACCCATAAATGGTTACCCCGTCTGATGGAATTTGTAATTCTTCCATTCCGGCCGGAAAGTCTTTGTCTTGTTCAAAATCGTTCACCAGATAGCTGTCTGACTTCTTGATGGTCGTTTTGTTTTTTGACCTACAGGACAGTATCAGCATCCCGATACTACTCAGAAAAATAACAGTCAGAATATGTTTTCTCATCATTTAAGCTTATTCAATTTAATTATTATTTCTGTAATCGTTCGCTTTGTCTCAGCTCTTTTAATTATTGACACTAAAAAGCCCT
>JBEDFI010000081.1:0-7623 GCA_041175245.1 Bacteroidota bacterium
ATATTTAAAGTTTAATAAAACACCACATTGATTCAGATCTATTCAAAATTACCAGGAGTTGGGCCATCTATTTTTTCTGTGATGACTCAGATGGCCAATGAACACCGGGCAATTAACCTTTCGCAAGGTTTCCCGGATTTCGATTGTGCGCCAGAACTGCTGGAATTGGTCAACCAGTCCTACCGCCAAGGTCACCATCAGTACGCTCCCATGCCAGGCTTACTTAGCTTACGGGAGCAAATTGCGGCCAAGGTGAACCGCTTGCATGGAGCTGATTATCATCCGGAAACCGAAGTAACCGTGACTGCAGGAGGCACACAGGCCATTTTTACCGCCATTTCTGCATTTATACAACCGAATGACGAGGTCATCATTTTTGAACCGGCCTACGATTGTTATGCACCCACGGTAAAGGCCATGGGTGGCATCGTGAAATATATGCCCCTCCATCCACCAGATTTTGCCATCGACTGGGCCAAGGTCCAGAAGCTCACCAATGGCAATACGAAAATGATCATCATCAATTCGCCTCACAACCCTACCGGGATGGTTTTGGGTGAGGAGGATTTGAAACAACTGAACAAAATCACCAGGAATACCAATATTTTGATATTAAGTGATGAGGTGTACGAGCACCTGATTTTTGATAAACACCGGCATTTCAGCATGGCTGGTTTCCCGGAATTAAAGGATCGAAGCCTGATTGTGGCTTCATTCGGAAAGTTATTTCATACCACCGGCTGGAAAATGGGCTATTGCCTCGCTCCCGAGGTATTGATGAAGGAATTCAGAAAATTCCATCAGTTCATGGTTTTTAGTGTGCACACGCCCTTGCAACATGCCATTGCTAACTATTTAAAGCAAAAACAAGATTTTAGTGACTTGGGATTATTTTTTCAGGAAAAGAGAGATTTTTTCAGGAAGCTGCTCTCCGGCAGCCGTTTTGAGCTGATGGATTGCCATGGATCGTATTTTCAATTGCTTTCTTACCGCAATATTTCTGAGGAGGCAGATACCGTTTTTGCAGCTAAACTCGTTAAAGAGCATGGAGTAGCCAGCATTCCCGTTTCCGCATTTTATTCAAAGAATATCGATCATCAGCTGCTCCGGTTTTGTTTTGCAAAGCAGGAAGCCACGCTTGAACAAGCTGCTGAAGCACTCATGAACGTTACACATTAAGATCACGCAGATGGAGACACTAAAAATCACCACCTTTCAGGCCTATTTATTTTGGGAAAACTGCGAAAAAAATTTGAGTAACCTGGCATTGCGCCTTTCGGCTATCCGGGAGCATACCAACCTCATTGTGCTTCCTGAAATGTTTAATACCGGTTTTTCCATGAATGCAGAAAAACTGGCAGAAGATATGGGTGGGCCTACCATGCAATGGATGCAGCATCAGGCACAAAAATTCGAAGCTGTGGTAACCGGTAGCCTCATCATTAAAGAGGCTGGCAAGTATTATAACCGCTTGATCTGGATGCGACCGGATGGAAGCTATGAGCAGTACGACAAACGGCATTTATTCGGTTTAGGAGATGAAGACAAACACTTCAGTGCCGGACAAGAGAAAAAGTTTGTGATGCTTAAAGAATGGAAAGTCTGTTTATCAGTATGTTATGACCTGCGCTTTCCGGTTTGGCTAAGAAATGATCCTAAAGATCCCTACGATATTTTATTAGTGGTGGCCAGCTGGCCCGATAAACGGGCACTGCACTGGCGGACTTTGGTGCCAGCTCGTGCCATCGAAAATCAAGCCTATGTAGTAGCGGTTAACCGTGTGGGGCATGATGGGAATGAAGTGTTCCATTCTGGAGGATCTATGTGTATAGCGCCCAACGGAAACGTGGTTTACTATAAACCCAATGATGAAGACCTGTATACCTTCAGCATCAGTAAAGAAGAAATTATTAAATCGAGAAGAATCTTCCCCTTCTTAAAAGACGCTGACGGGTTCAGCTTACACCTCTAAACATACCATCGCACATGAAAAGAGCTTTCATCCTGTTCTTTATCTTTTTTATCCACGAATCTGCGTTCGCTCAAAAAAATAAGGATTATACCCAATGGGTCAATCCATTTATTGGTACCGGCGGACATGGTCATACGTTTCCCGGGCCTACCCTGCCCTTCGGCATGATGCAGCTGGGGCCCGATACCCGCCTAAGCGGCTGGGACGGATGCTCAGGCTATCATTACTCCGATTCGGTGGTCTACGGATTTTCTCATACCCACTTGAGCGGGACCGGAGTATCAGACTATGGCGATATTTTATTTATGCCCAGCACCGGGCAGCCAAAATTTAAAAATTCGGAATACGCCTCCCCCTTTAAAAAGTCCAAGGAAAAGGCCTCGGCAGGCTACTATGAAACTTTTTTAGAAAAGTATCAGATTAAGGTTGCCTTGACCACCAGCTTGAGAGCCGGCTTCCATCAATACACCTATCCGGTCGGCAAGGAAGCAAATATCATCGTGGATTTGCAGCACCGCGATGAAACCACCGAAGCCTGGGTGGAGGTGATCAATGAATACGAGATCAGGGGCTTCAGGAGATCGAGGGCTTGGGCAGAAAATCAGCCGATTTATTTCCATGCCAAATTCAATAAACCGATCAAAACCTACGGCATTGCCCTTAATGATGTGGTGCAAGCCGGACTCAGAAAGGCAGAGGGAAAAAATGTCAAGCTGTTCGTACAGTTCGATAACCCCGGAAAAGTGCTGGCTAAGGTGGGGATTTCAGCAGTAAGTTCGGAAGGTGCTTTAAGAAATCTGGAAGCCGAAATACCGCATTTCGATTTTCAGAAAACGCTACAAGCAGCGAAGCAGGCCTGGAACCATGAACTGCGGAAAATAGAGGTGGAAAGCGATGATCAAGATAAATTGAGCATTTTCTACACGGCCCTCTACCATGCATTCTTGAGTCCGAATTTATTTATGGATGTAGATGGCCAATATTTTGGCATCGATAAAAAAATTCATCGGGCAGAAGGATTTAACAACTATACTGTTTTTTCCTTGTGGGATACCTACCGTACCGAACACCCTTTGCTCAATATCATCGACCGGAAAAGAAGTAAGGATTTTATCCAAACCTTTTTAAAACATCATGAGCATGGTGGCTTACTGCCCATCTGGGAACTTGCCGGAAATGAAACCTTTTGTATGATTGGAAATCATTCGATTCCGGTAATTTTAGATGCGTACCGAAAAGGCATTGATTTTGATGCAGAAAAAGCTTTCGAAGCGATGAAATCGGCTGTAAACCGTACTCAATTCGGTTTAGACTCCTATCGTAAACACGGCTTGGTATTGGCAGATGATGAACACGAATCGGTTTCAAAAACATTGGAATACGCCTATGACGATTGGTGTGTGGCCCAATTGGCCAAAGCCTTAAATAAACCAAGCGATTACCTGGAATTTAGCAAACGGGCGCAATATTGGAAAAATGTGTTTGATGAAAAGACCGGCTTCATGCGTGCTCGTGCCAACGGAGGCTGGTGGAAACCTTTTGATCCGACCGAGGTAAACAACAATTTTACCGAAGCCAACAGCTGGCAGTACACCTTTTATGTACCGCATGAAGTGTCGGGTTTGATGGACAAAATGGGTGGAACAGAAGGGTTTGAGAACAAGCTGGATGAACTTTTTACCACCACAGCAGGGCTCTCAGGGCGTGGTCAGGTAGACATTACCGGTTTAATCGGGCAATATGCACATGGCAATGAGCCCAGCCACCACATGGCTTATCTGTATAATTTCACGAATCATCCGCATAAAACAGCTAAGTATATCCAACAAATCAGAGCGGAGCAATACCGCAACGCTCCGGACGGTCTGTCAGGAAATGAAGACTGCGGACAAATGTCGGCCTGGCTGGTGATGAGTGCTTTAGGCTGGTATCCGCTCAATCCGGCCAGCAATGAGTATCTCTTCGGCACGCCCTGGTTTAAGAAAAGCACCATTCACCTCGAAAACGGAAAATCATTTGTAATGGAAGCTCCTGATTATACCGATGAAGCCATTTATCTGCAAGATATTCGTTTGAATAATGCGCCTTACCGGAAATCTTACCTACGCTTTGATGATTTCAAAAATGGTGGTCATTTACTGCTTAAAACAGGGAAAGTTCCTGCCATGGAGTTCATGAGCAGCCTGGAAAAACCAGCCTCGGCTGCAGAAGTTGAAAAATTGCTGAGCAATCCGGTAATCGAAGCCCCATCCATCAGTTTTGCTGATAAAATGGAGGTCACAATCCATGGTCCCGCTAAAAACGCCGAAGTATATTATACGCTGGACGGCAGCGAGCCTACGATTAACAGCAATAAATACCTTGCTCCGATCCTGATTGACCAGAATACTCGGGTAAAAGCATTCGCTCAGATGGACGGAAAAAGAAGTTTTACGAGTCAGGCTCAATTTTTTAAAAATCCCGGCGATAAAAAAGTGAAGATCAAATACCCATTCATGCAATCGTATACCGGTGGCGGCAGTTTGGCTTTGGTAGATGGGATTCGCGGAAAAGATAATTTCAGGTTAGGGAATTTCTGGCAAGGGTTTCAACTGACTGATTTTGAAGCTGAGATCGATCTTGGAAAGCTGAGTGAAGTACGCAGCCTTGCCCTTGGCTGCATGCAGGATACTCGCTCCTGGATCGTTTATCCGACCGAAATCTCTTTCTATGCTTCTCAGGATGGCTCAAACTATCAATTAGTTGGAAGCATCCAAAACACGGTGCCCGCAGAAGATTATCAGGTGCAGATCAAGGATTTTGAACTCAAAACCAATGTGAAAACTCGTTTTATAAAGGTTCTTGCTAAAAACTTCGGCGATTTACCCCCCTGGCATTTGGGCCATGGCGAGGGGGGAAAAGCCATTATTTTCGTAGATGAGCTCAGCATAAAATAGACTGAAACGAGCCAGTAAAATTTCAACAGTTTAAGCTCAACACATTTTTTATACCCATCTTTATCCAGCAAATAGATAGCATCCATGTTTAGAGAGATCAAGAATAAGCGAGTTCGTTATTTCAGCATTAGCTTGTATTTCCTGGTACTTTTTTTCTGTGCCATGGAGTTGAACTTCCTCTGGATGTTTGGTTCCTCTCCCACCATCAAAGACATTAAAACGCCCAGTTTACAGCTGGTTTCTGAATTATACACGGCTGATGGCAAGTTGATTGGTAGATATTTTCGTGAAAACCGGATTCCGGTTGAGTATGAAGAAATTGCACCGAGTGTGGTTGATGCACTGGTGGCCACTGAAGATATCCGGTTTTATGAACACAGCGGCATCGATATGTTATCGCTGGTATCGAGCACGGTCTCTACCGCAAAAGGCGACAAACGCGGCGGCAGTACCATTACCCAGCAATTGGCAAAAAATCTTTACAGTACCCGGGGGAAAAAATCTCAGGGCTGGATCAAATACATTCCGGTATTCAGAACCGTGGTGTATAAGTTGAAAGAATGGATCAGTGCACTGAAGCTGGAAAGCTATCACAGTAAAAATGATATTCTCACGCTTTACCTGAATACGGTTCCTTTTGGAAACAATGCCTACGGAATTAAAATTGCGGCAAAAAGATACTTTAGCAAAGAACCCGGGGCCTTAAAAGTAGATGAAGCCGCCATGCTAATTGGTATGCTCAAGGCCACCAGCACCTACAATCCATTCAAAAATCCAGAAAAATGTCTGGATAGGCGGAATGTGGTGTTAACCCAATTGGTAAAATATAATTTCCTGGGTGAGAAAGAAGCAAAGAAATACCTCAGCCGGCCGCTGAGATTGAAACCTACTGAACTACAGGAAGTAGCTGAAGGCGACTCCTACATCCGGGGGGCAGTGGCCCGTTACTTGGAAGAATGGTGTGAGGATAATGACTATGACTTATATGTAGATGGCTTGAAGATTTATACTACCATCGACTCTAAATTGCAGCAATATGCTGAGGAAGCCGTGGAAAGCCAAATGAAAACACTTCAGCGACGCTTTCAAAATGTATGGGGAAATGAAAATCCTTGGCGTGATGAGGATGGAAATGAGCTGGTCGATTTTCCTGAAAAAGCCGCTCAACGCCTTCCCTGCTATGATTTTTTAAAGAAAAAGTTTGATCAAAATCAGGATTCCATCGACTATTATCTCAATAAACCCAAAAAGATGAAGGTTTTCAGTTGGGAGGGCGAGAAGGAAGTGGAATATAGCACGATGGATTCCATCAAACATTACGCTAAAATGCTGAATACAGGTGTGATGACCCTCGACCCTTTCAACGGACACGTTAAAGTGTGGGTTGGCGGTATCAATCACAAATATTTTAAATACGACCATGTGGATCAGGCCAAGCGACAAGCGGGTTCCACCTTCAAACCATTTGCGTATTTGGCGGCCTTAGAGCAGGGTATGAATCCCTGCGACAAATACATCGATAAACCGGTAAAAATTGTGTATCAGGAGAACGGTAAAACTGAAACCTGGGAACCAAAAAACGCTGATTTTGAATTTTCGGGCAGAGAAATGTCCTTACGCTGGGCCATGGGCAAATCGGTGAACTCCATTACGGCTCAAATTACCGAGAAAGTAGGCTGGGAAAACGTAGTGAAGGCAGCGCAACAATGCGGAATCGAAAGTCCTTTGGAGTCGGTCCCTTCCGTAAGTTTGGGCGCCAATGACGTATCGGTTTTTGAAATGGTGAAGTCTTATGGAACCTTCCTAAATAAGGGCATCAAAACTGACCCTATCCTGGTTCAACGTATTGAAGATAATGACGGTATCACCATCGCCAAATTTAAAGCAAAGCAAGAGCGTGCCATTTCTGAAGAGATTGCCTGGCTGATGCTATACATGTTTAGAGGGAGTATGGAAGAGCCTGGAGGAACTTCACAAGCGCTTTGGGAGTGGGATATCTGGAAAGAAGGTAATCAGATCGGCGGAAAAACCGGCACCTCCTCCGACTATGTGGATGGCTGGTACATGGGTATTAGCAAAGATCTGGTGACGGGTATTTGGGTTGGATGCGATGACCGAAGCATCCATTTCAAGACCTCAGAAACAGGAGAAGGTTCTCGTACGGCCCTGCCTATTTACGGTAAGTTCATGGAGAAGGTACTCAATGATCCAAGTACCGGAATTAAGCCGGGCCGTTTCCCGAAACCCGGGGTGCCTATCACCCGTTCTTACCAGTGTGAGTCGCCAAGAATTATGGCAGACAGTACGCAAACAGATAGCCTTCTTATTGACAGCACCCTAAGTGCCCCTGCGGAGGGTGAATTACCCACCACAGAAAATACAACTGGAACCCCTTCCAACAATCCGGTTAAGATACCGGTAGATTCTAAAACAGAAAATAAACCAAAGAAGAAAGATCAGCTATAATGGCATGAGCGAAACAATAGTTTAGGAAAGGATATTTAATTAGTAATTTTATGTACTAAAGCATTATACTTGGTTCATACCCTAATTATTCCTTGCCGTGAAACGTTCTAAATTAGTATTTCTTCTTTTTGTCCTCTTCGGATTAATCAGCTTTAGCGCCCAGGCGCAATATTTCGGACAAAATAAGGTCCGCTATAAAAATCTGAAATTCAAGGTCTATCAAACGCCTCACTTCGAACTGTATTATTA
>JBEDFI010000082.1:0-7607 GCA_041175245.1 Bacteroidota bacterium
GATAAATTAAAGCGAGGGTATCTGTTTTTTCGGGTAGATTTTGGGCATGTAGCGCAGGCTGGCCGATTCCAAAAAATGCCAAAAAAAGAAACAAGAAAACCAGCGCTGTCTTCTTCAATTTATTTTTAAGTAATAATAGTAATTATAAGCTTTTTAAAGCAATCTTTATCAAAGCCTCAACAGATAAACTGCCATTTGCTTGATTTATTGCCTGATCAAGGGCTTTTTCGGCGGTGTTTTTGGCAAAGCCCAGCATGACAAGAGCAGACAATGCTTCGTCTCTAACCGTATGATTTTTAGGGATGCTTAGGAGTGATTCATGGCCTTCACGCTTCAATTTATCTTGCAGTTCGAGAATAAGCCGCTGCGCAGATTTAGGGCCGATTCCTTTGATTCGTTGGATTAATGGCACATCTCCATGTACGATGGCCTGTTGAATTTCTTGCGGGGTAATGGAAGATAGCATCATCCGACCGGTGTTAGGCCCGATACCGGAAACAGAGATCAAGTGCAGAAATAAGCGCCGTTCTCCCTCATCGGCGAAGCCATACAAGGTGTGAGCGTCTTCCTTCACATGCAGCCAGGTGTACAATTTGCAGCGCTCCTGGTCCTGAATCAACGAATAGGTGGTTAACGAAATATTGATTTGATAACCTACTCCGGCGGCTTCAATCACCACATAGGTAGGGCATTTAAAGGTCAGCTTTCCGTCGATGTAGGCGTACATATTTATTTGGTGGTTTTACGTATCCGGTTGATGATTCCCTTTAGACCCGCCTTCACCAAATTAACTTCTGCTTTAGATTGTGCATCCACCACCGCAATGGTGATCATGTTCACGATCTCTCTGACCGAACTTCCCAGCTGTAGAATGTGGACCGGCTTATTTAAGCCTAAAAGGATGGGACCAATGGCTTCAGCCTCGCCCAACTCCTGAATGAGTTTATATGCAATATTCCCCGATTCAAGCGTCGGAAATACCAAGGTATTTGCGGCCTGCCCGTTTAAGGTGCTGAATGGGAAGTTATCTTTTAATAAATCCGGATTCATTGCGAAGTTTGCCTGCATTTCACCATCGACCCTTATTTCCGGATATTTTTCGTGAAGAATGCGAACAGCTTCACGGGTCTTTTCCGGGATCGGACCTTCGTTCGAGCCGAAATTAGAATACGAAAGCATGGCGATGCGGGGGTTGATATTGAATTTTTTTACCGAACGATCAATCAAAACTGTAATATCTACCAACTCCTGCACATTTGGATCTACATTGACCGTAGTATCTCCAAAAAATACCGGTCCTTTACTGGTCAGCATCATGTACATTCCGGCTACACGGTTAACACCGGGTTCGGTGCCAATCACCTGCAAGGCAGGACGGATGGTTTGAATGTAGTTTTTCGTTAAACCGGAGATCAAGGCATCTGCCTGCCCGAATTGAACCATGCAGGCACCAAAATAGTTCCGGTCACGCATCAATTTTTTCGCTTCGTAGAGGGTAATACCACGTCGCTGTCTTTGTTCGAAGAGGTAAGTTGCGAATTGCTGAGTTAGTTCGGACTCTTCCATCGGATCGATGATGCTGACCCCTTCCAGGTCTAAGTCATTCTCCTCAATAATCTCTTCAATTTTTTGTTTTTTACCCAATAAAATTGGGATGGCAATACCCTCTTCTTTTACAATTTGAGCAGCCTTCAAAATCTTATAATTATCGGCTTCGGCAAAAACTACCCGTTTAGGGTCAATTTTAGCTTTATTGGTGATGGCTCTCATCAAGGCATCATCCATTCCTAAACGAAGTTTTAACTCTTCCCGGTAGGCCTCCCAATCCTTAATCGGATAGCGTGCTACCCCAGAATCCATTGCCGCCTTAGCCACCGCCGGCGAAACCGCCGTAATTAATCTGAAATCTAAGGGTTTAGGAATGATGTAATCCTTACCGAATTTCAAATTTTTGGTATTATAGGCTAAGTTTACTGCTTCGGGTACCGGCATTTTGGCCAGTTCTGCAATGGCTTTCACCGCTGCAATTTTCATTTCCTCATTGATGGTAGTGGCACGTACATCGAGGGCCCCTCTAAAAATATAAGGGAAACCGAGTACGTTGTTTACCTGATTAGGGTAGTCGGAGCGGCCGGTGGCCATCAGTACATCTTTACGGGTTTTGAGTGCCAGGTTATAGGCAATTTCTGGATCAGGATTCGCCATGGCAAATACAATCGGGTTTTTAGCCATGGTTTTCAGCATGGCAGGGCTCAACACATCGGCAGAAGATAAACCAATGAATACGTCTGCATCTCTGATTGCCTCCTCCAGTGTATTGATGTTACGACTGGTTGCAAACTCTGCTTTGGTAGGATCGAGGTTGGTACGACTTTGGTTGATAACACCGGTACGGTCAACCATCACAATGTTTTCTTTTCTTGCTCCCAAACTTACGTACAAGCGGGAGCAGGAAATGGCTGCAGCACCTGCACCATTCACCACAATCTTCACCTTATCTATTTTCTTTTTCTGCAATTCGCAGGCATTGATTAAGGCGGCAGAAGAAATGATTGCCGTACCATGCTGATCATCGTGCATGATTGGAATTTTCAATTCCTCTTTCAAACGGCGCTCAATCTCAAAGCATTCAGGTGCTTTAATATCTTCTAGATTGACCCCGCCAAAAGTTGGCTCCAAGGCCTTTACAATTTTTACGAAATCGTCTACATTTTTAGTGTCTAACTCTAAATCGAACACATCGATGTCGGCAAAAATCTTAAACAAGATTCCTTTCCCCTCCATCACAGGTTTACTGGCCTCTGGGCCAATATCGCCCAGGCCTAATACCGCGGTACCATTGCTAATTACAGCCACCAAATTTCCCTTGGCAGTATATTTGTACACATCTTCCGTATGTTCAGCTATGCTTAAACAAGGTTCGGCTACCCCGGGAGAGTAGGCCAGTGCCAAATCGCGTTGTGAATTAGTTGGTTTGGTAGGGAGCACTTGTATTTTACCCGGACGACCCAGGGCATGATAATCAAGCGCATCTTGCTTACGATTGTTTTTACTCATGTATACTATAATTGGTGAGTGGATCCAAAATTACAATTCTTTTTCGGGAAGAAACGGTTTAAACGTCCTCCCGGTTTAACTTAAAAACCATTATTGATGAATTACCAAGCGCTCGCCCACCTGCAGCTGGCTGGTACGCAACTTGTTCCACTTTTTAAGCTCTTCAACACTTAGCCCTTTGTACTTTTTCGCAATGGTACTCAGGTTATCCCCTTTTTTAACGATATAATAAATGGTTTTAGGGGTTGATGACTGTGCATTATTTTTAGCGGCAGGCGCCACTCCGTTACTGCCATTCCCGTTCAATACTTGATACAAGGCAAAATAATCCGGATTGCTGTTGCTTGGAATGACCAGGGGCTTGGGTGCCTCTGCAGATCCGTTAATAATTAATTTTTTGTAGGATGGATTGAGCAAAACGAGTTGGCTCAGATCGATGCCCGTGGCACGAGCTACGGCAGCCAATGATATGGGTTTGATCACATCAATCACATCAGTTAAGGTATTGAAGGAAGGCGCCAATGGGCTGATGTCAAATTGCCGGTAATTGCCCATAATAAAGGCGGTCGCCAAAAATTTAGGCACATAATTACGCGTTTCGGCAGGCAGAAAGCGGCTTATTTCCCAAAAGTCGGCCTTGCCTCCTGCTCTGGCAATAGCCCGGCTTACTGCCCCTCTCCCGCAATTATAAGAGGCAATGGCAAGCAGCCAATCTCCGTATTGATCAAAAGCGTCGCGTAGGTAAGCGGCTGCGGCCTTACTGGCTTGTACCGGATCTTTACGCTCATCTACCTCCTGATTAATTTTCAAACCGTAGGCTTTGGCAGTCGGTGCCATAAATTGCCATGGACCGGTAGCCCCTACTCTTGAAACGGCATGTGGATTTAAGGCTGACTCAATTACTGATAAAAATTTTAATTCTTCGGGTAAACCAAATTCTTTCAACACCCGCTCATACACCGGGAAATAATAATTGGATAAGCCTAATAGTTTACCCACCTGCTCCTTGCGCTTTAACAACACATCAATAAAACCCTGAACGGGTGCATTACGGGTGGTGGCAATGGCCTGTTTGATAGAATCTGAACGGTATTTGTCGGCTGGCTTAAGCTTGGTAGACAGGGTATCGGTAGTGTTGACAGAAATAAAAGCTGCGTTGGAATCCTTCCATGAGCCGGCAAACAGGAGAGATCCCTGAAAACATAACACAGCAATGGTTACAACTAATTTTTTCATCTAATTCAAGCTACAGATCAAACGGGCAAGGCCGAGCCCTACAGTCTGACCGGGAATGATAGAAACGGAGAAAAGATTACTTTATTCCCCTTTAGTTAAAATTACTTGGATTTTTCTTCCTTTTCAGAAGTCTCGGAAGCGCCGTCTTTGGCATCTTTGAATTCTTTCACACCTTTACCCAAACCACGCATTAATTCAGGAATCTTTTTACCACCAAAAAGTAATAAAACCACCAGCAGAATGCCGATTAATTCGGGGGTACCTATACCGATTAGAAATATTGAATTGAACATAATTTCTTATTTAAGGGTTGACTGATCTTGTTGTTGATTAGTGGTTGAATCGACGTTTACATCCTGTACTGATTCTTCCATGTTTTGTTTTACTTCATTGATGTTGCGATGGATTTCGCGTTTTACATTTTCCGAAGCATCTTTAAATTCACGAATCCCTTTGCCTAAACCACGGGCGAGTTCCGGTAATTTATTCCCTCCAAATAATAACAGGATAGCCAGCAGAATGAACATTAATTCCGGGGTGCCTATATTCAGAAATAAGAGTGCGAAACTTTGCATCCGTTTAAAGTGTATGCAAATATAAGATATTTTGATGGAAGCCCGACTTAATTAGCCAGCCAACCTACCGGATTTTGAGGGGTTCCCCCTTTCCAGAGCTCAAAATGTACCTCTGTACTTCCATCGGTCGGGTCGGTAGCCACCGTTCCGATGGCTTGTTTCAGATTGACTTTTTGACCCACTGCAACACTCACTGATTTAAGGTTAGAATAGGCCGTAAAGTACTCCCCATGGCGAATCATCACCACATAAGTAGATGTACCGGGGGGCATAAATACTTTTCTCACTTCGCCACCAAAAACAGCCCTGACGGACGATCCTGGCGCTGTTTGAATATCTACTCCATTATTTTGAATGGTTACATTGGCACCATAGCTATGTCGACCGAAACCTTCGCTGATGTTCCCGTTGGCAACCGGCCATGGTAATCGGCCCCTGTTTCCTAAGAAATCGGCAGAAAGTTTGGCCGCCTCGGGGGTTGCCGACAAAATGCTTGAACCTTTGGCCACAGGTTTGGCGGCCACCCCGGTACGGGCCTCGGTTTTGGTGGCTTCATCCTCCGCTTTTTTACGTTCGGCCTCAATCTCCCTGGCAATGGCTGCTTGCAAGGCCCTGTTTAATTGTAGCGATTCTCTTTGTTTCTTGCTTAACTCTTGTTTAAGCTGTTTTTCCTGCTTCGTTAGACCGCTTAATACCTGGGTTTGTTTATTTTTCTCTTTACCGAGCGTTTGTTTTTCTTTTTGCTCGTCGTTTAGGAGGTAGGTTTTTTCCTTCTTGTTTTTATCGAGCTGGGCAATTTGCTGATTCAGATCCCGCTGTGTACTCTGGATATAGCCCGCCTGCTTTTTACGGTAATTGGTAAACTGCTGCAAATACTTCACTCGTTTAAACGCCTGATTAAAATTATCGGACGCAAAAATGAACATTAGTTTGGTGTAGGCCCCCTGATTACGTTGTGCGAAACGCATCATTTCGGCATATTCTTTTTTGAGCTGATTGAGATCAGACTGCAACTTGATGACCGTTTGTGTATTTTCAGAAATTTTGTTGTCCAAAAGACTGATTTCAGAATTGATCGTACGGATTTTCTGTTCTCTCAGTCTGATCTTGGCGTTTAATGCCCTGATTTGTTTCAGGGACAATGATTTGTTGCTGGAAGTTTTATTGAGGGTACGATTAAGTTCTTCAATCTCCCGGGTTAATGCTTCCTTCCGACGTTTAAGCTCCGCACTGCTTTGTCCGAAAGCAGAGATACCGAAACATAAAAACAAAACAATTAATAAGCCCCTCATTGCGCAAATGTATTCAAAATTACTTTTTCACTGAAAATCTTTTCGGCACGCTGAACGGAAAATCGATCGCAATATCCTTTTCAATTTTAGTGTATTTCATTTCGGCTTTGATGGATTTTGCTCCCGCCTGCGACTGCAATTTGAGTTGATGTGGAAATAACCCTGACGATTCCAGGTAGAAGTCGCTGTAGTTTACCTGCAGCTGCTGCCCATTCAGCGTATCACGAAGAGAAGTACCAGATACTCTCATGGTTTCAGTAAAATGAAGTTGATAGGCCAGGCTGGACGAAATACCCGAAAGAGTAAGCCGGTCATTTTCCATGCTGAATTCAGGCTTTTGGGTAGCTGCCTCTTCCGTAAGATTGGCAAGCAAGATTGACTGCACTGTTTGAAAACTGATTTGTGGATTCGTGTACTCGTGGATGAAGCTGAAGGGCTTTTTCAAATAAATACTTTCTAAACGGTTTAATACATGAATACTGTCGGGAGTAATCAGTACACGAGCTGCTTCAAGACCAGCCAGCGCCGTCACAGAGATCCAGATTTTTTTATCCTTCTGCATCCGGATATTTATGCTTACTTCGTTGTTATTTCCGTCTACATCAAGTTCGGCCCTTGCTTTGATTGCCAGGGTGTTAAAATCTGCCTGAGCAAGTTTGATGACCGCCAACTTTTCAGCATTACTCCTTTCCAGGGCGCTGTTGTCTACTACAGGAACCACTTTTCTCGTTTTACAGGCAAGCCCCATCAACAGAAGAGCCACGAAAATGAGTTTATATACAGGACTTAAGTTCAATGCATTCATCGTTTTAATCTTAATTTCAGGATACACCGGTATGGCCATAACCACCCGACCCTCGTTCCGTTTCTGTCAAAAATTCTACCGCTTCCCAACCCACTTGTTCGTGTTTGGCGATCACCATTTGTGCAATGCGGTCTCCATCCTGGATCAGGAAATCATCTTCTGAGAAATTGATCAATAAAATTTTTATTTCACCGCGATAATCTGCATCAATCGTTCCGGGTGAGTTAAGTACGGTGATCCCAAACTTGAGGGCCAAGCCACTTCTGGGTCTGATTTGGGCTTCATAGCCGATAGGTAATTCGAGATAAATTCCGGTTGAAATTAATTTCCGTTCCAGGGGCTTGAGGCAAAGGGGAGCATCTAAAAAGGCCTTCAGGTCCATCCCGGCAGAGGAAGTAGTTTCGTAGGCCGGAAGGGCATGGTGCGATTTATTGATGATTTTGACCTTCATGTTACTGCTTTTTGAGAAGCTTCCTGATTGTATTCTGCTCAGCCAGGAAAGATCCACCTACAAAGAGAAGAAATAAAATGTTACCAACAAGCAGATCCGATTCAAATAAATAAAAAGAACTAAAAACTATGAGGACAGTTAGTAGCAAATAGACCATAATTCGTTTTACAGGATAAGGAATTGGATAATTT
>JBEDFI010000083.1:0-7568 GCA_041175245.1 Bacteroidota bacterium
CCATAGGGCATCATGAGATCTACTAATATAAGTTATAATTTATGTTCAGCGATTAAGTCTAAGGCTTCGCCGCCATCTTGAGCCAGGTAAACTTCGTACCCTTCTTTTCTGAGCCTGAAATCGAGTACTTTTCGAATGAGCTCTTCATCTTCAATGACTAGGATTTTGCTTAATGCTTGCATAGTGGACATGTTTTTTCATAAGGTGTAGGGTTGATGTTTTTAATTAAGTGAGGAAACGAATGTATTTCCCTACTAAAACAAAAACTATTTTAGCAATACAATAAGTATTCCAAACTTAATTAGTAGGCAAAATATGGATAAAAATCTTGTTCTTGAATAAAGTAATGTGATGATTTGCTAAAAAATGGCGTCACATAAAGAGAATTTTAAGAAAATGGAAGAATTATGCGTCTACATCTTTATATTTGCAATCCGCTGCGGCCCAGGTGGCGAAATTGGTAAACGTTGCGGTCTCAGAAGCCGTTGGAGTCATATCCTTGAGAGTTCGAGTCTCTCCCTGGGCACTTTAAGTTCTTTTAATTCGTATTGCCCGGGTGGCGAAATTGGTAGACGCACCATCTTGAGGGGGTGGCGTTCGTAAGGACGTACGAGTTCGAATCTCGTTCCGGGCACTTCTCAGATCTCCAGGATCAGGCCATCATAGGCCAAATTAACCCCTTGGGGTAATAATCCAGAAATTTCCTCATGTTTCCCCAATTTGTGACTGATGTGGGTAAAATACGTCTGATCCGCCCCAATTTCATGGGCAAAGTCTAAGGCTTCCTCGAGGGTAAAATGAGAAATATGTTTTTCTTTTTGCAGCGCATTGATGACCAAGACTTTCGTCCCCTTGATTTTCAATTTCTCCTCGGCACTCACCGTTTTTGCATCGGTAATATAAGTGAAATCACCAATTCTGAATCCCAATACCGGCATTTTAAAATGCATCACCTCAATGGGAATAAACGGTATTCCCGCCACTTCAAAGGGATGTTTGCCAATTTCAAAAAGATCTAATTGAGGAACACCGGGATATTTATCCTGGGCAAATACGTAAGCAAACTCTCTTTTTAATGCTTGATGCACTCGGGCATGCGCATAAATATTAATGGCCTCGCCCTGTTTATAATTAAAAGCCCGGATATCATCCAAGCCGGCAATATGATCTTTATGTTCGTGGGTTAGGACCAAAGCATCCAGGTGCATCACACCGGCTCTCAGCATCTGATAGCGAAAATCAGGACCCGAATCAATCACCACCGATTTCCCATTGAGTTCAATCAATGCCGAACTGCGCAAACGTCGATCTCTTGGATCTGGAGAACGGCAAACCCCACACTCACAGGCAATTACAGGAATTCCCTGAGAGGTTCCGGTACCTAAAAAAGTAACTTTCACAGCTTTAAATTGGTTTGTTTGAGAATTCGGAGCAATTGTTTTTGTTTATCATCCAATAATTCAGTCTCTATGTCCAAAAGCTGAATGAGTGAAGCAAGCCCCTGAATCTTATTCTCCAAGTTGGAGAATTTGTTAATCACCACCACTCTGCTGTTTTCCAATACACAAGCCCCAGTTTTAAAATTTCCCTTCTCGTACCGTACCTTATAATCTGAGGAGCTCAGAATTGATTCGAGCTTTTCGAGGGTGTGGTTGGTAATTGTCAAATTCATGGCGCTCAAAATTAATTAAATAAGCAAAATAAAATTGGCGAAAACAAGTTTTAAAAGTAATGGAAATGACAGATCTTGAGTTCGATTGGCAAGAAGAATGGGAAAAAGCGGCGGCAGCCGAATACCAGTACTTTGGATCGTGCACCAATCAACAACTGATTTCGGCGCTTAAAGAACAAGCTATTGGTAGTCATTACCGCATATGGGATGCGATTCGGGATCGGGGGAAGGTGCAAATGATTCGACCTTTAATGAGTGCATTGAAACATTTAAGCGGTACGGCTTATTTTCACGATCGGCATCATTGTGTGGATGCCATCCTGCACTTGGCAGAGATCAAGAATCGGGCATTGAGAACTCGGATTGTAGGACCGAGTAATGAATTTAATTCCGAACAGTTTGAATTGGCTTTGGGGGAACTGGAAAACAAAGTGGGGAAAAAATTACCGCAGATCCACTAACTCCACTCCTGGATATTTCTTCACATCGAAAGCAAAAAAGGTTTCAGCCACTTTTACATTGGGTGTGAATATTTTCACATTGTAGGTGTACCGGTTACCGTTTTTATCAAAAATAACGGCCTGGGTGATCTGTTTGTTCAGCTTATCCACTTGTAATTTGACCTTGAAATATGACTTTTTTGCATCTGTAGGAGTCAACTCAATATTGTGTAACAGGCGGCCAGCCTTGGATCGGGTGTCGCCGGTAAACAGTGACTTGAAACCCTTTTCATAAATGGTGAAAATACGGCTGGGGTTCATGGCATCGGAGGAATTATCTACCTCGCTAAGCTGCACCTCTTTATCGGCTTTTAAAAACGTCCACTGATTTTTTCCATCACTGATCAATTCCTGGGCCTTTAACACCACCTTAAACTTGTTGAGCTTGGTTTTGGTGTAAAGCGTTCCGGTTTGGGTTTCCTTTATTTTTGCCTGCGGATTATCCAATGTAAAGCTGAATTCCGTTTTGATAACATCGTATGAACGATATTTTTTACTCACTTCGGCCAAAATCAATTTGGCTTTTTCTTCCGTTTGTGCCCAGCCCGTCGTGCTTCCGAACAATAAAACGAGAACGATGAAGAGTGATTTTTTCATGGGTGCAATTTACTAATTTTTACCGTCCAAGGATCCCAAAAACTGCTCCAAACTGTATTCATCCGGAAATAATACTTCACGGGCCTTGCTACCTTCAAAAGGGCCCACAATTCCGGCACCTTCCAATTGATCGATGATTCTGCCCGCTCTGTTGTATCCTAGTTTCAGCTTACGCTGGATAAGAGAAGTTGAGCCCTGCTGATGCATCACCACCAGTCGGGCGGCATCTTCAAATAGCGGATCCCGATCGTCCGGATCAAATTCTTTAGATCCTTCTCCGTTTTCATCAATATATTCTGGCAACATCCAGGCCGAATCGTAGCCTCTCTGTGAACCAATAAAATCTGAAACGCGTTCTACTTCAGGAGTATCTACAAAGGCGCATTGTATACGGATCAAATCACTTCCGGTGGATAAGAGCATATCACCCCTGCCTATCAACTGATCGGCACCGCCGGAGTCTAAAATGGTCCGAGAATCGATCTTAGATAATACTCTAAAGGCCAAACGAGCTGGGAAATTCGCTTTTATCGTCCCGGTAATGATGTTCACGGAAGGACGCTGGGTAGCAATTACCAGGTGGATACCAACCGCTCTGGCCAATTGGGCTAAACGGGCAATGGGCGCTTCTACTTCTTTGCCGGCCGTCATCATCAAATCGGCAAATTCATCCACAATTAAAACAATGAAAGGCAAAAACCGGTGATTTTCTTCGGGATTTAGTTTACGGTTGATAAATTTCTGATTGTATTCTTTCAGATTACGGACTTGTGCGTTTTTAAGCAAATCGTAGCGCTGATCCATTTCAATACACAAGGAGTTCAATGTATTGATCACTTTTTTGGTATCGGTAATGATGGCATCTTCTTCCCCGGGTAGTTTAGCCAGGAAGTGGCGCTCAATTTTACGAAACAGGGTTAATTCCACTTTTTTGGGGTCGACCAGAACGAACTTCAACTGCGAAGGATGCATTTTATATAGCAAAGACGCCAATATACAGTTGATCCCCACCGATTTACCCTGCCCTGTCGCTCCGGCAACCAATAAGTGCGGCATTTTCGCCAAATCGGCGATATAGACTTCATTAGAAATGGTTTTACCCAAGGCAATGGGTAACTCCATGGTGGTATTCTGGAACTTTTCTGTCCCTAAAACGGAACGCATGGAAACCATTTCAGGATTTTGGTTGGGCACTTCAATTCCAATGGTTCCTTTACCAGGCATGGGGGCAATAATCCGGATACCCAGGGCGGCCAAGCTCAGGGCAATATCGTCTTCGAGATTTTTAATCTTCGAGATACGAACTCCCGGTGCCGGAATAATTTCATACAGCGTAACGGTTGGCCCGATGGTCGCTTTAATTTTATCGATCTCAATATTATAGTGATTGAGCGTTTCTACAATTTTATTCTTATTGGCCTCGAGCTCCTCCGCATTTACTGAAATCTTGTTAGAACCATAGTTTTCCAGTAGATCAAGCGGCGGATGTTTGTACTGTGATAATTCTAATTTCGGATCGTAGGCACCAAACTGCTGAACTAACTCCTCGGCCTTTGCTTCCTCCTCCCCTTTTTCAATGCTTAATTCGGGACCGGAATGCTGCGTAAGTGGGGTGATTAACTCCGGTTCAGGAATTTCATCCATGTCAACTTCATCCTCAGCAGCTTCTATTCGCTGATCTTCGGCCTCCAGCTCTTCTTGAAAACGACTGTTCATAGGAAATTCGACAGGTTCAGAAATAATCTCATCAACAAGTTCATCCGGACCGGTTTCGGGAACCACGTATGTAGGTGCCCGCTCGGGTAGCTTAAAATCAAAATTATAGGCAATGGTAAGCGCAGTAAGTCCGCTAAAGGCCAATAAACCAAAGGTTCCTGCGTTTCCAATCTGAGCCATGAGCATACGGTTGGCCCAAAATCCAAATTCACCTTCCAGAAAATGAGGGACATCGGTCAAAAAACCATGAAAAAAGGCTAAACTGAGCGAAGTGAAAAGGAGTAGAAAGAAAGAATAACCGAGGCTTTTTCCTAAATGAAAAAGGGTTACTTTAAATAGTAAGCGGTAACCTAAAATAAATAAGATGCCGATGAAGATAAAGGAGGCCACCCCAAACCATTCATAAATAAATTGGTGTGATAATAATGCACCGAACTTACCTAACCAATTTTGGACAATACCCGAGGAACCAGGATTTAACTGAACTAATTCTTTCTGCGTTTTCAGCAGGTTAGACCAGCCTCCATTGGCATCGATCACATAACTCTGATCATCCTGCCAGGTAAATAAGTAGGAGGTAAATGCAACCAAAAAATAGATAGAAAGCAATAGCATAAACAAGCCCAGTACCTTAATCACCCTTCCGCCCGCCAAGTTGATTGGAGGCATCGGTTCAGCTGTGCTAGAATTAGTTTTTGTTCGCGTTTTGGGTTTGATCACAATTGGATCGTGCTCCTCCGGATCGAGGGGTGCATTTCGTAAAGTATTACTTCTTCTAAATTGGTTTCCTTTGAGGGGCATTGTTGAAATCTCTGTTACAAATATATAAAATAAGACCTTTTTGATCGTATCATAAAATTGGCTTTCGCATTTTATACTGTATATTTATAATAAGGTGCGAAAAACTATGATATCGCTCGTAGAAGAATACATTGAAAGTGGAAATTCCCAGGCATTAGCCCAGCTTTTGTCTACCGATCCAGAGTTGCTGCAGCTGAAAACCAGCCGCAAGATGAGCCCCCTGCTCCACGCATGCTGTACAAGAAATCAGGAAATTGTTGATACCATACTTGAGCACCAGGTTGAACTCGATCTTTTCGAAGCCGCTGCGAGTGGGCGCTTCGATTGGCTGGCACATCAAGTTTCGAAAATTTCTCTGCAAACTACGCAATATGCAGACAATGGGTATACTGCATTGGGCCTGTCGGTTGAGTTCGGACACGAGGAATTGGTACGCTATCTATTGATTAAAGAGATGGATGTCAATGTTCCAATGGATGATTCTTTAGGAAACTACCCCCTTCATCTGGCAGTTCTCCATCAGAAAGAAATAATTGCCAAAATGCTGCTCGAGGCAGGAGCACGAGTAAATATATCCCAAACTGAAGGCCTTAGTCCGCTGCACCTGGCTGCAAAACATGGCAATATCGAACTGATCATTCAGTTACTGGAAGCCGGTGCAACTGTTAAAGGACGTACTCGGGAAGGGAAAACAGCGGGTGATTTAGCTGATGAGGCTGGTTGGAAAGACCTTGCCCGTATCTTGAACGATTAAAAATCGCGAACGGCGCTCTTCACCCGTTTAATATAAGTTCTGATGTCGAGTACGACGGCTGCAAGCAGGTAAATGGTCAATGGAAATCCTACAGACAGGAAACTGGAATAAATAAAGAAGAGTCTGATTTTGAAAATGGAGATACCCAGGTATTCGCCGACATAGGTGCAAACTCCAAATGAGTATTTTTCAAAAAAAGCGAGCAGGCGCTGAATCATGGTTTCGTTGTAAGATATTGGATCCTATACTGCAAAATAAACATTTTTTATGATCACAATAATTTTTCTTTAACATCAGTAAGGCCTGCGATCCGAATGCACTTTGTACACCAAGCCCAATTTCTTTGAATTTACGAGTGATCTGGTTGTTTTCGGCTGGTAGCTGCTCCAGCAAATAAATGGCCCTCGAACAGTATAAATCGTTCCCATGATACTTTCCATAACTAAACAAAAAATTAGCTAACACATTGATCAGAAGCGCATGAATGCTTCCCATTCCTATCTGGACGGCATGTTTTTTCGTGGTCTGGCCGAATTGGTAATGATGCTCCCAATACACATCTACGGGCAAATCGCTGAACAATAGTTTCAAAGAAGCAGGATCTTCTATCTTTAAAATTTTGGAGAACAAATGTTCTGACTTAAGAATCAGCGCTGTAAATTGCGCCAAGCGGATGAGTGGAAAATTTGCCGGGCGCATGCGCATGTATTTCCAAATCGAAGCGCTGAGCGGTGTTAAGCAATATTTTTTTCGTAAGAAGTTGTATTCTGCCTTTAGTTTTTGTGGATAATCTTCCCTAAGCTCTTCCGTTAAAAAACCTGCCTGGCCAAAGATGAGCGCCTCGATTTGCAAAGGTTTGTTCTTATGTTTTGCCAAGATTTGTTGGGGGATACTTTTTGCAAGCCATTCAAACGGCAAAGCATTGGTTTTAAATCCAAAATGTTTAGCCAGGTAAATGTAAAACGAATTGTCCCAGCTCCCCTTTTGCTCCTCCAAAAGTCCAATTATCTCGAAATATTTTGCTTCCAAACGTTCCGTCATTACCCTGCTTAAAAAAGCCTGAAGATGGTATTCATCTACAAACTTCAAGGACGAAGCGCAGGGAATCCAGGACCGTGCTGACATTAATTGCCGGTAAGATTGGACAAGGGTTTCAGGAATAGTGGACTTCAGTTCGATGACCGAAATCTCAGTTCCATCCTGCCTGAACACCGCCCGGTCGTAGATATAAACAACATGAAGAATGACATTGTTATAGGCTTCATCCTGCTCGTGCCGGTGATTATACCAGTCCGAAGCACGTATATGCATCTCTACATTGCCCGCCCAGGTAGTATCTGCGATTTTTAGGAGTGCTTGTTCAAAATCTGGGCCCGAATGGCTATTGTGAATACCCGGTTGGATGATTTCAACGGATTCACCCGAAATCGTACGGATTGGAGAGGTGCTGAGCCAGCCTGTTTTCCAAAAATAATGAAGCAAATCTTCTGTTAAATCCACACCTGAATGTAGTGATTTAACTTTAGAT
>JBEDFI010000084.1:0-7519 GCA_041175245.1 Bacteroidota bacterium
TTCAGTGGCCGTACTCGCTTTATCAGGAACCGCGGCCTTATATTATCTCAACTTTTTTCAAAAAGGCAATGAAGTAAACACGGTTGCCGGAAAATCATTTTACGACTTATCCATTAAAAGTTTAGACGGTAAGAAAACCATTGATTTTAAAGATTTTAAAGGCAAGAAGGTATTGTGTGTGAATACCGCCTCCAAATGCGGCTACACCCCGCAATACGCATCTTTACAGAAATTACAGGAGCGTTACAAAGACAAGCTCATTGTCATTGGCTTACCTTGTAACCAGTTCCTTGGTCAGGAACCTGGAAGTGCGGATGAAATCGGTGCATTTTGTCAGAAAAATTATGGTGTAACTTTCCGAATGACCGAGAAGATTGATGTAAAGGGTAAAGGCCAGCACCCGGTTTACCAGTGGCTGTGTCAGAAAGAAAATAACGGCGTTCAGGATGTGACTGTTGGATGGAACTTCGGTAAATTCCTGATCGATGAAAATGGAAAATATGTAGCTTATTTTCCGTCGAAAGTAGATCCGCTGAGTACAGAGATCACTTCAAAGCTATAATTTAGAACACTCAAATCGTTTAGATCCCCTTTGCTAATACCAAAGGGGATTTTTTATGGGCATTTCTGTATTTTTACTGCATGGCCCATACCCCACCTCCTTCAGAAAACACCCCAGCAGGTTCCTTTGAGCGTTTGTTAACCATCATGAATACCTTACGGGAAGAATGCCCCTGGGATCAAAAACAAACCTTCGAAAGTCTGCGTCACCTCACCATCGAGGAAACTTACGAACTCTCGGATGCAATTCTGGATGGAGATAAAGAAGAGATCCGAAAAGAGTTGGGCGATATGATGCTGCACCTGGTTTTTTATGCACGCATTGGTGCTGAGACGAATGATTTTACCATTACCGAAGTATTAAATGGCATCTGCGACAAATTAATCTCCCGTCACCCACACATTTACAGCGATGTGGTGGTGCATAATGAAGAAGATGTAAAAAAGAACTGGGAGCAACTGAAACTGAAAGAAGGGAACAAATCCGTGTTATCGGGTGTACCCTCCTCCCTGCCAGCACTCATTAAGGCCAGCCGCATCCAGGAAAAAGCCCGTGGTGTGGGTTTTGATTGGGAAGAAAAAAGCCAGGTTTGGGAAAAAGTGGAGGAAGAACTGCAGGAGTTTAAAGCCGAATTCAATGCTGAAGCCGAAGAAAAGATCGATAATGAAAAGGCTGAAGCTGAATTCGGTGACCTACTATTCTCCCTGATCAATTACGCCCGTTTTTTAGGTATTAACCCCGAAGATGCTTTAGAGAAGACGAATAAGAAATTCATCAAACGCTTTCAATACCTCGAAATCAAAGCCCAGGAATTGGGCAAGAACCTAAAAGATATGAGCTTGCAAGAAATGGATATTTTTTGGAACGAGGCTAAAACAATTAAATAGTTTAATTAAACCTCAGCGCCTTTACCGGTAAAATACGGCTGACAAGCATGGACGGAATAATTAAAACCAACAAACAAATTGCAAAAGTAGCGGCATTGAGTGCGATCACATCGATGAAGTGTAATTCGATAGGTACGAAATTCATGTAATAAGATTCCTGATCTAGGGGAATGAGGTGTGTATACTGTTGGATAAGGGCCAAACCAATGCCCAATAGGTTCCCCAACAACAAGCCCAAACCAATTAAATAAATAGCCTGGTACAAGAAAATCTGACGGATGGCCCAGTTTGAACTACCCATCGCCTTCAGCAGGCCGATGAATTGCGTACGCTCCAGGATCATGATTAAAAGGGCTGAAATCATATTAATGATGGCCACAGCCAGCATCAATATAAAGATCACCCGGGTATTCACATCTAAGAGCGAAAGCCATTGAAAAATAACCGGGTACGCCTCCTTCACAGTCACCGCTTTTAAACTCACATCCAAATCCTCATGAATCAGGGCAGCTGATCTATCAATATCTTCAAAATTCTTTACCCGAATTTCATAGCCTCCAACTTCATCCACCGCCCAATTATTCAGTTTACGAATCAGGTTCAAGTCCCCAATCACATAGGTTTTATCGACCTCTTCCACACCAAAATTGAAAATTCCGACAATCTTGAATTTTCGTTTACGCAGAGGCTCCTGCACAAAATACATCAGAAAATCATCTCCCACTTTCAGGTTTAACCGAGTAGCGGTGGTATTGGAAATTAAAATTTGAGTTTGCGAAGCCAGACTATCGCTGTAATTGATCACGTCGCCAGCAAGGATCATGGGCCTGATCCAATCCCAATGGTAAGTATGGTCAACTCCTTTCAGCACGACACCTTCCACCTCTCTGTTGACCTTAATGATGCCATTTTTGGTAGCAAATGGCTGAATAAATTCGAAGTTATCGGATTGTTTGAATTGCTGAATTTTCTCCGGATCTACTCTAAATGAAGGATTTTCAAGCGAGGCATTCAGGTCGTACTTCAGGATCTGAATATCGCCTGAAAAGGCCCTCACTTTTTCCCTGATTTCTGATTTAAACCCCTTTACGATGGCCAAAGAAAGAATCATCACAGCCATACCCAACATCATGGCTAAAACCGCCATCCGCACGATCAATTTGGAGAACGTACGTGTAGATTTAAATGTAATCCGTTGGGCAAGATAAAAAGGGAAATTCAAGTGCTGAATGGATTTTTTGTACCTTAGCAAAGGTGCAAATTTTTTCGGTCACTCATATGAAATACTGCTTATTCATCCTATTATTCTTTGTTTCAGGAGTTGTTTTTGCACAATCGCCAACAAACAAGTTCCAAACAGGGGCCGAGCAAACTGCACTTTATCTACCCTATCTGAAGAGTAAAAAAGTGGGCATGGTCATCAATACCACCTCTATCATTGGCAAGCAATTGAGTGTTGACAGTTTAAAAAGTTTAGGGATAGATGTGCGGAAGGTATTTGCCCCCGAGCATGGCTTCAGAGGCGATTACAGCAATGGTGCCAAGGTAGCCGACAGCACCGATCCGAAAACCGGCATTCCCCTGATCTCAC
The DNA here is from genome assembly GCA_041175245.1 of Bacteroidota bacterium. Taxonomy (GTDB): domain Bacteria; phylum Bacteroidota; class Bacteroidia; order Sphingobacteriales; family Sphingobacteriaceae; genus JAIPAN01. The sequence goes on from JBEDFI010000084.1 coordinate 3,041, forward strand.
TCTATGGAAAACATCTAAAACCGACGCCCGAGGATCTTAGAGGATTAGACATTTTAGTATTTGACATTCAGGATGTGGGTGCTCGTTTCTATACCTATATTTCTACCCTGCACTATGTAATGGAGGCTTGTGCCGAAAATAATTTAGAATTACTGGTACTGGACCGACCCAACCCGAACGGATTTTATGTAGATGGTCCTGTATTAGAGGAAAAGTTCAAATCATTCATCGGAATGCATCCGGTGCCCATTGTACACGGCATGACCATTGCAGAGTATGCACAAATGATAAACGGAGAGGGCTGGTTACAAAACCAAGCACAGTGCAAACTGAAAATTATAAAGATGGCCAACTATAACCATCAAACCGTTTACAAACTCCCCGTTAAACCTTCCCCCAATTTAAACTCGCAACAGTCCATTTACTTGTATCCGAGTTTATGCCTATTCGAAGGTACCGTCATCAGTCAGGGAAGAGGGACCTATTTCCCCTTCCAGGTATTGGGAAGTCCGGAATTGAAGAGCAACTACCGTTTTTCATTTCAGCCAACATCTATTGCCGGTATGAGTGAAAATCCACTACACCTGAATAAAGCTTGTTTTGGGATTGACTTACGCCGCTATCCAGTCGAAAAAATCAGAAAAAGCCAACAAATCAATTTAAAATGGCTGCTCGAACTCTACAAAGCCCATCCTGATAAGGCCTCATTTTTTGATTATAAAAAGCATCCCCAAATGGGTAATTTTGATAAATTGGCTGGTACAGATGCCTTAAAGGCACAAATTATCGCTGGAAAATCGGAAGAAGAGATTCGGCTGAGCTGGGAGCCTGCACTAAGTCAATACAAGCTGATGCGCAAGAAATATGTATTATACCCCTGATTTTGAGCCGATGAGAATTGTTTTTATGGGTACTCCCGAGTTTGCGGTGGCTTCGTTAAAGGCACTGCTGGATGCAGGTAAAGAGGTAGTAGCCGTGGTGACTGCGCCCGATAAGCCTGCGGGTCGTGGTCAGCAATTGAGTCAATCGGCGGTTAAGCAATACGCTTTGGAGAAGGGTTTACCGATATTACAGCCTCCAAAACTCAAAGATCCTCTATTTATCGAAGTGCTCCGGTCATATCAAGCCGATGTACAAATCGTGGTGGCTTTCCGGATGCTCCCCGAAGTAGTATGGAACCTGCCTCCGCAGGGGACCATCAATTTGCATGGCTCCCTCCTGCCCGATTATCGCGGAGCGGCACCCATCAACTGGGTCATCATGAATGGTGATAAAGAAACGGGAGTGAGTACCTTTAAGTTGAAACATGAAATTGACACGGGTGACCTCCTTTTACAGGAAAAATTTGCCATCGGCGATGATGAAACTGCCGGTGAATTACACGACCGAATGAAGGAAATTGGAGCGCAACTCCTGGTAAAGACCATCCATCAACTCGAAGAAGGTAATTTGCATGCTATTCCACAAGTCTCCCTCAAAGAAATCAAGCATGCTACCAAAATTTTTAAGGAAAACTGCGAAATTAATTGGCAAGCACCTGCAACAAAAGTTTACAATATGATCAGGGGCTTGAGTCCATACCCTACTGCATTTACGTATCTCAATGGCAAATCGCTAAAAATATTCAAGGCCGAAATAGAGAATGTTCAGCCAACCAGCGAGGCCGGGACTTTTGTAAGCGATCAGAAAACCTATTTAAAATTTGCCGCCAGCGATGGTTATCTCAAGTTGATGGAGATCCAGCTGGAAGGAAAAAAGAAAATGGGTATTGAAGAATTTCTACGGGGAGTTAAATTATAGACGATTGAGCGCTTCGTTCAACCGCTGAGAAACATTATTGAAGTATCGTTTACGGTTATACCCCATCACCCACTGAATTCCTTTGCTGGCGTTGGTGAGGAATATTTCCTCTGCTGCTTCTAAAACCGCCGGATTGATCTGAGCTTCAATGACCGGCAATCCTGATTTTTTCGCTAAACTGATCACCACATGGCGCATTACCCCAGCAATACATCCTTCAGTAAGCGCCGGTGTGAAAATCTGATTTTTGTACACTACAAATACATTGCTGCTAATGGCTTCGCATAAAAATCCATCCTGATTTAACATCAAGGCCTCATCCAATTGTTGTTCGTTTTTAAACACACCCGCCAATACGTATACCAGGGCATTTGCAGTTTTATAGCCTGAGAGGGCTCCATTTGCTTTTCTAACTTCCGAAAAAACATCGATTAAAAGTCCCTTCTCATTCAGTTCATACTTGCCGCTATCGAGTTTTGAACTTTCCAGAATAAACCCCATTCGGTTGGTATCTGGAGCATACAGGCCACCTGCATCGCGGTAAACACTCAGGCGAAACCGGGCATTGGGACCTAATTTATTCACCCGTGCCAGCTCTTCGGTTTTTTGCTGCAAAAAGGCAGCATCAACCATAGCAGTGGATGTTAATTTCAAAGCCTTCATGCCACGCTGAATCCTGTCGGCATGCAAATCGGCGAATTTCAAGCTGCCGTTCATCATACGCATCGATTCAAACAAGCCATCCCCATAACGAAGTCCTCTGTGCTCCGCCGTAAAAACAGGCAAATCATGGGGCACCAGCTCATTATTAATATAGATAAATTGTTTAGGCATGGTTTCTCACGTAATTCCTCCATTTTTCCAATACAGCCCTGAAATCGGCGGGTAAATCAGAATGAAAATCTAAAAATTTTCTGGTGCCAGGGTGTACAAAACCTAAGGTTTCTGCATGGAGCGCTTGTCTTGGAAGCAATTCAAAACAATTTTCAACAAATTGCTTGTATTTGCCATGCACGGTACCCTTCAATATTCGGTCTCCCCCATAAGTGGCATCACTAAATAGCGGATGGCCGATAGATTTCATATGCGCCCTAATTTGATGGGTACGACCAGTTTCCAACCGACACTCGATCAAGGTAACGTAGCCAAATCTTTCTAAAATCTTGTAGTGAGTAACGGCCCATTTCCCTTTCTCTTCCTCCTGGTAAATGTCCATTACCCGGCGATCTTTAGCACTCCGGCCAATATAGCCGGTAAGCGTCCCATCTTCTTGTAGATCACCCCAAACCAGCGCCTGATATTTCCGGGTGATGCTATGATCATAGAACTGTCGGGCCAGATAAGAGAGAGAGCGCTCATTTTTACTAATTAGCAACAGACCGGAGGTATCCTTATCAATTCGGTGTACTAAGCCCGGCCGACCTTCGTTTCCTGACAATTGGGGTAGATTTTGGAAATGGTACACCAAAGCATTCACCAAAGTGCCGGTATAATTATTATAACCCGGGTGCACAACCATACCGGCCGCTTTATTCACTACCAGCAAGTCAATATACTCAAAAATAATATCAAGCGGAATATTTTCAGGGTATACTTCCGTGTCGCGAGGGGGATGCGGGAGCACTACGGTAATCAAATCTTTAGGCTTTACCTTATAACTGGATTTGATGACTTTTTCGTTCACCAGCACATTACCGGCCTCTATGGCTGTTTGAATACGGTTTCTTGAAGCATTTTCGATGCGATGCATCAGAAATTTATCGATGCGCAATAAGGACTGGCCCTTGTCTACTTCAATTCGTAAGTGCTCGTAGAGATCTTGTTCCTCTTGCTCCAATAAATCCGGGTGTTCGGCCATGTCCAAAAATAAACCTTATATCTTTCTAAAAGAAAATTTATCATTTAACCTGATTTAAAAGGATAAGGATTAAATTTGTTCGAGATCTGCCAATTGAAACAGATCCTTTCTAATACATGAAAAAAATACACACCCTCATTAAATGGATCGGCCTGTTTACCCTGTTTTTGGGTTTCAGTACTTCCGTATCTGCGCAGGATCAAATATCCGAACTGTTTAAATCAAACAAAGACGATGCTCAAAAATTGATTCAAGCTTATCTAAACCCCTTCCTCAGAGGATTTGGCACCGGTATTAATTCAAACTGGAATACGAGTGGAGCCACAAAAAAATTCGGAAGAATAGAAGTAAGACTCGGTGTTACGGGCGCTATGATACCTGAAACAGATAAACTTTTTGACATCACTAAGATCGGCTTGTCCAGCAACATCGCTCCCGCCGATCCAACAAATGTTATGAGTCCGACGATTGGAGGTGCTAAAACAACCGGCCCTTTGATGAACATCTATGCCAATAATATACAAATGGGGCAATTTGCTTTGCCAAAAGGAGCTGAATTGCCCTTTGTGCCTGCCCCTCAACTTCAGGCAACGGTGGGCTTATTGAGAGGCATGGATGTAAGCGTTCGGTATGTTCCGGAATTAAAATTAGGGGAAGCAAACGGAACCATCGGGATGATGGGTGGCGGAGTAAAAATTAACCTCCTGCGTTTGTTTACGGGTAAGCTTACCGACAAAATTTTACCTTTTGACTTGGCGGCTTCTGTTGGTTATACCCGATTAACTTACGAGCTGCCGCTAAGTGTAAAGGGAGCTAATAAC
>JBEDFI010000085.1:0-7426 GCA_041175245.1 Bacteroidota bacterium
AATTAATACATGATTAATCAGTTCAATCGGTGTCAGCCCTGCTGAAAGTGTTTTTTCGGCCGTAATTTACCTCCTAATCGGCTAACTTCCTTCATCGCAAAGCGCTTCTACTCCAATTCAACTAATTATTTCTTCAATAAAAATAGCACTGGAATTGACAGTCGTTTTGCCCAAGCAATTTCATCGTGTGCGTCGCCTTCAAATTTTTTGGTAATCCAGTGTTTACCGGTATAACCGGCAGATTTCATTGCTAAGTCGAGTTTTGGCTGTGTTTGCTGATAGAGTGCATCCAGGGTAGCCGTACCATAATCCATGTAAATTTTACGTTTAGGCTGTTTAGGTAATTTCGCTGCCACATACGTACGAAGGGCGGCAGCATACTCACTGTCGGGATTTTGCTGTACCCGCATATCTGTGAGCAGCGGGGAATGGATGGAAAGGCAAGCTGCCCCGCCAAACACCTCCGGATATTCACACACACCGTACAAAGAAATTAATCCCCCCATGCTGGAGCCCAATAAAAAAGTGGAGCTTGCCTGGCTTTTCGTTGCATATTGCTGATCGATGAACGGCTTCAGCTCCTCCACTAAAAATTTAAGGTAGTTGTCGGCCAACAATTTTTCCCCTTGCGCCTTACTTTTCTCAGGTTCTGATACATATTGAAGAACTTTTTGAGGAAAGTATTCGGCCCTTCTCAATCCATTGATATTCCAAACCGCAACCACGATACAATCTTTAATTTTGCCCTCTGCCATCAATTTCCCAAACGTTTCATCTACTCCCCATTCTTGTTTATTCCAGGTGCTGCCGGCATCAAATAACATTTGGCCATCGTGCATGTATACCACGGCGTATTTTTTTTGCTTGGTATACCCATCGGGCAACCAAACATCCACCGTTCTGGGTTCAATGTAGTTGGAAGCAAATTTTTCATAACGGGTGACAGTACCTGATGATAGCATCGGCTGTTGAGCAAACAGGGGATGCAGGTTCAGCAAAATGCAAAAAGTGAATAGAAAGGTTCTCATGGTTCAATTTGAAATTTTGTATGATAATAATACAGATAATCTGCTAAAGTTCTCACATACCGGAGTCCTTTTTTTCTGGCGCTTGCTCAGTAATTAGGACGAAATGTGTAGGTTTGTGCGTGCTTCCAGAAAGCCCGCGATTCGCCTTCATGACTACACTCGCAGAAATCAGAAAACCAATTGCTAAAGACTTGGATGCCTTTGAACTTAAATTCAAAGCGGCCATGAAAAGCAGTACTCCATTGCTCGATCGCATTACCCATTACATCGTCAAACGTAAGGGAAAACAGATCCGTCCGATGTTCGTTTTTCTGTCTGCCAGGCTTTGTGGCGGCATCACCGAGGCTACTTACCGCGGAGCTTCGCTGGTTGAGTTGCTGCATACGGCGACTCTGGTGCACGATGATGTGGTAGATGATGCCTATCAACGCAGGGGTTTTTTCTCCATCAATGCGCTCTGGAAAAATAAGATCGCGGTTTTGGTCGGCGATTATTTGCTGGCAAAGGGGCTCTTGCTCTCTGTCAATAATGAAGATTTCCGTCTGTTGAAAATTGTATCTGAAGCCGTACAGCAGATGAGTGAGGGTGAATTATTACAGATTGAAAAGGCGAGACGATTAGACATTGATGAAACTGTGTATTATGAAGTTATTCGCAAAAAAACAGCTTCCTTAATTGCTTCCTGCTGTGCATGCGGTGCTGCTTCGGCGGGTGCCGATGAACAAACTATCGAGCGCATGCGTTTGTTTGGTGAAAAAATAGGCATTGCCTTCCAGATAAAAGATGATCTGTTTGATTTTGGGACCGATGAGGTTGGCAAACCGCTGGGCATCGATATCAAAGAGAAAAAAATGACGCTCCCCCTGATTTATGCTCTGAGCAAAGCAACTAAACCGGAGAAACGTCGCATCATTGGCCTCATTAAAAACTCCAGTCAGGAGCCGGACAAAGTGAATGAGGTGATCCAGTTCGTAAAAAATAGTGGCGGCATTGAGTATGCCCATCAGCAAATGCAAGGCTATCAGGAGCAAGCCTTTGAACTTCTGAATGAGTTCAGCGATGAGGCCGCCCGAGCCGATTTAGAGGCCCTGGTTCGTTATACTACAGAACGAAGTAATTAATACGATGAGCAACGAATTATTATTCTTTAGCTGTTTTCTGCTATTTATTACCCTGATGCTGGCCATCGATCTGGGTTTGTTTAATAAGAAAGATCATGTGGTCAGCTTTAAGGAAGCGGCCGTAATGAGTGCCATTTGGGTCTCCTTTGCACTGGGTTTTTATGTGTTATTGCTAACTGAGGGCGAATTTCTGCATGGTATAAAAAATCAGGCGCAGCTGGAGCACTTAACCAATACCTATCTACATCACATTACCCTCATTCCCGGAGATTTTGCTGCCAGCCTCTTGTTATATAAGCAAAATCTGGCTTTGGAATTCATTACCGGCTATGTGGTAGAGTATGCCCTCTCGGTTGATAATATATTTGTGATGGTGCTCATTTTTAGCGCCTTTGGCGTGAATGAAAAATATTACCATCGGGTATTGTTCTGGGGCATTATTGGTGCGGTATTCATGCGTTTTCTGTTTATTTTTCTCGGAGCATCGCTCATCAGTGAGTTTAATTGGATCATTTATATTTTTGGAGCCTTTTTGGTTTTTACCGGCTTTAAGATGTTTATCGGCAGAAATGAGGACGATGAAATTGATGCCGAAAATCATAAAGTGGTACGTTTTGCGGCGAAGTATTTACCAATAACTCCTGATTATGTTGGGAAACAGTTTTTTGTGAAGGTGGATGGCAAACGACTCATCACCCCGCTTTTTGTAGTATTATTGGTGGTTGAGTTTACCGATTTAATTTTTGCTGTCGACTCTATTCCCGCCATCTTTGCCGTCACAAAAGATCCTTATATTGTCTTCTTCTCCAATATTTTTGCCATTCTGGGATTGCGTTCCATGTTCTTCCTGCTGGTCAATATCATCCATAAATTCCATTATTTAAAAACCGGATTATCCCTTTTATTGGTATTTATTGGTTTAAAAATGCTGGCGCATCATTACCTGGATGATTTCGGCTTCACCACCTTACATTCCTTGGTAGTTATTTTGAGTATTTTGACGGTGAGTGTGGTCGCTTCCTTACTTTTTCCGAAAAAGAAATAGTTTTTTAGGCCATTAACTGGAGGATCTCCTCCACATATTTACGCTCATTAGCCAGTCGGGGCACTTTGTGTTGTCCACCCAGTTTACCCCGGGTTTTCATCCATTGATAAAAGGTGCCATCGGGGGCTATATGAATTTGAGGTTCACGGAGTGCCATATCTTTGTACCGCTTAGCATCGTAATCGGAGTTTAGCTCCCGAAGGCTTTGATCCAGGATTTCGGTAAAACGCTCCAGTACTTCGGGTTTCTGCTCAAATTCGATGATCCATTCATGAGCCCCGGCCTCATTCCCTTTGAAATAGATGGGACAGGCGGTATAATCGCGGATTACGCTCTGCGTTTCTGCACAAGCTTTGGCCAAGGCTTTTTCGGCATTATCAATAATCAATTCCTCACCAAATGCGTTTATAAAGTGCTTAGTACGGCCGGTGATTTGGATGCGGTAAGGAGAAAGTGAAGTAAATTTAATGGTATCACCAATCTGGTAACGCCAGAGTCCGGCATTGGTAGAAATAATGAGTGCGTAGTTCTTGCCCAGTTCTACTTCACCCAGACTCAAAGTATTTGGGTTTTCTTCCTCAATATTTTCCATGGGCAAGAATTCGTAGTAAATGCCATAATCCAGCATCAACAACATTTCTTCTGAATTAGGTAGATCCTGAATTCCAAAAAATCCTTCGGAGGCATTGTAGGTTTCCAGGTAATACATATTGTCCGAAGGGATCAGTTGCTTGAATTGCTCCCGGTAAGGTGTAAAGTTTACCGCACCATGGAAATAGAGTTCCAGGTTCGGCCAAATCTCAAGCAGGTTCGATTTGCCGCTCAGCTCCAAAATTCGCTTGGCCAGCACCACGTTCCAAGTAGGTACTCCCGAAATATTGGTAACGTTTACATCTACGGTGGCCCGGGCAATTTTCTCTACTTTCTCCTCGAAGTTTTCGAGCAGGGTGATGGATTGTTCAGGGGTCCGGTAAAACTCTGCCCAGAAAGGAAGATTTTTAATCAGCACTGCCGACAAATCGCCGTAAGATGAATCGCCGTTGAGTTGATTGATCTGCGAACTACCCCCGAGCACCAGGCATTTTCCGGTAAATATTTTCGTATCCGGGCGGTTATTGCAATAAATCGATAAGAGGTCTTTCCCTCCTTTGTAATGGCATTCCTCGAGGGATTCTTCACTCACCGGAATAAATTTACTTCGGTCGTTGGTAGTGCCCGAAGATTTGGCAAACCACTTGATTTCAGAAGGCCATAGAATGTTTTGCTCCCCGGCCAGCATCCGTTCAATATAAGGTTTTAAGGTATCGTAGGTTTGTATCGGGACTCGTTCCTTAAACTGTGAGCTGTTTTGCAGATCGGAGTAATGGTACTGCTTTCCCCATTCAGTTTGTTGGGCCGTATAGATCAAGTTGCGGAATACTTCTTCCTGAACCTCATGCGGATATTTGATAAAAAGCTCGATCTGGTGAATCCGCTTTTTCATAATCCAGGTAAAGAAAGAGTTAACGAGCGTCATTCGGGTTTCAAGCTAATTCAGACCTTTTTCTTTCGCAGTTCAAAATGCTGGCCAAGGTAGTATTTGCGAGCCATTTCATTGTTGGCAATTTCAGCCGGTGTTCCTGTCAGCATAATTTTGCCTTCTGCCAGCAGGTAGGCTCTGTCGGTAATGGACAGTGTTTCCTGAACGTTATGGTCTGTAATGAGAATACCAATATTTCTGAGTTTTAGTTTGGCCACAATCGATTGAATTTCTTCCACCGCAATTGGATCTACTCCGGCAAAGGGCTCATCCAGCAAAATAAATTTGGGGTCGGCAGCCAATGCTCTGGCGATTTCGGTTCGTCTGCGCTCTCCTCCAGAAAGCAGGTCGCCACGGTTTTTACGAACTTTATGTAAACTGAATTCATCAATCAGTTCTTCCAATTTTTGAGCTTGTTCTTCTTTCGTAAGGGTGGTCATCTCCAGGATGGCCATGATATTGTCTTCCACGCTGAGCTTCCGAAAAACTGAAGCTTCCTGCGCCAGGTAACCAATTCCTTTTTGTGCCCGGCGATACATGGCATCTTCCGTAATATCCTCCTCGCCAAGATATACATGACCTTCATTCGGTTTAATTAAACCCACAATCATGTAGAAAGAAGTCGTTTTTCCCGCTCCGTTTGGCCCCAATAATCCCACAATCTCACCCTGTGAAACATGAAAAGAAACATCATTAACCACCGTCCGCTGGCGGTATTTTTTAACCAGATGTGCTGCCCTTAATATCATTTTATCTATCGCCTAAAATACGGATGTCTCTAATTTTTAATTGAATATTTTTTCGGTCCTTCCAGTTATTTTCCTCAATGCTGTAACATACATCAAAGGGCTGTCCTTGGTTAAGTTCTTCACACCACTCACCTAACCCAAATCCAATGCAATCAAAGTAGGCTGAATCACCCTGTCTGATTTTTAGTTTCAGGTGTTTGCCGCCTACCACGCTGGCCGTTCCGTAAGTATAAACATTTTTACTTAAAAATACGGGTGTCATGTTCTGCGGGCCATGTGGTTCAAACTGATTTAAAATGCGAAAAAACTTACCAGTAATTTGATCCAGGCGGAGGGTAGCTTCTAGCTTAATTTCCTGAGTGAGCAATTCTTCGGTGATGCTGGCGGCTACTACTTCTTCGAATCGTTCCCGGAATGCAGGTACATGTTCAGTTTTCATTGTCAGTCCGGCCGCGTATTTGTGCCCCCCAAATTGTTCCAAAAGGTCACCGCAAGCAGAAAGTGCCTCATACAGATCGAAGCCCATTACTGATCGTGCCGATCCGGCCACCATGCCGTTCGATTGAGTAAGTACCACCGTGGGCCGGTAATACGTTTCGGTGAGTCGGGAGGCCACAATGCCGATCACTCCTTTATGCCAGTCTTCCTGATAAACCACCGTTGATTTTCGGTTGATCAGGGCGCTGTTGCTCTTAATTTGGGAAAGAGCCTGTTCGGTGATGTCGCTATCGTGCCCTCTGCGCTCCTCATTGTTCAGGTCTACGAGTTTTGCTTTGGCTTGGGCATCATCCTTGGTTATACTTATCAATAACTGAACAGCATTTTTTGCATCGGCAATCCGGCCAGCAGCATTGATTCGCGGCCCCAATTGAAAAACGGCATCGGACAGGCTGTACTCACCCTTTCGGCCCGAAATATCCATCAAAGCGGCCAGACCGGGGCGTGGATGTTCATTCAAACGCCGGAGTCCGTACCAGGCCAAGGTTCTGTTTTCACCATTCAGAGGTACGATGTCTGCAGCAATACTAACCGCTACCAGGTCTAAATACGGAAGCAGGTTTTCGAAAGGGAGCTCGTTTTTTTGGCTGTAGGCCTGAATCAGTTTAAAGCCGATGCCGCAGCCAGCCAATTCTTTATAGGGATAGCTGCAATCGCTACGTTTCGGATCCAGTACAGCCACCGCCTCTGGAAGCGTTTCACCGGGCAGGTGGTGATCACAAATGATAAAATCAATTCCCCTAGATTTGGCATACTCTACTTTATCGACTGACTTAATGCCACAATCTAAGGCAATAATGAGTGAAAAGCCATTTGCCTCCGCAAAATCAATTCCCTTAAAAGATATGCCGTATCCCTCCGCATAACGATCGGGAATGTAAAAGTCGATTTTCTGATGAATGGCTACGAAAAACTGATAAACCAAGGCCACGGCCGTCGTTCCATCCACATCGTAATCGCCATAAATCAATATTTTTTCTCCAGATGTGATCGCCTGCTCAATTCTTAGTACAGCTCGTTCCATATCCTGCATCAGGAATGGATCGTGGAGATGTTCTAATGCCGGTCTGAAAAATTCGCGGGCAGCATCAAAACTAGCAATACCGCGGTTTAACAAGAGCCGGCAAAGTAGTTCGTCAAGCTGTAATTCTTGCTGTAATTTTGTGAGCAGTTCGGGCTGTTCAACAGGAATTTCCACCCATCTTTTTTGCATATCTTTGCGCAGGTTCTGAGTGTTAAATATACTTAAATAGCGATGCTTAGCCAAGATTTAACTGCTTTTAGATGTTGAAATTATTTCCATTGTACGAAGGGTCATATTCGGTAGATATCAGTAAAAAATTTATACCCTTTGATCCCGACATTCATCAGGCAAAAGACCGACCAGCCTCCCTGTTTGTGCATGTTCGTCCTTTTCTTGTTCAAACCAGCTCAGATCTTGTTTTGTTGGATACCGGATTAGGATA
>JBEDFI010000086.1:0-7286 GCA_041175245.1 Bacteroidota bacterium
AATTTATTTCAAATCATGGAGATCAGCAGCCTGCAGGAACAGAAAAAAGAGCTCAAAACATTGAGTAAAGAAGAGCTAGCAGAACTTTGTCTAAGGCTGGGCAAGTACAAAAAAGAAAATAAAGAACTCCTGAATTTCCTGCTGTTTCACCGTCACGATGCGGAGAACTATATTGAGCAGGTGAAACACAGTTTGCAGGTTGCCTTCGATGAGCTGAATCCCCATCCCTATTATTGCACCAAATCGCTCCGAAAAATACTGCGAACAATTAGCCGGCAAGCCAAATTTATTGCCCAAACTCATTTAGAAATTGAACTTCTATTCTGGTTTTGCCACAATTATCTAGAAAAGGTTAATCTGAAAACTACTAACAAATCCTTGCAACAGCTCTTCACTCGTCAGCTGGAAAAAATTGACAAATGTTGCCTCAAACTACACGAGGACCTACAGTTTGATGTGCGGCAGGAATTAGAGAAAATCCATACTTTAGCAGAAGAGCGTACCACCTGGTTCAGGTTGTAACATCAGGGCTTTTACCGGCTCTAAATGAGATAGCAATACATGGTGAACAAAGATCAACTCTTTCAGGAAATTTTCAAGGCCAACTCCAAGAAGATCTACCATTTATGCTATGGATATACCGGGGATAGCGAGCTGGCCAATGATCTGATGCAGGAGACCTTTTTAAAGGTTTGGCAAAATCTGGAGAAGTTCCGCAACCAGGCCATGATTTCCACCTGGATCTACCGTATCGCGGTCAATACCTGCCTATCGCACCTCCGGGTAGAAAAACGTCAGGTGAAAGAAGAATTGACCGAGCAGATTATCGAAACAAAGGCCGAGGATTTTTCCGAAAAAAATGAGCAAGTTGCCCTACTCTATCGCTGCATTGCCAAGCTGGAAGAAAATGAACGGATCATCATTACGATGGTGCTCGACGAGTTGCCCTATGCTGAAATAGCTGAAATATCGGGTATTTCTGAGGGCAATTTGAGGGTCAAAATTCACCGTATTAAACAGAAACTCACCGAACTTTACAAAAAGCATGAAAGATTTTGATGTGATAAAAAATATTTGGCAGGCTCAGCAAGACCCGGCACTGAGCCAAGAAGAGGTTTTGAAGCGTATGAAACGCTCCAGAAATCGCCTGGCAAACCGCTTGTTGCTAGAAGTTGTGCTAATGAGCTTTTGCATTGCCCTGCTCAGTTATGCATGGTATATGATCCCTTTCCGCATGTGGACCACCCACCTGTCCTTGCTCATTTTTATGGCTTGCAGTTTATTCGTGTTGTTTGCACAATTATCTGCTTACCGACGCATACATCATCAGCAGGAGCTATTATCAACGCCACAGGAATACATCATTCAACTCAAAAAATTTCAGCAGGAACGATATCAATTAAACACCCAGAAGTATTTGGTTTACACCTTGTTTTTGGGATTAGGACTTTTGCTGTTTTTTGTGGAGATCTTCTTTGTGAGCTCAATTTTACTCACTGTAGTGGGCCTAGGTATTTCAATAGCCTGGATCATACTTTGCTATTTTTGGCTGATGAAGAAGTATGTACGCAAAGAAGAGAGCTATCTGAATGAGATGATCCAGAACTTGGAACGCTTGTCGGAACAATTTAATGAGGAGTAAAAACTATTTTTTAGAAACTTCACTTAGTTCTTGAATACTAAAGGAGTTGTTTCTTAAACGATATTCCAGGGTTCTTTTCTGCACCTTGGCTTTAGAATCTTCCGGATCCTGATATAAAAAATCTCTCCTCAAATTCCCTTCCTTGATGTAAATTCTATCTTTCCCTTTGAAGCCCCTCATGGCCCGATCAGATAAGGAAGGGAAACGGATGATGGAGGCGTTTCCGGCAGCATCAAACTCGTAGATATACAGATCCGTAAGGTCTTTTGACAATTGCACCTGAAGTACTAATTCCGGGTTTCCATCGGTGTCCAAATCCATATCCCATGCATCCATGGGTTTACCTTTCAGTTCTCCGGCAGGCGTTGCTTTAAATCGCTGATGAGTGGAATCAGACCGTGCAATTAAATACGCAGAGGTAGAGTCTTTTCCTCTCCCCCAGGTAAGCAAATCATAGATTAATCCAGGTTTCACCTCAATGGTACGCTGAAAACGGATAGGTGCAGCCATTGGCTTGGGCTGTTGAACCAACTGATTAACTCCAGAATCTTCAGTTCCACAAGCACTAATCCCAAAAACCACGATTGCTAAGGCGATGTATCTGTTCATGTATCTTATCGGTTTTAATTGCTTAATAATGAGGGGGGAATTTCGGTTCTGACACCATTGGGCCCAATCATCCAGACCCGAAGCTCAGAGCCTCCACCTGCCTGAAAATAGTTCAATTGAATTTTATGAAAGCCTTTTTGTAGGCTGATGGCACCGGTAACGCTGTTGGAGGCGTGTTTATCATCGTTATCCACTACCAATCGGTCTCCAATCCACAAAGTAGAGCCATCATCTGATGTAGTGCTGAAGCGGTAAACACCCTCCTCCATTACCTGGAGATAACCCTCCATAATGAGGCCGAATGTACGTGCCTTGGTTCGGAATTTGGCCATACTCAGGGTATTGATCAAGCCTTTTTCAGTTGATTTCAGCGTATCAATCTCTTTGGTGAAATTAAAATTACCCGGAACAAAATAGTACCGAAGGCCTGGAGCATTGCTACCGATGTTGATCGGTGCAAGCGGCAGGGCATTGCTCAATATGGTAGTGGTTACCGCACTTTGTTTGCCTGATGGACTGATGACTTTAGTTTTCAGAGTCCGTTGCACATCCGGAGCCAAACTAACGCGAATGGCTTGTTCATATAAGCGGGTAGTTTCGTCGGGCTCATAGCCATCCAGCGTGTAATAAATTTTAGCCCCCTTCACGGGCGCTTTCAGTTCAAGCTGAAACTGTGCGCCCAGCAAAGTGGTATCGTTCAGCCCAATGGCAGTAGGTACCCGGTAAGTGGTGGTTCCCCGATCTAATTGGGCTAATTTTTCAGGGACCCGTATGGTAGAGAAGTCCGTCCAATTTTTACGCTCCAGAGCCGTCCATGCAATCTCAGAAAGCGCATATAATCGAGGTAATAACATATATTCCACTTTCGCAGTAGTCGGCATATATTCTGTCCACATGTTGGCCTGCACCCCGATAATTCGACTCTGAACCTGAAGGGACAAATTTGTCGGCGTTGGATTATAGCTGTACACCTGTTCCAGCGGCGTATTTCCGCCAATGCTCAAGGGTTCCTGATTACTTTTTCCCTGCGCATGATCAAAATAAACAAAGTCGCCTGGGGTCATAATGGCATCGTGATTTTGCTTGGCTGCCGCGATGCCGCCTTCGGTCCCTCTCCAACTCATTACCGTCGCGTTAGGGGCTAATCCCCCTTCCAAAATTTCGTCCCAACCGATGATCTGACGGCCTTTGCTGTTCAAAAACTTCTCGATGCGCTGGATGAAGTAGCTTTGCAACTGATGCTCATCTTTCAATTTCAGATCCTTAATTCGTTTTTGGCAATATTTACACACTTTCCAACGTGTTTTTGGGCATTCGTCGCCTCCAATGTGGATGTATTTCCCTGGAAATAGGGCCATCACTTCGCTTAATACCTCTTCTAAAAAGCTGAAGGTCTGATCTTTCCCTGCACAATAAACATCGTCGAAGACCCCCCATTTTTCGGCCACTTTAAATGGCCCCGGCTGATCGCCGCATGCCAGTTCAGGATACGCGGCCAATGCCGCCAGAGAATGACCCGGCATCTCAATTTCAGGAATCACGTTAATGTATCTGGCTTGTGCATAAGCGACCACTTCTTTAATGTCTTCCTGAGTGTAAAATCCGCCGTAAGGCGTTTCATCAAATAATTGCGGAAACCGATCATGGTAGTTACCCACCAAGGTTTGGGCCCGGTATGCTCCCACTTGGGTCAGTTTGGGATATTTTTTGATCTCCATTCTCCATCCCTGATCTTCGGTTAAATGCCAATGAAAAGTATTGAGTTTATACTGAGCCAATAAATCGATGTATTTTTTGATGAATGAAACCGGAAAAAAATGACGTCCTACATCCAGGTGCATGCCCCGGTAGCTGTAACGCGGCCAGTCCTGAATATTTGCCCCGGGAATATTCGCAGTTTGTCCGTTCGACTTGGGAAAAAGTTGTATCAAGGTTTGAAAACCATAAAACAGGCCGGCTTCTCTGCCAGTCAGCGCTATTTGGTGACTTTGGATGGTTAATTGATAGGATTCAGGGCGGTAGGTCTTTGAAACATCGTTCAGGATACGGATTACTCCTGCTTTGCTCTGATCTGTACCCTGGGTCATACTCAGGTTCCAGCCATATTGTGCGAGAATAAATTCGTGAATGAGCTGAGCGATGGGCCTAAGCGCTGAATCCTCGTACTCAATTTGAGTTTGGGGATTTAATGTAAACTGATCATTATTAAGCTGGATGCCTTGTGGCGCAGGAATAATACCCAAATTGGGGCTTACTTGCTGGGCCATGAGTGCGTTACTGATGATAAAAAAAACCAGCAGAATACGGATCGATTTGGTCATGTGTAAGGTTTATACAACCAAATCTAATAAATGCAGATTACTATCACAATGAAATTAGCTATGCGTGCTCCTTGGCAGCCAGATATCGCTCAGCCTCGAGAGCAGCCATACAACCGGTTCCGGCAGCAGTAATGGCCTGGCGCCATAATTTGTCCTGGGCATCGCCGCAGGCAAATACGCCTTCTATATTGGTTTGGGTGCTGTCGGGCTTAGTGATCAGATAACCGGTTTCATCCATATCTAACCAGCCTTTGAACAGTTCTGTATTGGGGTGGTGACCAATGGCCACGAAAAAGCCGGTCACATCAAGGATTCTTTCTTCTGAGGTTTGATTGTTTTTTACTCTAACCCCGGTCACGGTCTGACCATTACCCAATATTTCCTGAGTTTCTGTATGATAGTGAACCTCAATGTTCGGCGTATTCATTACGCGATTGACCATGGCCTTAGAGGCACGAAATTCGCCTTTTCGGACGATCATATGAACTTTATTACACAATTTTGCCAAGTAAGTAGCTTCTTCGGCAGCGGTATCTCCGGCACCCACAATGGCTACATCCTGGCCTTTAAAGAAGAAACCGTCGCAAACGGCGCAGGCCGAAACACCAAAGCCGTTATATTTTTGCTCACTTTCCAGTCCCAGCCATTTGGCAGAAGCTCCAGTAGCAATAATCACCGTATCGGCAGTAATGGTTTTGATCTCATCAATCACTACGTGATGAGGTGTTTTAGAAAAATCAACCTTGGTTGCATAACCAAATCGAATGTCGGTTCCGAAACGCTCGGCCTGCTGACGAAAATCTTCCATCATTTCAGGTCCCATCACGCCTTTCGGATAACCGGGGAAATTCTCTACATCGGTGGTTTGGGTAAGCTGTCCGCCTGGAACAATTCCGGTGTATAAAACGGGTTTAAGATCGGCACGGGCAGCGTAAATGGCGGCCGTATATCCTGCAGGGCCCGATCCGACGATCAGGCAGTGTACGTGTTCAGTTTCTTGTGACATGGATGATGTTTTGATTCGTAAAGTTAAAAATTCAAGGAGATTAGCGACCGATTAATTCTCCACAACGGCCTCAAATACTCACAAAATCAGGTTTGAATCACCCCCACATTAAATGCCCGTGTAATGGGCGACTGATTTGCCGCTTCAATCCCCATGGAGATGACCTTCCGGGTTTCGAGCGGATCGATGATGCCATCTACCCATAATCGGGAAGCGGCATAGTAAGGTGTAGTCTGTATTTCGTATGTTTTGCTGATTTCATCCAGCAAGGCTTGTTTTTTCTCTTCACTGATGACCTCACCCTTCGACTTTAGGGCCGATTCCTGTATTTGCAACAGGGTTTTAGCCGCCTGCGAACCACCCATTACGGCAATTTTAGCGGAAGGCCAGGCAAAGATCAAACGTGGGTCGTAGGCCTTTCCGCACATGGCATAATTTCCGGCACCATATGAGTTGCCAATCACAAAGGTAAATTTAGGTACCACCGAATTGGCCACTGCGTTTACCATTTTAGCGCCATCTTTGATGATACCACCCTGTTCGGATCGGCTGCCTACCA
This sequence comes from Bacteroidota bacterium, assembly GCA_041175245.1. Classification (GTDB taxonomy): domain Bacteria; phylum Bacteroidota; class Bacteroidia; order Sphingobacteriales; family Sphingobacteriaceae; genus JAIPAN01. Next base: position 6,138 of record JBEDFI010000086.1, read on the forward strand.
TAAATCCGGTTACGTCATGTAAAAAAACCAAGGGGATTTTCTTCTGGTTGCAGTTCATTATGAAGCGGGTGGCTTTATCGGCTGAGTCTGAATAGATCACCCCGCCAAATTGCATCTCCCCTTTTTTATTTTTGATGACCTTCCGCTGATTTGCCACGATACCCACCGCCCAGCCATCAACCCGTCCGAGGCCACAAATAATGCTTTGACCGTATAAGGCCTTATATTCTTCAAAATCAGAACCGTCAACCAAACGATGGATGATTTCGAGCATATCGTAGGGTTTCTCCCTGTTTTCGGGCAATATGCCATAAATTTCTTCCTGATTTTTTTGTGGAAGAATCGATGGAATACGGTCAAATCCGGCTTGTTGGGGAGCTCCCAATTTGCTGATGATGTTTCGAATGGAATCTAAGCAGGCCTGATCATTGGGATGTTTGTAATCGGTTACTCCCGAAATTTCACAATGAGTAATGGCTCCTCCGAGGGTCTCATTATCGATATCTTCACCTATAGCGGACTTAACTAAATAACTTCCCGCCAGAAAAACCGAGCCGGTACCTTCCACAATCATGGCTTCATCACTCATAATGGGCAAATAGGCCCCTCCTGCCACGCAAGAACCCATAATAGCTGCAATTTGTACAATACCCATGCTGCTCATTAAAGCATTGTTGCGGAAAATTCTGCCAAAATGTTCCTTGTCCGGGAAGATCTCATCCTGCATGGGCAGATATACCCCGGCAGAATCGACCAGATAAATGATAGGCAATCGGTTCTCCATGGCAATTTCCTGCGCCCGGAGATTCTTTTTAGCCGTCATCGGAAACCAGGCTCCAGCCTTTACCGTGGCATCATTGGCGACCACCATGCATTGTCGGCCGGCAATGTACCCGATTATACAAATCACCCCCGCTGATGGGCAGCCGCCTTGTTCTGCATACAAATCATCGGCAGCCAAAGCCCCGATCTCCACTTGTTCTCTCCCTTCATCCAGAAGATATTGAATGCGCTCACGGGCAAGCATCTTGCCTTTTTCTCTCTGCTTGGCAGCAGCTTTGTCCCCTCCTCCAGCATACACTTTTTTCAATCGATTTTTTAAATCGGAAAGCAGTTGTTTATTGAGGTCTTCGTTTTTATTGAATTCCA
>JBEDFI010000087.1:0-7094 GCA_041175245.1 Bacteroidota bacterium
AGTTGGCACAATAATACTAACAATATTAGTAAAAACAAAATTATTTTTAACATGGCTCATTTTTCAAACAATCTGAAATATCTTAGAAAGAAGAAAGGTATCACACAGCAGCAATTTGCTGATTTAATGGAAATTAAACGTTCGCTGGTTGGCGCTTACGAAGAAGACCGAGCCGAACCAAAATACGAATTACTAAAAAAATTCGCAGCGTTTTATGATCTTTCTATGGACGAATTAGTGAATGAAAAGATCAACGATAGCTGGAAACCTAAAACGAGAAGCGATGGCAGTAATATCCGGGTATTGAGCATCACGGTTGATCAGGAAGATGAGCAACGCATCGATTTTGTTCCGGTGAAGGCAAGTGCGGGGTATTTGAATGGATATGCTGATCCGCAGTTCGTGGGCGAGTTGCCGAAATTCAATCTACCCTTCTTTAACCAGGGAACCTATCGTGCCTTCGAAATCAAAGGTGATTCCATGCTCCCACTCCCCAGCGGAACTATTGTAATTGGAGAATATGTGGAAAATTGGAACGATGTAAAGGCCGGCGAAACCTATGTAATCATCAGCTTAAATGAGGGCGTGGTCTATAAAAGGGCTGGAAATAAACTAAGAGATGCCAAAACACTTAAATTGATTTCCGACAACCCGGTGTATGAGCCATACAACATCCCGGTAGATGATATATTGGAAATTTGGAAAGCAAAGGCATTCATCAGCTCAGAGTTCCCGCAACCTACACCTGAACCCAGCCTGGAAACGCTCACTGCTATGATGGCACACATGCAAAAATCGATCTCTAACTTAAAAAACTAAGTTAAGTTCCCGATTTTTCGAATGTGCATTTCTGTATATTTGCGCACCAATTATCATTAATATGAAACATATTGCAGTAATCGGATCAGGTACCATGGGGAATGGCATTGCCCATACTTTTGCACAATTTGGCTATTCCGTTGCCTTGATTGATGTAAGTGAATCTGCATTAGAGCGTGGTATACAAACGATCAGCAAAAATTTGGACCGACAAGTAAGCAAGGGCCTGCTTTCTGAAAGCGACAAAAATAGTACGCTGGCAAATATCAAGACTTTTACTGATTTAAAAGCCGGAGTAGCAAAAGTCGATTTAGTGGTGGAAGCTGCCACCGAGAATATCGATCTGAAACTGCAAATTTTCAAAGATCTGGACCAATTTTGCCCGGCAGATACGATTCTGGCGTCAAATACTTCTTCCATCTCAATCACCAAAATTGCTTCCGTTACAAATCGAGGCGATAAGGTGATCGGTATGCACTTTATGAATCCGGTACCTGTGATGAAATTGGTAGAAGTAATTCGTGGTTATGGCACCAGTGAGGTGGTGACGTCCGAGATCATGAAACTATCCGAAAAACTGAACAAGGTACCCGTTGAAGTGAACGATTATCCCGGATTTGTGGCCAACCGAATCCTGATGCCGATGATCAATGAAGCAATTTACACGCTTTATGAAGGAGTTGCCGGGGTTCATGAAATAGATACGGTCATGAAGCTGGGCATGGCCCATCCGATGGGTCCCTTGCAACTGGCCGATTTTATTGGTTTAGATGTTTGTTTGGCAATTTTGAATGTGTTACACGATGGCTTCGGCCATCCGAAATATGCTCCCTGCCCCCTGTTGGTCAATATGGTTACGGCCGGAGAAAAAGGTGTAAAAAGCGGCCGCGGATTTTATACTTATACAGCTGGCAGCAAAGACCTTCTTGTTGCGCCTAAATTTGCTTAAAAATAAAGTTCACGAGCTGTTCTGAAGGTATTGCAGTGCGAATCTACTATATCTTTGATTTGTGGCGAATAGCCTCCTCCCATACTCACCTGTACGGGAATTTCACGCTGTTTGCAGGCCTCCAACACCATTCGGTCTCTTAATTTACACGCCTCTTTGGAAACCGAAAGTTTACCCAATTTATCGGTAGACAAAATATCCACGCCCGATAAATAAAAAACAAAGTCGGGCTTGAAATTCTTAAAAAGAGTGTCTAAATGCTGCCTCAAAAGCTTCAAATACAACTCGTCACTTGTCCCATCTTCCAATCCAATATCCAGATTTGATTGTTCTTTACGGAATGGGAAATTTTTCTCTCCATGCATAGAGAAGGTAAAAACCCGGTCATTAGTTGCAAATATTTCGGCAGTCCCATTTCCCTGATGGACGTCTAAATCAATGATTAGAATAGCATTTGCCAGCTTATTTTTCAATAAATAATTGGCGGCAATGGCCTGATCGTTGAGCATACAGAAACCCTCTCCCCAATTACTGCCGGCATGGTGTGTACCCCCGGCAACATTAAATGCGATACCGTGCTCCAGGGCAAAATGGGCTCCATCAACGGTTCCTCTGGCAATTCTGAGTTCTCGTTCCACCAATTGTTCCGAAAGTGGAAAGCCGATCCTTCTTTCTTCCTGAGGACTAAGGCTCAAATTTTTTAATCGGCGGTAATACTCGGCTTCATGCGTCCAGAATACAATTTCATCCTCCAACAAGGCGGGAGAAAATAGATTGTGAGGATGAATGAGCCCTTCGTGCAGCATTTGCTGCGGAATGAGCTCATATTTTAACATCGGGAAACGATGCCCTTCCGGTAAAGGATGGGCATAGATGGGGTCGTAAGCGATTTTTAACAAATGGGCTAATGTAAACGGGGGCGTGAACGGAAATTTTTTATCAATTGTAAGATGGTAGAAATGGCAATTAAAATAAATGCTGACCGGGCCGCAAGAATTACATCAGCGTAGAGATCGGCATCAATTTGTCGTCGTTTCAGAATGATTCCATAAAATGCCCAAAGAATGACCATTCCAAAAAATGGATTTTTCCGAATAAAAATCATGAACAGGCTGATCAAAGTAACAACCCCGATCATGATAATGGCCCAATTTTCCGGACTAATCCCGCAAGCATCCCAGCCTATGGAAACGAGGTAAGCACTGGTATTGGCCACGGTTGCCACGCAAATCCAGGCAAAATAAATACTGAGCGGAAATTGACTAAAGGCCTTGCCGAGTAGCGCTCTTCGTGGATTGAAAAGTTCAAGCCGAATATGAACAAATAGTAAACTGAAAAGCTGAATGAACATCAGTAATACCGAGAAAAAGAGCATTTCTGAAAGCCAGGAATGTACCCACAGTATGGTAGCCGCATTATTGATCACAAATAGCCATCCCATCTTATACACATCCTGATTTACACGTTGATCGGCATGTTGCGTAAAGGCCTGAAACAAGTGATATATGCAAAAACCAAAGAGTGAAATGTAAATGATGCCCCAGATAGCAAAAGTGATTCCTGCTGGTGTAAAAACACTTTCATACTTGGCCGAAACCGTAGCCATGGTATTATTAAGCCCCAATAAACCCCACTGGCTTAAATTGGAGACCAGAAAAGCCAAGACAAAAGCTATGAAATTTAAAATCGACAAGGTTCTGATTCGACTGATCATACGCTTATTCATGTAGCATTTTACAAATATCAGCAAGTTCCGTTCCGAAGCGATACACATCCTGAAAAGAATTATACAATGGCACCGGGCTCATACGGATTACATTAGGCTCCCGCCAATCGCCCACGATTCTTCGTTTTACTAATTCATCAAAAATTTGTTTGCCATTTTTGCGGGCAATCAGTGATAATTGACAGCCTCTGGCCTTGGGTTCTTCGGGGGTGATGATGCGAAATTGTTCCACTCCAAGAATTTCATTCACTTTATGTATCCAAAAAGACAAATAAGCGGTCAATTGCTCACTTTTTTTCCTTAAGGCGGGTAATCCACCTGCATCCTGGAAAATTTCTAATGAGGCTTTATGGATAGACAATAAAGCCATAGGGCTACAGCTCAAAAGCCAGCCCTCTGCTCCCTGCTCGGGCACAAAACCTTTTTGCATCTTGAAGCGGGTAGCCTCCTGATATCCCCACCAACCTGCAAATCGGGGTAGATCCGAATTATTAAAGTGTTTTTCATGAACAAAAACGCCACTGATACCACCTGGGCTGCTATTCATGTATTTGTAAGAACACCAGCAGGCAAAATCAACCCCCCAATCGTGCAAACTTAAGGGCACATTTCCAGCAGCGTGGGCCAGATCAAAACCTACCTTCGCTCCTGCTTGTTGGCCGGCACGGGTGATGGCTTCGAGATCAAAAAACTGGCCGGTGTAGTAATTGATACCGCCGAAAAGTACTAAAGCAAGCTCTTCGGCATGTTGATGAATGGTAGACAGAATATCTTCAGTCCTCAGCGTTTCTTCACCTACTCGCGGATGGACTTCAATAAGAGCTTCTTCAGGATCAATTCCTAATGCCCGTAAATGACTTTCAACTGCATATTGATCAGACGGAAAAGCTCCTCCTTCCATTAAAATCTTATTTCTCTTCCCATTCGGACGATAAAAGCTCACCATCAAGAGGTGTAGGTTGACCGTGAGACTATTCATCGGGACCAGTTCTTCGGGCTTTGCCCCCATAATGGGTGCCAGCAGTTGCTGCAATTCCTTGTGGTAAGTCATCCAGGGAGTTTCTCCTTCAAACCAGCCCTCCACAGCCAAGTTTTGCCATTGATCAAAGAGTTGGTCTACTTTTTTACGAGCAGTTTTAGGTTGTAAGCCCAGGGAATTGCCACATAAATAAATGATCTCTTGTCCGTCGCTGCTGGGAATAAGGAATTGATCGCGAAATGACCTCAGGGGATCAGCTGCATCAGCTGCGAGTGCAAAATCTGGTGTATCGTTTAGTAGCATGTGAGTTTAGCTTATTGTCCTATTTTCAGTAATTCGATTTCAAAAATTAAGACGCTGTAGGGAGGAATATCTGCTCCGGCACCGTTTTCTCCATAAGCCAAATCTGCAGGGATGTAAAAACGGTATTTTGAACCGACTGTCATCAACTGTAGCCCTTCGGTCCATCCTTTGATCACCTGATTCAGTTGAAATTTAGCAGGTTCATTTCGATCATAGGAGCTGTCAAACTGTTTTCCATTGGTTAAAGTTCCTTTGTAATGTACTGTTACCTGATCGCTTGCAAGCGGTTGCGGAGCCTTGGTAGGTCTCAGAATCTCATATTGAAGTCCAGATAAGGTAACCATGACTCCTTTCCGCTTCTTATTTTCTTCTAAAAAGCGCTTTGCTTCTACCTTGAGTGGCTCTGTAGTTTTCTTTTTTTCTTCTGCGAAGAAGCTCATGATGGCCTCCTGACATTGTTTTGGATCCAAAGCAGGACTTCCTCCCATGAACACTTGCTGCATGGCCTGAACCAGGACGGCATAATTAAGCTCTTTGATGGATCTTGATTTTAGATCCTGTGCAATGCTGACCCCGATGGCATAACTGGCAGAATCGACTTTGTTTTTGAAACGCAGCGAAGCAGTATCTACCTGAGTGCTTTGGGCCTTAATTTGACCGCCAATAGCCAAACAAACAGAAAGACATAAGTACAAATATTTTTTCATGTTGTTGATTTTATACTAACTGATTTTTTTCGATTTAATTATCCAAAGGGATCAAATTGATGATTTTTTGAAGGTATTGTGCATCCACTTCATCAAAATGGCTTAATAAGTCACTATCTACATCCAACACCCCAAGAACCTGCCCCTCTTGCATTACAGGAAGCACAATTTCAGATTTTGAAAGAGCACTACAGGCAATGTGTCCAGGATACTCCTCTACATTCGGAACAATTAATGGGGTAGCTTGTTCCCATGCTTGTCCGCATACTCCCTTTCCTTTTTGAATCCGAGTACAAGCAACAGGTCCCTGAAAAGGCCCTAAAACCAATTCATTGTTTTTTACCCAATAAAAACCAACCCAAAAAAAGCCGAACTGCGTTTTGAGCGCCGCACAGATATTAGCCAAGTTGGCCATCAGATCAGTTTCTCCGGCCAACAAAGCAGCAATTTGTGGAATTAACGATTGATATTGAGTTTCTTTATCTCCTTCGAGAATGATTAAATCTTCTGCCATTGTTCTACAAAAATAAGAAGCTGGGTGGATTAGCCATACTAATTAACAGATTGTGACTTATTTCTGCCATTGTGGAAAGAATTTGGGAATTGGAAAGCAATCTTCGACTATTTTTGGAGTGTCAAAATAATGGTCGTCTCCCTCAGCTTAGTCCGTTACCGTAAAATAGCCCTCCCCATTGCATTTTTAGCGATGGCTATTCATCGTATACCGCTGTTTTTTAATCGCAGATGTCGTTTCTGGAAACTCATGGGCTGCGGCAAAAACGGGACCTTCGATCTTCATCCGGATTGGGAACAATGGGGATTGCTGACTGTTTGGGATACTGAGGAGGATTTTCAACATTTTTACCGATCCTCTTTCATTACACGGTGGTGGAGATTGTTCAGTAGTGAACAGTGGACCATTTTATGTGAACCATTGAGTAGTCATGGTTTGTGGAGCGGAAAAGAACCCTTTGAAAATCCAGGAAATGACCTGAATTACTCTGGTCCGGTGGCGGTGATTACAAGAGCTCAAATCCGGATGAACAAGTTGAGATCATTTTGGGCAAATGTGGGCGGTGTGGCGGAAATGATGAGCCAAGCGCCTGGCTACCTCTATTCTGTTGGAGTGGGAGAAGCTCCATTCTACCTTCAGGCAACGTTTTCGGTTTGGTCAAGCCTGGATGCGGTGAAGAATTTCGCCTACAAATCGAGGGAACATGCAGAAGTCATTCGTAAAACAAGAAAGGAAGATTGGTACAGCGAGGAGCTTTTCGCCCGATTTAAACCAATTAAAACCATGGGCAGTATTCGAGGCATTAACCCTTTAGCTTCCCTTAAAATAGCGCATCAAAATAACTAATATGAGAGCCATCGCCGAACTTCCGCACCCAGAATGTAAGATCACGATCTTTTCCATGAATCAGAAGTATTTGATCAAACTGGAAAAGGGCGCTTTTGAACAAACGTATAAGATCAGCGAACTCGATTTGGCCGATGGGCTGAACGGTGTATTCCAGCTGATAGACGATGAATTTATTGCGGGAGCCGTACAACGGTTTGTAGAAATGAGGGACGATTTTACCACAGCTTACAAACGTTATGAATCCAAAT
>JBEDFI010000088.1:0-7064 GCA_041175245.1 Bacteroidota bacterium
ATGTTATAGTTTATGTTTTCTATGTAAAACGTAAGTATTAACCTAAATCATTCTATCCATGAAATGGCTCTACACCTTATCCATCAGATTAAGTCTCATTCTTTTATTTGTTTTACTCGTTCAGCAGGTAGCCGCACAGGTTCCACAGCAACTGAATTATCAGGGAGCAGTCAGAGATGACAAAGGGAACCCAATCATTAATAAAGAGATTGGCATCCGCCTGAGTATTCAGGAAACAGGGCCCAACGGTTTGGTACACTACCGAGAAGAACGACTCGTAAAAACCAATGCGGTCGGTTTATATACTATTGCTATCGGAAGCCCCGGTGCCCTTAAAACAAGCGGTGATTTTACCCTGATCCCTTGGGGTGTTGGAGCAAAATCACTGAAGGTTGAACTAGATCTGGATGGCGCAAATAATTACGTATTGGCCGGTACAAGCTCTTTGCTAAGCGTGCCTTATGCACTCTATTCTAAATTTGCCGAGAATGGCCCTCAAGGCCCTCCTGGAAAAGACGGATCGAGTTTTTTAAGTGGCAGCACTGATCCTCAACCCGGTCAGGGTGCACCGGGGGATTATTATTTCAATACCACCACCAGTGTACTCTTTGGTCCCCAGAATCTGGATGGAACCTGGCCTCCAGGGACCGTTTTGCTACAAGGCCCTGCTGGAGTAGCAGGTCCCGCCGGACCGGCCGGCCCTACAGGACCTCAGGGGCCCACTGGCTTGAGTGGCTCAACTATTTCGAGCATATCCATTGATTCTTTTGGCCATCTCATCGTAAAACTTAATGATAATAGTACCGTAGATGCTGGTTCTGTGATGGGGCCAGCTGGGCCAGCCGGGCCAATGGGTCCAGAGGGTCCAGCCGGTCCTGTAGGTCCGATCGGCCCTGATGGCCCTGCCGGAGCCGCTGGAAAAAGTGTGACCGCTGCAACCGTGAATGCTTCTGATGGACATTTGATCCTCACCTTCAGTGATAATACTACGCTTGATGTTGGTACCGTGATAGGGCCTCAAGGTGCCATCGGACCAATAGGTCCTCAAGGTCCGGCTGGTGCCCAGGGCATTCAGGGACCAGCAGGAGATCCAGGGATTGGCGTAGAGATTGCCAAAATAGGCCAGGATGGTCATTTGTTCATTACACTCACCGACGGACAAGTGATCGATGCAGGTACTGCCTTGGGTGCACAAGGAGTGAGTGTTTCAGCGGCAATCATAGAAGATGATGGTAATTTGTATTTACACCTCACCAATGGGGTGATTTTAAATGCAGGCCCTGCTAAAGGATCACCGGGTCCGGCCGGTCCTGCAGGATCTGTCGGACCACAAGGCCCTCAAGGTGAAACCGGACCCGCTGGACCGGCTGGACCTCAGGGTCCACAAGGTCCTGCCGGGCCAACAGGCATGCCTGCACTCACCAATTCACATATTTATGTGGGCGATGTGAATAATTTTCCCATAGATGTTTCTATGTCTGGTGATGCCTCTATCACCAATACTGGGATCCTATCAATCAATAATAATGCGATTACAGAGTTTAAACTGGCAGATAATGCGGTCACGGTCAATAAAATTAAGGATGGCGCAGTAACAGAAACCAAGATCGCAAGTAACGCAGTCACTACAGATAAGATTGCGGATGGTGCCGTTACACTGAGCAAAATGGCAAACGGTCCTCCCGATCAGTTCTTTGTCACCAACTCAGCAGGTACACCTAGCTTGGCAAGTTTTAATACCACGGGTTGGTCGCTTACAGGGAACTCAGGTACCAGTGATGGATTTCATTTTTTAGGAACAAGTGATGCAGCTCCTTTACTATTCAAAGTAAATAATAATAAATCAGGGCGGGTGGATGAAACGAGTGGTGAAACATCTTTTGGGTATTTAGCGGGTAATTCAAGTAGCAATTTGAGTTTGCACAATACACTTATAGGCACACAAGCGGGAGAGTTGGTAGCTTCTGGAAGTAGTAGAAATACCTTTGTAGGAGCATATGCGGGAAGGAACGTATCGCTTAACTCGGGCTTAAATACCGCAATTGGAGAAAGTGCTCTAACCTCGTTAGATAATGCAGGAAGCTTTAATAATGTGGCCTTAGGTTCCTTGGCTGGTTTGTTATTTACCGGGGGAAATAATAACATTTTTATTGGTAAGAATTCCGGCTTATCTGTACCCGGTAGTGCCAGTGCCAATACCTTAATAGGTCTGAGTGCCAGTGCATCACCCAATCTCAACAACGCCACAGCAATTGGAGCTAACTCGGCCGTTTCTACAAGCAATAGTTTAGTACTTGGTGGTATCGGCGCCAATTCAGTAAATGTAGGAATAGGCGTTACGGCACCAGATGATAAATTGCATATTGACAGAGGTAGCCTGAAAATTCATGAGGGTGTTTTCAAATCCACACAGGCATCTGTCGTGTCCTTATCTGTATTGTTTGGTAGTGGGGTGAGCGGCTTTAAGGCCAGTTCCGTTCCATTGACGAATGTAAAGGGGCAGGTAGCAATGGATGGTGTAAATAATACAGCTTCCTACACAACAATTTATGTAGAATACTCCAATCCGACACCTTATACAACCATACCGGCCGTATTACTTACTCCAGCGAACGAGACCGCTGCAGATACCGTTTATTTTGTTACGGGTACTGTAAATGGTTTTAATATCACGTACAAGAATAAAAGCCCGGGAATGAGGGATGCCATTTTTAATTACTGGGTAATTCAATAAGATGCCATGAAAAAAGTAATTACATTCCTGATTGTGCTCTTCCAGATCTTGAGTTGGGGAGCAAAGGGACAAGACAATTCGCCTCATATCCTTAATGTCAGCGGAAATTATGTATGGGTCAATGGTTTTGTGGTGGATTATAGTGTGGGGGAGTTGACAGCTATTGAAACCTTCAGTTTCTCGAATCACCTGCTTACACAGGGTTTTCTGCAGCCCATTCCGATCCTCGGCATCGGTAGTGGCGGTCTCGATATTACGGTTTGGCCGGATATGTCTCCCAATAATGACAACATGGGGCACGAGGTATTGTTTATCGAGAATATTTTGAATTATCCTGATAATGATATTCAGATTTTCAATCGATGGGGAAATGTCATTTTTAAAATGGACCATTACGACAACGATCAGCGCTCATTCAAAGGAAAAGCCAATACCGGTATGCTAGCAGACAATGCGGAGGTTCCGGACGGCACCTATTACTACATCTTAAAGGTCTTTGATCCGGTAGGTGGAAAAACACATTTATTTAATGGATTCTTCGTCATCAAGCGAAAATAAAAACCAAACCTGTGAAAAAGTATTTAGCACTCTTCTATTCTTTTATTTGTTTTGTCCCCTTTGCAGGATTTTCACAATTACGTGTTCAGCGGGCATTGTTTAGTCAGTACCACTTTAACGGACTAGCCGTAAATCCGGCGTTTTCTGCACTTGAACCGCAAGGGCGGATAACGGCTCTTACCCGAAATCAGTGGGTTGGATTTGAAGGAGCACCTCAAACACAAACCCTAAGCGCTCATGCCACACTCCCCAATGATCAAACTTCCATAGGCGCCATGTTTGTACACGACCGCGTGGGCGTAGAAAGTGAGCAGGCTTTTTTCGCATCTGTTGCGCACCGGGTGCAATTAACGGAGAACAGCCATTTGGCTGCCGGTTTTACCAGCGGAATTGGTTATTATTTAGGAAATTATGGTAGTTTGAGCAATCAAGATCCGGTTTTTGTCAATCAATCCAGCTGGAGGGCCAATGTGGGTCTCGGACTCTTGTATTTTACTGATCGATGGGAGCTTGGTTTTTCGGTTCCTTACCTGGCAAAGTTTACGGTTGGTCAAAACAATAGTACCACCTCGCTTTCGGCTTTACGTTCCGATTTTTATTTAACTGCAAATTATCGCTTCAAAGCAAACGATTTTATCAAACTAAAACCTTCTCTGATGGTTAAGTATACGGCAGGAGTTCCTTTACAGTATGATATAAATATGAACGCATATTTTGAAGAAAAGGGCTTAAGCCTGGGTTTAGGTTATCGGTCTCAGGCTGCAGTAACAGCGATGTTTCAGGTGAAGTTAAATCAGCGGATGCAATTAGGGTATGCATATGATTTCATGACTGATATCCGCTTAAAACATCAAATGGGTACACATGAAGTGATGCTAAATTATCGTTTTAAGGGAAGTAAAAAAACCTATAACGCGGATGATTACAGGTTTTAAAGATGTCTGGTAAACCGAATGTTTTATTTTTGGATGATGATTATCTGCTCATCAAGGCGGTGGAATTAATTACCAGGGAAAGTCCCTATCAATTTCACTTAACCAGTTCGGTAAAAGAGGCAAGGCAATGGATCAAATCAAGACCTTTTCATCTGATTTTCTCCGATTTTCACATGCCCGAATGTAACGGAGTCGAATTTCTGGCCGAGGCGGCTAAACTTTGTCCAAAATCGATCCGAATTTTAGTTTCTGCCAGCCTGCATGATAAGGAGGCGAAAAAAGCTATCGACCAAAAGTATATTTTCAGTTTTTTGAAAAAGCCCTTCGGTAGAGAAAGCTTTCAACAGAGTTTGCAGCAGGCCATGCAAGAATGGGAGCGACTTGCGCAACTTAGCTGACAATCCGGAGTTTCGCGAACTTTAGGAGCAATTGTTTCTGCCCCAGATCTTTGAAGAAAATAGTGGCTTTCATATCCGGTTTTGTACCCTCAATTTGAAGCACCTTTCCAAATCCGAAACGTTCATGTTCTACTTCCATGCCTGCTTGCAGCACTGATGTATCGGATGGAGCAAAGCCTGGACTCGGTACGTGGGCTTTGGGTAAAATAGATGTTGGTTTGGGCTGAAGGCCTGGTTTTGGTTTGCTGAAACTTTCTTTTTGTTGCCAAGCGGATCGTTCCTGGTCAAAAGAGCCGATATCGTTACTTTTTGGGGCTGCTTTAAAATCTATTTCCAGGTATTGTGGATCAATTTCTTCGATGAAACGACTGGGTTCGCAACTGATCAAGCTTCCCCAGCGGTAGCGAGAGGTGGCATAGCTCAGATTGAGGCGTTTTTCTGCTCGAGTAATGGCCACATAAAACAATCTGCGTTCCTCCTCAAGATCAGCTCTCGAGTGTAAAGATAATTGAGATGGAAACAGATTTTCCTCCAAACCAACCACATACACGTTCGAAAATTCGAGTCCCTTGGCCGAGTGGATTGTCATGAGCGAAACGGTATCAGCATCCGGGTCTTTATCGTTATCGTCATTGGTGAGCAGGGCAATGTCCTGCATAAAAATTTCGAGTCCCTTCTCTTCCAGATCTTCCCGTTCAGAAAATTCTTTGATCCCGTTCAGTAGTTCCTGCAAATTTTCGTATCGGCTCAGACCCTCAACCGATTTGTCTTCGTAAAGTTCTTTCAGCAAGGTGCTGTGTTGAGCAATGTGTATGGCGGTATCGTACGCATTGCTCGATTTTGCGATCACCTGGAAACTTTGGATCAAGGTGGCAAAATTAGCTACCGGGCCGGCGCTTCTTCCATCGAGATATTGGTTCGCCTCGCAAATAACCTCCCAAAGCGTGATTTGGTGCTGATCGGCTGCAACAATGATCCGATCAATACTGGTATCGCCGATGCCTCTGCGGGGATAATTGATCACCCGTTTAATGGCCTCTTCATCATTAGGGTTAAAGGTCAGTCTGAAATAAGCAATCAGATCTTTGATCTCTTTTCTCTGATAAAAAGAAAGTCCCCCGTAAATTTTATACGGAATATTGAGCTTCCTCAAAGCCTCTTCCATGGCCCTCGATTGGGCATTGGTTCGATATAAAATAGCAAAATTGCGATAGCTCAGCCCCTTCGAAGCTCGTTGCTCAGCTATACTTTCTGCCACTTGTTTACCCTCATCGTTATCGCTGAAAGCCCTGCTTACTTTAATTTTTTCACCGATTTCATTTTCGGAGTAGACCGTTTTTTGTAACTGATTTTTATTGTTCGAAATGATGCTATTCGCAACTTCCACAATGTTTTTGGTAGAGCGATAGTTTTGTTCGAGCTTAAAGATCTTCAAGTCAGGGTAATCTTTTTCGAAATTGAGGATGTTCTGGATATTCGCTCCACGGAAGGCATAAATACTTTGGGCATCATCACCTACTACGCATAGATTTTCGTTGATTGCTGCCAGTCTCTTCACAATCAGGTATTGCGAAAAATTGGTATCCTGGTACTCATCCACCATGATATACTTAAACCGGTTTTGGTATTTATACAATACCTCCGGATGATCTTTCAATAAGATGTTGGTTTTGAACAAAAGGTCGTCAAAATCCATGGCCCCGGCCTTGAAACAGCGTTGAGTATACGTTTGGTAGATCTCCCCGATTTTCCCTCTTCCTGTAGATTGATCTTCCGCTTGAATGTATTCATGTTGTAAATATTCAGCAGCCGATATCAAATTATTTTTTGCACTCGAAATGCGGTTGTAAACAAAATTGGCATTGTACAGCTTATCATCAAGCTGCATTTCCTTTAAAATTGACCTGATCAGGCTCTTGCAATCGTCGGTATCGTAAATGGTAAAATTACTGGGATAGCCTATTTTCTCCGCTTCTACCCGTAATATCTTAGCAAAAACAGAGTGAAAGGTACCCATCCAGCAGTTTTTTGCTTCAGGTCCAACCACGGCTAAAATGCGTTCACGCATGCTCCTAGCTGCCTTGTTGGTAAAGGTGAGCACCAAAATATTGAAGGGATCGATGCCGTTTTTGATCAAATGTGCTACCCGGTAGGTAATTACCCTGGTTTTACCAGAACCTGCACCCGCCACAATCATTACCGGGCCCATGGTTTGCTCTACAGCTGCTCTCTGCGACGGATTTAACCCACTTAAATACTCCAAAATTGAATCAAATATATTGGGGCTAAGTTATAAAACAGGCTCCATAATTTGGCCGGATGTTTAAAAAGATTGGCCCGGATGCTTGCCACTGAGATCGGGCATGTCCGGATCATTCAGTGCATCGTTAATGTGATGTATTTTTTTATCGATGAGTTCAATGCAGGCACTTAGTTTTT
>JBEDFI010000089.1:0-7040 GCA_041175245.1 Bacteroidota bacterium
ATTAACCGCCAAATGAAAGAGTTCTTCAAGTTTGTGTTTGCCTCCATGCTGGGCGTCATTTTATCTTTTTTTGTATTGATTCTCCTGTCCATTTTCACCATCATCGGGATTGCAAGTACCGTAGGCGAAGAATCTCAGGTAGAAGTGGAGGATCAATCGGTGATGCATCTTCGTTTAGATTACCCAATCACGGAGCGTACCTCAAAAAATCCGCTTGAAAATCTGAATGTTTTCGGAATAGAAAGTGAGCGCAACATTGGGCTTAATGACATCCTGATCAGTATTGAGAAAGCAAAAACCGATAAAAAAATAAAAGGAATTTACATCGATGTTTCCTACATCCAATCGGGCTATGCGGCCATCGAGGAAATCAGAAATAAATTAATTGATTTTAAAAAATCTGGGAAGTTTGTGTTGGCATACAGTGAAGTGTACACAAAAGGTGCTTATTACTTGGCATCCGCTGCCAATAAAGTATATCTTAATCCACAAGGAATGATTGATTTTCGCGGTTTCAGCACCGAAATTACCTTTTTTAAAGGTGCCTTGGATAAATTAGAAATAGAACCACAAATCATTAAAGTGGGTACCTATAAAAGTGCGGTAGAGCCTTTTATATTAGATAAAATGAGTAAGGCCAACAAGGAACAAGTAACTTCTTTTTTGGGTTCCTTGTATGACCACTACATCACAAAAATTGCCGAAAGTAGAAATATTCCGAAGGATTCGCTGCTGACTGTTGCCAACTTGGTCCTGGTTCGTACTGCTGAAGACGGAGTAAAATATCGCTTGGTAGACGGCTTAAAATACAAAGATGAGGTACTCAGCGAATTAAAAAGCCTGACCGGAATTGTTCAGAGCAAAGATCTCAACTCGGTGGCTATTGCCGATTATGTCAGCATTGCAAACGAACAGAAATCGAGCTCATCAAATAGAATTGCAGTGGTATATGCCGTAGGAGAAATTATCAGCGGCGAAGGAAATGATGAAACCATTGGCTCGGAGCGTATTTCAAGAGCAATCAGAAAAGCACGTACTGATAAAAAAGTAAAAGCAGTGGTTTTACGGATCAACTCTCCCGGAGGTAGTGCTTTGGCATCGGATGTGATTTGGCGGGAAGTGGAGTTGACGAAGAAAGTTAAACCGGTGATGGTATCAATGGGCGATGTGGCTGCTTCAGGTGGATATTACATTGCCTGTAATGCGGACTCCATTTTCGCACAACCAAACACCATCACCGGCTCCATCGGTGTGTTTGGCATCATCCCCAATATGCAGAAGTTCTTCAACAATAAACTGGGCATTACCTTTGACGGTGTTAAAACCGGGAAATTTGCGGATATCAGCATTACCCGGCCACTCCAAGAGGATGAAAAAATGATGTTACAACAAGAGATCAACCAGATCTATAAAACCTTCACCCAAAAGGTGGCGGATGGCCGTCGAAAAAGCGTTTCTTACATCGATAGCATTGGCCAGGGAAGAGTATGGAGTGGCAGCGAAGCGCTGAAAAATGGCTTAGTTGACCGTTTAGGAAATATTGACGATGCTATTCGTGCTGCAGCCAAAAAAGCAAAACTCAAAGAATATAAAATCGTAGAATTTCCGAGCCAGAAAGACCCGTTCCAGGAAATTTTTGAAACCTCAAGCGATAAGATCCGTACCTATTTTACCAAACAAGAGCTGGGCGACAGTTATATTTATTACCAGCAACTCAAATCAGTAATCAACCGGAGTGGTATGCAGGCCAGAATTCCGTTTGAAATTACTGTAAAATAAGGCTGATAAGATTTAGAAGAAAGCCTTCCCAATCCGGGAGGGCTTTCTTATTTTTGAATACCATGGAAAACAAGAGCATTGCCCGTACCCTGCGTTTATTCAGTCAGTTATTAGACCTGCACGAAGAAAACCCCTTTAAGGTGCGATCTGTGGCCAATGCTGCCTTTAAAGTAGATAAACTCTCCTTTCCGATCGCCACTAAAAGCCTGGAGGAGATGAGCAGTATGGAGGGCATCGGTAAAAGTACTGCTTCTAAAATCTGTGAATTGATTCAAACCGAACATATAAGCGAATTGGATGAACTGATTACTGCCACCCCACCGGGCATTGTGGAAATGTTGCAGGTAAAAGGCATCGGACCTAAAAAAGTAAGCATCATTTGGAAAGAGTTGGGTATAGAAAGTGTGGGTGAACTATATTATGCCTGTAACGAAAACCGCTTGATCGAAGCCAAAGGCTTTGGATTGAAAACCCAGGAGGAGCTGCTGAAAGTATTAGAGTTTCGCATGGCCAGCAGCGGGCGTATGCTTTTTGCCAAGGTAGAAGCTATGGCTGAACAATTGCTCCTTAATTTGCAGAAAGCCCTGCCAAACATCGCAGTTAGCCTGAGCGGTGAATACCGCCGACGGATGGAAATTATTGATCAGGTTGATATTCTAGTGGGCCAATTGGCTTCAGAATTTAGAAAAGAGCAATTACCGGCTAACCTGAACATCGTATTGGATGAAAAAGGCTTTATGCATACCGAAGATGCGATACCTGTTCGCTTTCACTTCTGCCATGCGGCAGATTTTGGATGGGAATTGATACAAACTACGGGCAGTTCTTCGCATGTAAATAACCTGGAGAAACTACTTACCGGTAAAACGGTCTCCGGCAAATCAGAAATGGAAATTTACAGTTTGGCAGGCCTAGAATTTGTTCCCCCGGAACTGCGTGAAGGAAATCTGGAGTTAGCATGGGCCGCCAATAAATCGCTTCCGGTTCTACTGAAATATACCGATTTAAAAGGCAGCCTGCACAACCACAGTACTTGGAGCGATGGGGTAAATACACTTGAGGAGATGGCTTTATTTTGCCGGGATCAACTCAAGCTGGAATATCTCGGTATTTGCGACCACTCCAAGTCGGCATTTTATGCCAATGGATTAAATGAAATCCGTGTGGCTGCACAGCATCGTGAAATTGACGAACTGAACTCAAAACTGGCCCCATTCCGTATTTTTAAGGGAATAGAATCAGATATTTTATACGACGGCAGTCTCGACTACAGTGACCAAGTGCTGGCCAGTTTCGATTTTGTGGTCGCTTCCGTGCATTCGGTTTTAAAAATGAACGAAGAAAAGGCCACACAACGATTAATTAAAGCAATTGAAAATCCCTATACCACTATTTTAGGCCACCCTACCGGGAGATTATTGCTGAGCCGGAGCGGTTACCCCATCGACCACCAAAAAGTGATTGACGCCTGTGCTGCGAACGGCGTGGTCATTGAAATCAATGCCAATCCGCTGCGTTTAGATCTAGATTGGCGATGGCACCAATATGCGCTGGAAAAGGGCGTGATGCTGGCCATCAACCCCGATGCACACCGTAGGGAGGGCTTTTACGACATGCATTATGGTGTTTTAGTTGGACGAAAGGGCGGACTGAGTGCCACCCACTGCTTAAACGCACTAAATTTGGAGCAAATCGATACATTCTTCAAAAAGCGCAAACCCGCCTGATAATTCCTACTTTTGTATCATGATCAGTACCTTATGTAACTCCATTTTTGATAAAGCCATTCAGGATTATCATCAATTCAACGAAATCGACAAACATCCGGAAAATCCGTATGCAAGCAGCAGTCTTGAGTTTTTGTTGTATGCCAAAAATTGGATCGATACCGCCCAGTGGCACATGGAAGATGAGGTGCGTGAACCCAGCATAGCCCCTTCCGAAGCACTTAAATGGAAAAGAAGAATTGATGCTTCCAACCAGGAACGTACCGACATGGTAGAATACATCGACTCTTATTTCCTCGAAAAATATACCAATGTACCGGCAAAATCCAATGCAAAAGTTAATACCGAAAGCCCAGCATGGGCCATCGACCGGCTTTCTATCCTTGCCTTAAAGATTTTCCATATGGCTGAAGAGGCGAATCGGGAAAGTGCCAGTGCTGAACACCGCAGCAAATGCCAGGACAAACTGAATGTATTGCTTGAGCAACGCAAAGACCTTTCTCAAAGCATCGACGAATTGTTGGCCGATATTGAATCGGGGGATAAAGTGATGAAAGTGTATAAACAGATGAAAATGTACAACGACCCGAGCTTGAACCCGGTCTTGTACAAACAGCAATAAGATGCCTTCAGTTCGAAGAATTCTGGTTTTCCGCTTTTCAGCCATGGGCGATGTGGCCATGACTGCCCCTGTTCTTCGCGAATTCAAAGAAAAATATCCCGAGACCGAATTGATCGTCGTGAGCCGGGCTTTATTTGCCCCCTTCTACGAGGGGATTTCAGGAATTAAATTCCATCCCATCGAACCTAAAGGAAAACATCAGGGCTTATTTGGCTTATATACCCTGTTTAAAGAGTTAAAGGCCTATCAGCCCGATGCCCTCGCCGATCTCCATTACAATCTGCGCAGCCGGATTTTAACCACTTTTTTTCGTCTTAGCGGCATTTCTGTCGCTCATTTAGATAAAGCCCGGTCGGAGAAAAATGAGCTTATCCGCCAAAAAAACAAGGTTTTACGCCCCTTGAAACATATGACGGAACGTTATGCGGATGTATTCCGTGAGCTGGGCTTCGTTTTTCAATTGAAAAACAAACTTTTGAAACAGCCAGAAAAGCTTGAGGAACAAATCCTCAGCGTTATCGGGCCTAAGAATGAAAAAAAATGGATCGGTATCTCTCCTTTTGCACAACATGCACAAAAGGTTTATCCATTGGATAAGATGGAACAAGTGCTTGTGCAGCTGGCAGATGCAGGATATCAGCTTTTCATTTTTGGAGGCGGAACAGGAGAGCAGCAAATTGCTGAAAAATGGACAAAATTGTCTTCAAATATTATTTCCATCATCGGTAAACTTAAACTAAAAGAAGAACTAGCATTGATTTCGAACCTGGATCTCATGCTAAGCATGGATTCGGCCGGTATGCACATGGCTTCACTCAAGGGAATTCCAGTACTATCAATTTGGGGGGCTACACATCCGTTTACTGGTTTTTTGGGTTATGGCCAAAATTTAAACAACTGTGTGCAGGTCGATCTAAGCTGCCGCCCCTGCTCTGTTTATGGCAACAAAATCTGCTATCGGGGCGATTTTGCCTGCATGCATCAACTATCCATCGAAACTATTTTAAAAAAGATAGCAGACAATATTTCATAAGCATATGCGTTTTTTCTTAAAAACGATACGTTATGAAACGATTACTTTTACTATCAATTCTTTCCTTCAGCACTTTATTTGCAGGTGCTCAAACCAGATTCGGCGCCAGAGCAGGCGTCAATTTATCGAAAATTAGTTTTGATTATACCGACCCAAATGTGGTATTGGATAATCAATCTGTCACCTCATTCCAGGTTGGCGGCTATGCTGAGTTTAAATTATTACCTAAACTTTTTTTGCAACCGGGCTTAGAATTAAGCGGTCATGGTAACAAGATTGTAGAAGGTCAGAGCGAAGCAAAAATCAATTTGATGTACCTGAAGGTACCACTTAATTTTGGCACCAGGGTTGGTATTGGTCTTGGAAGCATTGCATTTGGAGCCGGTCCCTACTTTGCATATGCCTTGTCTGGTAAATCATCTTCGGGTGGACAGGAAGCTGACATCAAATTCGGAGATGCACAAGATGACGAGTTGAAACGTACCGATATCGGGCTAAATGCGTTCAGTACGTATCAGCTCCCAATTGGTTTAAATTTTACCCTGGGATATCAAATGGGACTGAGCAACAATGTCCCTTCTGCCTTGGCAAGTCAAATTAAAGCAAAAAACAGCAGCATCAACTTTTCAATCGGCTATGCTATCAAACTACCATAAGGGTTAAAAATTCAAGCCGAGTAGCCGGACTGAATCACTCAGTCTGGCTTTTTTATGCCAATTGATAACGTTTACCGGGCAGAGTAAGCACACAAGCCATCATTTCCAATTCTAAAATAATCATGGTTAAAAGGCTTTGTTCAATTCCGGTTTTTAACTGTAATTCATCAATTCCTATGGGTGCATGGGCACGAATAATTTCATATACCTGCAATTGATCTTTACTGAGCGTTAACGAGATGGGGGTAGCGGTAGTTTTTCTTCTCGTTGTCGAATCCCAACCAAGCAGATATTCCAGATCCGAAGCTTGGCTAATTAAGTTTGCTCGATGTGTTTTAATTAAATAATTACATCCCCAACTTTGTTCATCATCCACCCTACCGGGATACGCAAACACATCCCGGTTGTACACATTGGCTAATTCGGCAGTAATCAAGGCGCCACCCTTTCCATGTGCTTCAATAACGATGGTTGCATCCGCCAGTCCTGCAATAATCCGATTTCGTTTAGGAAAGTTTTCACGATCAGGGGCTGTGTTGGAAGGAAATTCGCTTAAGAGGCCTCCTTGCTGTAACATCTGTCGGGCAATTGCCTGGTGCTCTCTTGGATACATCCGATCGAGACCATGCGCCAATACCCCAAGTGTATCAAGCTGATGACTTAAACAAGATTTATGAGCGGTCACATCAATGCCGTATGCCAAGCCACTCACCACCAAAGGTTGATGAGCTTTTATTCCGGAAATCAAATCTTCACAGAGGCTTTTTCCATACGCAGTTGCTGATCGGGTGCCCACAATACTGATGACTTTCTGCCGGTTCAGATCTACATTACCTCTATAAAAAAGCAAAAAAGGAGCATCATAGCACTGGGCTAATCGCGTTGGATAGTCGGGATCGCCAAACTGCAGCGTTTTAATTTGGTAGGAATTGATAAAGTCTAACTCGGCTTGTACCTGGTCAAAATCACGAAAATTAAGAATGTTGGAAGCAGATTTAGGCCCTAAACCAGGCACCTCACATAGATGTTTAGCTGTGGCCTTAAATACTTCTTCAGCATTGCCAAAATGAGCCAATAGTGCCCTGGCGGTCAATGCCCCAATGCCAGGCACTTGGGCTAAGGCCAATGTATAGAATACAGACACAACGATTTATTGTGCCTGAAAATCAAGAACGTATTTGGTAAGAAAGAATTCTTGTGAAAAAAATTTACTTATATGATAT
>JBEDFI010000090.1:0-6986 GCA_041175245.1 Bacteroidota bacterium
ATTCCCATTTTGGGCGTCGATCACTTTGCCCGAAATAATGGATTTATCTTGGCCCTGAAGAGTGAATGAAATCAGGAATAAATAACAGGTATATAAGAGCTTCTTGTACATAATACTTCAATTATATGAATGAATAAATGGAACAATGATTTAGAAGACTAAATCATGGATAGAATGAAATACGGTTTTTAAAGAAGCAGCGAGGGTGGTCCCCTTAATCTGTGATGAACCACAGCAGATTGATAGAGCTTTAGGCTTTCTATCGAATAGGATTTTAGCAGAGGCGGCTGTAGGGTGGAAAACGAGATTTTTCCGGCAGCAATAAATGTTTTTTCAACATGAAAAGAACAAATCCAGCAAAAATTTGCCCGTTTACCCAAATGGCTTTTGTGTTGACAGGTTTGTCCTTTATCGGTTTTACAAAATCCAATACTTTCTGATTTTGCCCGATGTTCGTGAAAAATATCTACGGGCATAATACTTGCCGTAAAGCTCAGCAGCAGAAAAAGGGTGATTCCTGAAAAGGTATATTTTCTGATATTTTTCATTTTTACCAGAGGTAAAGGTAAGTAAAACATCAAAATGACTAAATTCGAACAGTAACAAATGAATTACACATGACAACTAAAGCAATAGATTTGTCGAAAAGCAATACGCCAATTGGTGCGCAGTTAACCTGTAAGGGCTGGGTGCAGGAAGCGGCTTTACGTATGTTGTTGAACAACCTGGATCCGGATGTGGCAGAGCGCCCCGAGGAACTCATTGTATATGGCGGCAGAGGAAAGGCAGCCAGAAATCCAGAAGCCCTGAATTTAATAATAAAAGCCCTTAAAGACCTTGAAGAGGATGAGACCCTGCTGATACAGTCGGGGAAACCGGTGGGTATCTTACCCACTCATAAAGATGCCCCAAGGGTGCTGATCTCTAATTCACAACTGGTGCCAAAATGGGCCACCCAGCAACATTTTGATGAGCTGGAAGACAAGGGTCTGATGATGTACGGACAGATGACCGCCGGCTCCTGGATCTACATCGGCTCCCAGGGTATTGTTCAGGGAACCTACGAAACCTTTGCCGAAGTGGCCCGGCAGCATTTTGGCGGAAGCCTCAAACACACCCTTTCCGTGACTGCCGGATTAGGTGGTATGGGGGGTGCACAACCCCTATCCATTACCATGAATGAGGGAGTTTGCCTGGCAGCAGAGGTGGAGGAGTGGCGTATTCGCAAGCGTTTAGAAACTCGCTATATTGATGAAATTGCCTTTGATGTGGATGAAGCCATCGATCTGGCCTTAAGGTATAAAGAAGAAGGCAGAGCACGATCCATTGGGGTGGTGACTAATGCTGTAGAGTTATTAAATAGATTGATTGAAAGGAATATTACTGTAGATGTATTGACGGACCAAACTTCTGCCCATGACCCCTTGATCGGGTACTTTCCGGAAGGTTTATCGGTAGAGGCTGCCAAAGTACTCCGCGAAGAAAATCCAGAGGAATATACCCGCAGATCTTATGCCACCATGGCCAAACACATTGAGCTCATGCTCGAATTACAGAAAAGAGGCGCCATTACCTTTGATTATGGAAATAACTTAAGAGGAAGAGCCTTAGAAGCCGGAGTTAGTCATGCGTTTGATTTCCCGGGCTTTGTACCGGCTTATATCCGACCCTTATTCTGCGAAGGCAAGGGGCCGTTTCGTTGGGCAGCCTTGAGTGGTGATCCGGAAGACATTGTGGTCACCGATCAGGTCATTCTGGATCTCTTTCCAGAAAATAAAGCATTACATCGATGGATCAAGATGGCACAAGAACGCATTGCTTTCCAGGGATTGCCCGCTAGAATTTGCTGGCTTGGCCAGGGTGAACGCGAAAAAGCAGGCCTGGCCTTTAATAAACTGGTGGCCGAGGGAAAAGTGAAGGCACCGATCGTTATTGGCCGCGACCATTTGGATACCGGCTCGGTGGCTTCACCGAACCGTGAAACCGAGGCCATGAAAGATGGATCGGATGCCGTGGCCGACTGGCCAATTTTAAATGCCCTTATCAATACGGCAGGCGGGGCCAGCTGGGTGTCGCTGCATCATGGTGGCGGCGTGGGGATCGGTTATTCCATTCATGCCGGGATGGTGATTGTAGCCGATGGTACGGCCGATGCTGAACGCAGAATTAAACGGGTATTACACAATGATCCGGCCATGGGGGTGATCCGCCACATGGATGCAGGCTATGATATTGCCCGGGATACTGCCCGTAAATTCCGATTGGATATCAACGAAAGACTACGATGAAGCCAGCCGAGGTTAACCAAAAATTTAAAGCCCTGCAAAGCCGGCTTTCTACCGACTTTGATACCGATCAGCCGGATATTAAGGTGATTCTTTTTCTGATTGGAGTTCAAGAACTGGGCCAGGGGCCGCAAAAATTTAGCAAGCGACAAAAAGAGGAGCTGATGCACATCGCTACTTGCCGTTTATTTAGCGAAATGGGCTTTTATGAGCTGGAAGGCCTTGATCAGGACGGATGGCCACACTGGAAGTTGGTTAAACCGATTCCCGCTTACACCCTATTGGAGCAGGAAATGCTCATGAAATCCTTAATTGTCAGCTATTTCGACGCCTTGTAATTACGTATATTCGATTAAAAATTAACCATGAAAAAGATTTTCGTACTTGCCCTGCTGTTTGTTTCGCTTGCAGCTGAGGCCTCAAAACCCAAACATCAATTCGTACGTATTAAAACCGATAAGGGGGAATGCCTCGTGATGCTGTACAACCAAACGCCGAAACACCGAGATAATTTTGTAAAGATCACCCAAGAGGGAAATTTGAGCGGCACCTTGTTTCACCGGGTCATCCAGGGGTTTATGATCCAGGGCGGCGATCCGGATTCAAAAACCGCTACACCCGGTCAGGCCCTGGGGGATGGAGATTTAGGCTATACGGTACCGGCTGAGTTTGCTGAAAACCTCTTCCACAAGAAAGGGGTCATTGCGGCGGCAAGAGACAATAACCCGGAAAAAGCTTCGAGTGCTTGCCAATTTTATTTGGCACAGGGCAAAGTATTTACCGATGAACAACTAAATACCTTGGAGCAAACCCGGCTGAAAGGCCGAAAAATTCCGGAAGCACAGCGTGAAGTGTACAAAACCCTGGGTGGTATTCCGCATCTCGATCAAAATTATACCGTATTTGGCGAGGTGGTAAGGGGAACAGAAATGATTGATGCCGTAGCTGCTGTAAAAACCGGACCTGCGGATCGGCCTGTAGAGGATGTACGCATGGAGGTGACCTTGTTAAAAAAGAAAGAGGCTCGTAAGCTCGAAAAAACCTTAGGTCTGGCTGAAAAACCATGAAGATTATCACCTATAATGTAAACGGTATTCGTTCAGCCCTGAGCAAAAACTGGCTGGCCTGGCTGCAGGCTACGCAAGCAGATGTGGTTTGCTTACAGGAGATCAAGGCCACGCCCGATCAAATTGCTGATTTGTACATTTTGGAGCAGATGGGCTACGAACATTATTGGTATCCGGCTGAGAAAAAGGGTTATAGCGGTACCGCCATCCTGACCAAAATCACTCCAAAACATGTGGAGTATGGTTCAGGAATGGATGACTACGACCGCGAAGGCCGTATTATCCGGGCCGATTTTGAGAATGTATCTGTCATGAGCACCTATTTCCCATCGGGCTCCAGCGGCGATGAACGACAGGCATTCAAATACCGATTTCTTGATGACTTTAAGTTATATATTGATCAACTAAAATGGGCCTACCCAAAACTGGTCATCTCCGGAGATTACAATATTTGCCATAAAC
Source organism: Bacteroidota bacterium (assembly GCA_041175245.1). Taxonomy (GTDB): domain Bacteria; phylum Bacteroidota; class Bacteroidia; order Sphingobacteriales; family Sphingobacteriaceae; genus JAIPAN01. The sequence continues at coordinate 3,815 of JBEDFI010000090.1, forward strand.
CCATCGATATTCATAATCCAAAGTCGAACGCGAACTCTTCCGGTTTCTTACCTGAAGAGCGGGAATGGATGGAAAATTTTATTCAAGGTGGATTTGTAGATACGTTTCGACAGTTCAACCCAGATCCGCATCATTATACCTGGTGGAGTTACCGTGCCGGAGCCAGGGCTAAAAACCTGGGCTGGCGTATTGATTACCACCTGGCCAGTAAGGAACTTCAGCCGCATGTAAAGCGTTCGGCTATTTTGCCCGATGCCAAACATTCAGATCATTGCCCGGTACTCCTCGAACTGGCTTTATAAACATGAAAGCACTCCTCATCACTGATATTAAACAACTTTTTGGCTTGCATCCGAAGGAGACACTCAGGCTTCGCGGAAGCGAAATGGCCAGTTTGCCCTCGCTGGAAGATGCCTGGTTATTGGCAGAAGACGGTAAAATTGTTTCTTTCGGGTTGATGAAAGCCTTGCCGGTTGTTCCTTCCTCCACCGAAAAAATTTCTGCTAAAGGCGGATGTGTATTGCCTTCCTGGTGCGATTCGCATACTCACCTGGTTTTTGCGGCCAGCCGCGAAGAAGAGTTTGTGATGAAAATCAAGGGGCGGTCCTACGAAGAAATTGCGTTTGCTGGAGGCGGTATTCTGAACTCGGCCAGCAAGTTGCAAGCTGCTACCGAGGAAGAGCTGTTTGAACAAGCCTGGAAACGTTTGGATGAACTGATCCGCCTCGGAACGGGAGCCATTGAAATTAAAAGTGGCTATGGCTTAAGTCAGGAGGCCGAACTGAAAATGTTGCGGGTCATCCGCAGGCTGAAAGAAAGCTCACCCATCCCGGTGAAGGCTACTTTTTTGGGTGCACATGCCTATCCGCAGGAATTCAAAGCCGATCATGAGGGCTATCTTCAACTGCTGATCGATCAAACTTTACCGCAAATAGCGGATGAGGCCCTGGCCGATTATATCGATGTATTTTGTGAGCAGGGTTTTTTCTCACTGTCTGAAACCAATCGCATTTTAGAGGCGGGTGCACGGTACGGACTGAAGGCCAAGGTACATGCCAACCAGCTTTCGGCCAGCGGTGCCGTTGAAATGGCTGTACAACATCAGGCACTGTCCGTTGATCATTTGGAAGTGATGGACGATGCTGCATTTAAGGCGCTTTCCCAAAGTGATACCATGGCTACGCTTTTACCCAATTGCTCTTTGTTTTTGAATATTCCATTCGCCAATGCCCGCGAACTGATTGACCGTGATATATCTGTAGCCTTGGCTTCCGATTTCAATCCGGGTTCTTCTCCTTCGGGTAATATGAATCTGGTGGTGTCATTAGCCTGTATCCGACAAAAAATGTTGCCTGAAGAAGCGATCAACGCGGCAACGCTAAACGGTGCTGCTGCCACGGAGCTATCTGAAAATTATGGCAGCATGGCGGCCGGAAAGGTGGCCAATTTGATCATTACCAAACCCATTCCTTCTCTTGCCTATCTGCCCTATGCTTTTGGCAGCAATTTAATTGAGCGGGTCATCGTTAAAGGAGAAGTGTATGGATAAAATCATTTATAGCAGTTCAGAAGAATTACGCTCCTTCACCAATATCCGCGAAGGCGAAACTAAGCTGGGTCAACAGATGAAATGCCTTGCCAGCATTGCTGAACTGAAAAGTCATCCCGCCAAATTTATCTTACTAGGTATTCCAGAAGATGTAGGGGTGCGTGCGAATGGCGGACAGCCGGGAACTGCCAAAACCTGGCCTGCGGTGTTAAAAGCTTTTTGCAATATTCAAAGTACCGAAAAATTGAGCGGTGAAGATATCCTGGTACTCGGGGAGATCAACGTGAGCGAAGAACAATTTAGCAGTTTAAATGCAGATCTTCATGAATTACGAAGGCTGGTGAGCCGTATTGACGAAAAGGTGTATGAAGTGATGCAACAGATTTTTACTGCCGGTAAAATCCCGATTGTGGTTGGGGGAGGGCATAACAATGCCTACCCGCTCTTAAAAGCACTATCTGCTTCCCAAAACCAAGCTGTAAACGTGTTGAATATGGATGCCCATGCCGATTTCAGAGCCTTGGAGGGCCGGCATAGCGGTAATGGATTTTCATATGCTTTTCAGGAAGGATATCTGAATAAATATGCCGCCTGGGGTTTACACGAAAATTACAATTCAAAATATATTATTGATCAGTTGAGTGCGCATCCCGATCGGATCATGTTCACTTTTTTTGAGGATTTCCTGACCTGGAAAACTGATCCGGGCAGTGCTTTTGATCAGTCGATGCAGTTTGTGCAAGGCGTATATGGCTTAGAATTGGACATGGACTGTTTGGCCTATGCTTCGGCCAGCGCATCTACACCGAGTGGCTTTACTGCCGAAGTGGTCCGCTCCATGCTTTACCAGACCCGGGCGTTTAAACCGGCTTATTTCCACCTTTGTGAAGGCATTGCCGAATCGCAAACTTTACAAGCAAAATTGATCGCTTACTTCATCAGCGATTTTATTAAAGCCCAGGTTTAAGCAAACCACCAGATTTTTTGTGGAGTAATACAGGCATCTAAAGGGATGTCGTGTTCGTTTAGATCGCTTATTTGATCAATGGGTTTGAAAAAAGACAATCCAACTTTTTGAACATTATTGCGGCATTGGGCTAAAAAGCGATCATAAAATCCTTTTCCATAGCCTACACGATGGCCTTTTTTATCGCAAGCCAGCATGGGGACCAATATCAGATCAATTTCTTCGGCACTTATTTCCCGCCCACCCTGCGGTTCGGTAATGCCCCAACGATTTTCAACAAGCTGAGTGCGTTGATCCCAGATGAAATGACTCAGGCTGTGGTCATCAAAATTGCTGCGTGAAAGCACCAACTGGATTTCCGGGTGCTGTTCTCTTAGCCATTGGGCCATGGGATAGGTATTGACTTCTTTTTTAGATAAGATGGGCAGAAAGAGGTGAACCCGACTGATGCCACTCAGGTCAAGTTGCTGAAAATGTTTGAGCAGGTCTTGGTCTAGCTTTTCTACCTGCTCATTGGTTAAAGCATGGCGCAGGTTCAGGAAATATTTTCGTGCTTCGCTTTTGTTCAGGGACTCCATCTTGCTAAAAATAAAAAAACGGCCTCAGATTTCTCTAAGACCGTCATCATAATCAACCTAAACCTTAAACTTAATTAT
>JBEDFI010000091.1:0-6947 GCA_041175245.1 Bacteroidota bacterium
AAGGAAAATTAGAAGCTTGTCTTACAAAATTATAAGCAATTATTGTAGTTTAGTGAAAGCATCAATTAGCCATGTTATGAAAAAATATTTGTTTTCTCTACTAGGAATATTGTTGACTTTTATTGCATCAAGTCAGCCTAAACCCGCCTACGTGTTGTACACTGCTAGTGGTAAAAAAGCCGATTATGGTAAAATGGTCGAAATGTTATCACGTCAAGATATTGTTTTGATAGGCGAGTTTCACAACAACCCAATTAGCCACTGGATGGAGTTGGAAATAACCAAAGATTGCCAGCAAAAACGGGATCTGGTATTGGGTGCTGAGATGTTTGAGCAGGATAACCAGCAAGCCCTTTACCAGTATCTGGCAGGCCAACTCACTGCTAAAGGTCTGGATACTGCCGCTCGTTTATGGAAAAATTATACCACTGATTATTCTCCATTGGTCAATTTTGCCAAAGACCAAAAACTGAGTTTTGTCGCCACAAATGTTCCTCGAAAATATGCGTCTATGGTTTCTAAAGCTGGCTTTGAAGCACTCAACAATTTAACCGACCAAGAAAAGTCCTGGTTGGCGCCACTTCCTATTCTCTACGATCCGGAACTGCCGGGTTATAAAAATATGATGACCATGATGGCAGGCCATGCAACGGCCAATATGCCCAAGGCACAGGCTTTGAAAGATGCCACAATGGGGTACTTCATACTTAAAAACTGGTCGCCAGGCAAACTGTTTATCCATTACAATGGTAGTTATCACTCCGATAATCATGATGGTATTGTTTGGTATCTCAAACAGGCCAATCCAAAGCTGAAAATCGCTACGGTGACTACGGTATCTCAAAAAGAGCTCAAATACCTGTTAGCCGAGCATAAAAACAAAGCCGATTTCATCATTTGTGTGGATGAGGACATGACCACGACCTATTAGTTCTTTTATCTGCGATAACTCTGCCGAATTATTTAATTTTGCAGCTCAATTTAAAAAGATGGCTAAAGTAAACGTCGGAATGGTGCAGATGAGCTGTACCGCAAGTAAAGAGGAGAACGTGCAAAAAGCAATTGCTAAAACCCGTGAGGCTGCAGCCAAAGGGGCGCAGATTGTTTGCTTGCAGGAGCTCTTCACTTCTCTGTATTTCTGTGATGAAGAGAATTATGATCATTTTTCGTTGGCAGAAACCATTCCAGGCCCATCTACAGATGCGCTAAGTACCTTAGCTAAAGAACTGGGTGTGGTAATCATCGCCTCCCTTTTTGAAAAACGTACAAAAGGCCTATATCACAATACCACAGCAGTTTTAGATGCGGATGGGGCATATCTTGGCAAGTACCGCAAAATGCATATCCCGGATGATCCGGCGTATTACGAAAAATTCTATTTCACTCCAGGAGACCTGGGTTATAAAGTGTTCAAGACTAAGTTCGCCACCATAGGCGTATTGATCTGCTGGGATCAATGGTATCCGGAAGCTGCCCGAATTACCAGTTTGATGGGAGCCGAAATTTTATTCTATCCAACCGCCATTGGCTGGGCTAGTTCTCAGGATGAAGCTACTAATACGGAGCAGTACAATGCCTGGCAGACCATACAGCGCAGCCATGCCGTGGCTAACGGTGTCCATGTGGTCAGCGTGAACCGGGTAGGTTTTGAACAAGATGGCGCCATGAAGTTCTGGGGCGGTTCCTTCATCAGTAATCCCTTCGGATCGCTATTGTATAAGGCCACTCACGATCAAGAGGAGGTCCATGTAGAGGAATTGGATCTGAATAAAACTGACAATTACCGCACGCACTGGCCATTCCTTAGAGATCGCCGTATCGATTCTTATCAAGCAATTACACAACGATTCATCGACGAAGAAATTTAGTCTTCAGTCATCAGTTCCCAGTCCTGATCGGACTTACGACTGATGACTCCGGACTGAGAACTACAAACTATGACTCCAAAACAACTCGGATATACATTTCCTGCCGAATTTGCGCCGCATGAAGCCACCTGGCTGAGCTGGCCGCACAAAGAAGCCAGCTGGCCCGGCAAGATCGATGCCATCTATCCGTATTATGCACAATTCATCAAGGTATTGGCCCAAAGCGAAAAGGTACGTATTAACGTGGCCAATGAAGCCATGAAGCAATTTGCCTTGAAATACATTCAGGAGGCTGGTGCCGATTTGAGTCAGGTGGAATTTTATTTTCATCCTACTAACGATGCCTGGTGCCGTGACCATGGTCCTGCATTTTTGATCAATCCGGCTGCCGAACAGAAAAAGGTGATTGTAGATTGGGGATATAACGCCTGGGGAGGCAAATATCCGCCATTTGATTTGGATGATGTCATTCCAACCCTGATCGGTAAAGCTTTCGATATTCCGGTCTTTCATCCGGGCATTGTGATGGAAGGCGGCTCAGTGGAATTCAATGGTGCAGGTACTTTGCTCACTTCAACAGCTTGTTTATTAAATCCGAATCGGAACCCGCATTTGAACCAGGATCAGATCGAAAACTATTTACGCAATTATTACGGGGTGGAGCAGATCCTTTGGGTGGATGAAGGCGTGGTGGGTGACGATACCGATGGGCACATTGATGATACGGTCCGATTTGTGAATGAAGATACCGTGCTGACGGTAGTGGAGTCAGATTCAAACGACGAGAACTACGGCTTGCTGCAACACAACCTCAAACAGCTCAAACAGATGCGCCTGCTGAACGGCAAACAATTAAATATAGTAGAATTGCCGATGCCCGATGCGGTAATCTGGGAAGACCAGCGCCTGCCGGCTTCTTATGCCAATTTCTACATTTCCAATGATCATGTGATCGTGCCGAATTTCCGTTGTACCAAAGACGATTTAGCGCTTTCCATCATTCAGACTTGTTTTAAAGACCGCGAAGTGATTGGAATAGATTCAACCGAGATCATCTGGGGATTGGGCAGTTTCCATTGCCTGAGTCAGCAGGAGCCGGCCGTTTAGTTTTTCAGGCGCCCTAAAACCTCATTCAGGGTTATGACCACGGGCATTCCTTTTGGATAGACTTGATCAGTTGCTCGCTTGAAGCGGATAATCTTTGTTTCTCCCGGCATCAAATCAAAATAGTTTTGTTCAGCAACACGATCTTCCCAGGATACATATACCCCTCTGGCCAGCCGCTCTGCAGTCAACAAAAACGAATCTTTCGAAAGTTTTTTGAGACTAATTTGAGCCTTTGATAAATTCAAATCCTTGTCTCTGGCAAAATAATAGACTTGTTCGGCCAAAGTTCCCTCTTCATTTACCAGCTGGCAAAGCAGGACTGATCGGCTTGGATCAAAATCAGGTATATTTTTTGTGTCGATCTCAGCATACACTTTGGCGCTGTTGGCTTCAATCTGTATAGGGAGGATTTGTTGGTATAAGACTTTTCCTTCGAAACTGAGGACTTGCCAGTCTAAGCTACCTGTCAGTTCAGTTAAACGGTCAGAAACCACATGGATCTGTTTTTGATTTGCCTCTCCCGATACACTGATCATCAAGTTTTTGAACAAGGACTTCAACTGGTAATGAGCTGCTTTGGGCATTCCGTAATAATCAAGCGTGCTCCAGGAAGTAACCGGCCAGCAATCGTTCAACTGCCAGTATAAACTGCCCATGCAATAGGGCATGGCCCTGCGGTGGGCTTCTATGGCCGTTTTCATTCCCCTCGTTTGCAACAATTGAGAGAGATACGCATAATCCTCCAGCGATGTTGGCATCGGGTAATCCCGCTCCATGTACGAGCTGATGGTCTCAAAACCACGGCCGTGTTTTTGGTGATTCTTCAAAGCAGGCGAAATGAGGTAACGGTCCTTTTCCTCCAGGTATTTGCTCAAACTGCTGTAAGCCGGCATGCCTTGAAAGCCATATTCCGAAACAAATCGTCCCACTTTTTTCTCATAATTTTCGAAAGGTTCCATGCCCCACCAAACGCCCCAATAATGTACGTCGGCCTCCTGGTAGCTTTTCATCCTGCCCCAGCCATTGGCCGGTGAAGAAGGGTGATAAAACCTACCGGGATCCAGTTCATTGAGGATGGAGGGAATGAATTGCTCAAAAGTGCGATCATAGGCAGCCTTGATGTTTGCAGAGTCTGCCGGGCTGTACTGGTATTGTTTCTGCCATCCCCAGTTGAACCAGCCTTCGCTGATTTCGTTGTTGCCGCACCAAAGGGCCAGGCTGGGATGGTTTCTCAAGCGGATCACTTGCTCCTTGATCTCTGTGGCCACATTATTTAAAAATGCCTCATCAGCAGGGTAGGGGCTCCCAGCAAACATGAAATCCTGCCAAACCAAAATGCCGTTTCGGTCACAAAGCCGATAGAAGGCATCATCGCCATATACCCCGCCGCCCCAAACCCGCAGCATGTTCATGTTGCTTTCTTTGGCTTCCTCAACCAATTGTTCGTAAACCGAAAGGCTTGTTCGGGGCATAAAGCTGTCGGTAGGGATGATATTGGCACCTTTCATGAATACCGGCACGCCATTCAGCTGCACTTGGAAGCCGCTGCCCAAACTGTCTTTGTTTTGTACGATTTCTATGGTCCGAAGGCCGATCTCACTCTGGTAGCTATCCAGCGTTTTGTCCTGATCTTTCAGTTTCAGATCCAGCTGATATAAATGTGCTTTACCCAAACCATTGCTCCACCAAAACTGAGGCGAGCTTACCTCAAGGTGGATGATCCCCGTCTGTTCGCCCTGTGCGATCTTTGCCTGGGCTTTGGTCTTTGTTTTTGCATCGCTGAAGCTGGTCTGAAGTACTAGGGTCTTCTTTGCTGGCTCATTCAGGCTACACATTAAATCGATCACCGCCAACTCCTCGTTGAGGCTTCGCTGCAACACCTGTACTTCCTTGATCCGATTATCGTTCCAGCAAACGAGTTGGATAGGTTTCCAAATGCCGCAGGTCACCAGCCGCGGGCCCCAGTCCCAGCCAAACTGGTATTGGGCCTTACGTATAAAAACATTTTCACCTCCCGGGAGGGTATAAGGTAATTGGGTAGCAAGGCTTATGGTTCTCGGGTTCACCGGCTCGAAAACGATCTTCAACTGGTTGCCCTTGGCTTTCAGCAAGCCCTTAACGGGGAGGGTCCAGGTACGGAACATATTGTCTGCCGACAGGATTTCTTTTCCGTTCAGGTAAACCCGGGCATAGGTATCTAAACCTTCAAAAACCAGTTCTTGTTTAGATTTGGCCAGTTCATTCACTGGTACATCAAACCGGGTTTCGTAGATCCAGCTTTTCTGTTCGACCCATTGTACTTTCTGCTCATTCTCTCCGAAAAATGGATCGGGTATCAGTTCCTGCTGCAACAAGTCTGTATGAACGGTGCCGGGTACCGTTGCAGGATAGGCTTTATCCTGATCTGCCTGTCGGAAATTCCAGTTCCGGATTAGGCTGATAGTGGTTTTTTGGGCCAAGGCAAACAGGCTGAAGGCATAAAAAATAAGTAGTAAGGCAATCGACTTTTTCATTCGCCCAAAGCTGATTTAATGAATCGGATTTCCAGTGGATCGACTATTTCAGAGCCATCGGTAATGCCTGCCGAATGGAAAAAATCAACAGGAATCGAACGACTCAATTCGGCGATATTTCCGGAACGGATACTGCCACCCGGTAGGATCTGAATCCGGCCTTGAGCCTGGTCCAGTAGTTTGTTGAGTATGTCCGCCCCAGCCAAGGCAGATGCCGCAGCACCGGAAGTCAGCACAGTTTGGAAGCCCCATTCGATCAGCTGCTCAACTGATTGGATAAGATCCGGTGTTTGGTCAAAAGCCCGGTGAAAGGTGCAGGGTCTATTTCCGGCGAGTTTTACCAATTCGAAATTGGCAGCTGCCAGCGAATGATCTTCATTCAACAAACCGAACACCAGTCCGTCGGCACCGGCCTGTTTGAAATCGCGGATGCTTTGTTTCATCTCGGCTATTTCATCATCAGTATACACAAAATCTCCTCCCCTGGGGCGTATCATCACATAGATCGGAATCGTGGTAGCTGATCTGAGTTGTTTGAAATCTTCAAGTTCAGGTGTGAGTCCGCCAGAAGCATAATCTGCACAAAATTCAATGCGGTCGGCACCGGACCGTGCGGCGATTAGCGCCGATTCAGGGTTAAAACAGGCGATCTCCAGCTGTTTCATTTCAGGAAATAATCGGCATCAATTAGGCGGTTACCTCCGCTTTGATCGTACACGGCATAGTTGAACCCACTTTGCAGGCAGTATGCCCCGTGTTCGCCTTTTTTATTGAGAGCGATAAAGCCGATCTGGATGTCCTTCAGGCTTTTGCCACGGCGCTGAACTAATTTAACGATTCGCTCAACGGCTTGTTTACAAGCACTTTCCGGTGATCTACCCTGACGCATTAGTTCCACCACCAGGTGTGATCCTACCGTACGAATCACCTCTTCTCCATGTCCGGTAGCGGTAGCGGCGCCAATTTCATTATCGACATATAAACCAGCGCCAATGATCGGCGAATCGCCCACCCGGCCATTCATTTTAAAAGCCATACCGCTGGTGGTGCAGGCTCCAGAAAGATTGCCGTTTGCATCCAGGGCGATCATGCCGATGGTATCGTGGTTTTCAATGTTGGCAATGGGTTGATATTTACTCGTTTTAAGCCATTCTTTCCATTCTTTTTCCGATTCTTCTACCAGTAGATTTTCCTTTTGGAATCCCTCTGATAGTGCAAACTGCAAGGCGCCATCGCCCACCAGCATCACATGTGGTGTTTTTTCCATCACAGCACGAGCCACCGAAATGGGATGTTTAATGTGTTCCAGGCAGGCCACGGAACCGATGTTCGAAAATTCATCCATGATGCAGGCATCCAGGGTCACCCGCCCATCGCGGTCTGGACGACCGCCATAACCCACACTGCGTTCTTTGGGGTCACCTTCGGGCACTCGAACCCCGGCTTCCACTGCATCTAA
>JBEDFI010000092.1:0-6941 GCA_041175245.1 Bacteroidota bacterium
GTATTCAGAAGATAATACATACAGTTCTAAATATCACACACTCAATCCAGAAAATAGTAAGTGCAGTTCAGTATTTGAAAACATACATTCTATACTTAGCATGTTAAGTTCTGATAATTACAATGGCAGTTCTAAAACCCGCATGTAGAGTTCTGTTATTCGCACAGAATGTTCTAATAATAGCAAAGGATATTCTAAACTTGACAACATGCATTCAAAATGAAGCAAGCAAAGTTTAGTATTAAAGCTATTTCCTCCTAAAATAGCCGATCAGAAAGAGGATGAGCATAATCATAACGAAGACGATAAACAGGGCAGTGTAAAAGCCGGCCTCAAAAATATCGCCGATCAGTTCGCAGCCTTGTATGATGATGCTTAACACTAAAAGGAGCAGTATGGTTTTACCAGATGCCATAAACAAAAAAAGAGCAGTGTACATACACTACTCTTTTTGGTCTCTTTTGTTTTGAGAATGTTTATTTCGCCTTGGTATAGCGCTCTGCAACGGCTGTCCAATTCACTACATTCCAGAATGCACCAATATAATCCGGGCGTCTGTTCTGGTATTTCAGATAATACGCATGCTCCCAAACATCCATGCCTAAAATTGGAGTGCCAGGGCATTCTGAAATATCCATTAATGGGTTATCTTGATTCGGGCTTGAGCAAACGCACAAACTACCATCGGCCTTTACACAAAGCCAGGCCCATCCCGAACCGAAACGGGTGGTACCCGCCTCTGCAAATTTCTTTTTAAACTCATCAAACGACCCAAAGGCAGCATCCATCGCCTTAGCTAATTCGCCGCTAGGTGCACCGCCGCCATTAGGCGACATGATTGACCAGTACAAGGTGTGGTTGTAATGACCACCGCCATTGTTACGTACGGCCATCGGGAATTTAGAGATGCTTTTCATCAGCTCTTCCAGAGAAATATTCTCAGAACCTGTGCCGGCCAGGGCCTTGTTCAGGTTATCTACATAAGCCTGGTGGTGTTTGCCATGGTGAATTTCCATGGTCATTTTATCGATGTGAGGTTCTAAAGCATCGGTTGCATAAGGTAATGCAGGTAATACAAATGACATGATATCTTGATTTAAAGGTTGAACAATAGTATGTTACAAATATAAACTTCCTTCCGGGATAGATTGTTTACAGCAGTTTAAGTTTTACTCCGTTTTGACCGGAAAAATTCGCGTACCAGTTCCCCGCAGGGTTCTGCCATTATACCGCCAATCAACTCGGTTTTGGGATGTAGAATAGGCTGCTTTATCGATGAAAATCCTCTTTGAGGGTCGTAGGCGCCAAAAACCACCCGGCTGATCTGGGTCCAGTAAGAAGCACCTGCACACATCACACAAGGCTCCATCGTTACATAGAGTGTACAATCTTTGAGGTATTTTCCGCCCAGGTAATCGGCTGCAGCCGTAAAGGCCTGCATTTCGGCATGGGCAGTTACATCATTCAGGCGTTCGGTCAGGTTATGTCCGCGGCCAATAATGCGACCCTTACACACAATCACCGCCCCAATCGGAACTTCATCCAGCTCCAAGGCTTTATGTGCCTCCTTGAGGGCCTCCTTCATGAAAAACTCATCGGGAGCCAGGCTGCCTTCTACGCCAAAATTGATGTATTTCATTTCTGCCAAAGGTAGAAAAACGAAAGGCATTATTTAAGTAGATTTGCGCCATGCAGCGCATCATCCTTAAAAAAGGCAAAGAAAAAGCCGTCAAGCAATTGCATCCCTGGATCTTTTCGGGTGCCATCGAAAAAATTTCGGGAAAGCCCGCCAACGGTGAAATAGTAGAAGTATTCGACTTTCAGGATACCTTCTTAGCCACGGGTTTCTACAATGGACAGTCGCGGGCGGCGGTACGAGTATTAAGCTGGGATCAGCAGCAGGCCATTGATGCCGGCTGGTGGCGCATGCGCATTCGGCAGGCGATAGAAGCCCGTAGATCCTTATTAGAAAGTAAAGAAACCAATACTTGCCGTTTAATTTTTAGCGAGGCCGATTTCCTCCCGGGATTAATTGTAGATCGTTATGCCGATTTTCTTTCGGTGCAGATTCTCAGCTCGGGCATGGAACAGTTCAAACCTATTTGGCTCGATGAGTTACAGCAATTACTGAAACCCAAAGGTATTTTCGACCGCAGCGATGCCAACGCCCGTTCGCACGAAGGCTTGGCCGCCAGTTCGGGCGTACTCTGGGGCGAGGCTCCACCTGATTTTATTCAGGTGATGGAAAATGGCATCCGATATGAAGTGAATATCGCCGAAGGGCAGAAATCGGGTTTTTATTGCGACCAACGCGATAACCGGAAGAAGGTAGCGGCGCATGTAAAAGGTAAAAAAGTGCTGGATTGTTTTTGCTACTCAGGCGGATTTACCCTAAATGCATTGGCTGCCGGTGCTGCTGAAGTGGTGAGTGTGGATAGCTCGGCGCTGGCTATTGAAACGCTGCAGCGGAACATCAAAGGAAATGCCTTTAAAAAGATCAAACACAGCGCCATCCAATCGGATGTGAACAAACAGTTGCGTGAATTCAAAGAAAGCGGCGAAAAGTTTGATGTCATTGTGCTCGACCCACCTAAATATGCACCTTCCCGTTCGGCCTTGGATAAAGCAGCACGTGCTTATAAAGACCTGAACCGACTAGCCATGTTGCTGTTAAACCAAGGTGGATTATTGGCCACCTATTCCTGCTCGGGAGCGGTAGACATTGATACGTTTAAGCAGATTTTGGCCTGGGCTGCTTTAGATGCGGGCAAGGAAGTGCAGTTCATCGATCAGTACTGCCAACCGGAAGATCATCCCGTGAGGGCTTCCTTCCCGGAAGGAGAATACCTTAAAGGCTTGCTTTGCCGGGTGGTTTAAACTTCCTCGGGCACTTCGGGTGTATTGTGTAACTGTACGGGTTTGCTTTTCGCATTCATTCTCAAGTTAAGCATCTCTACCAATACCGAGAAAGCCATGGCAAAGTAGATGTATCCTTTCGGGATGTGTTGTTCAAAGGCCTCCGCCAGGAGCGAAACCCCAATCAGTAATAAAAACGAAAGTGCCAGCATTTTCACCGTTGGGTGGCGGTTTACAAAATTGCTGATGGCACCTGCAGAAACCATCATCACCAATACGGCAATGATCACGGCGGCAATCATGACCTCCACATGGTCGGCCATGCCTACGGCGGTAATCACCGAATCGAGTGAGAACACAATATCCAATAATAAAATCTGGAATATGGTGGCACTAAAAGAAAGTTTCTTCTTGGTGTTTTGTGCATGTTCTGCACCTTCCAACTTCTCGTGAATTTCGGTGGTGCTTTTATAAATCAGGAATAAGCCCCCGACGAGTAAAATTAAGTCGCGACCAGAAATAGCCAGCTTCTCCAGGATCACCGCATCGCTGGCACCAATCCAGCTGCCCATGTTGAACAAGGGGCTGGTTAAGGTCATGATCCAGCTCAAGGAAAGCAGAAGCAATACCCGGGTGATCATGGCCAAGGCCAAGCCTAACTGGCGGGCCTTTCGCTGTTGATGTTCAGGCAGTTTGCCGGCTAATATGGAGATGAAAATGATATTATCGATTCCTAATACAATCTCCAAGATGGTAAGAGTGATTAGGGAAATCCAGATTTCTGGGGTGCTTAAAAATTCCATTGCTTCGAAATTAACTGTTTTTATCCTTTTTCAAGAATTCATTGATGGCATTCACTGCATTTTGAAACCGTTCTTTACTTTGCCCGGAGATGACGGTATAATTGGCATTTAATGTTTTCAGCTCCCGGTGCCATACTTCCATAAAATGCTCCCGTAGGTTCGGAAAATCACGGAGCGGGTCATCTTCCCAAGGCAGGTCAATGTCCATCAACAAATAAAAATCATAGGGGTGTTTGGGTAATTCGTCGATCACTTCTTGTGGGGCCTTGCCAAACATCTGTTCGCTCCAGATCTTTACGGTAATAAACGTCGTGTCGCAGATCAGGATCTGATTCGCTTTTGGCAACAATGACTTTTCTAGTTCCAATTGTCCGCGGAACATCTTAATTTCATCTTCCCAGCTGCAGGGCTCGGTCAGATTTTCGCAGTATTCACGGGCATACTCGGGCACCCATACGGTATTGTAATGCTCGGCCAGCATGGGCGAAATGGTCGACTTTCCGGTGGATTCGGGACCAACGATGGCAATTTTTTTAATGCACATGCTGTAATTTGAGGGCTTTTCTCCATGCTAAATATCCCGTGAGGGCAATATAAATATACAGGGCGTACATGCCTGCCGTTAGCTGCAGGTCTTTGGCCAGGTATACGCCCACATAAATGATGTCGACAAAGATCCAGATCAACCAGTTCTCTACTACTTTGCGGGCCATGAGCAATTGTGCTACCAAACTGCAGGCGGTGCAGAAACTATCTATGAAGGGGAACGATGCATCGGTTTGCTTAAACAGGAAGAAGCCAAGTAAAGCAGTGAACAGGGCCACACCGAAAGCGGCAAACAGGATTTCTTTTTTGCTGATGGACGTGACCGGTACTTTGGCAGCATCGCTGGGTTTACGACTCCAGTAATACCACCCGTAAATGTTCATGGCCATGAAATAGACCTGTAAGCCCATATCGGCATACAATTTGGCTTCGAAAAAGATAAAAATATAAGCCGACACGCTGATAATGGCGATCGGCCAGTTCCAGATATTATTTCTGGCAGCCAGCCAAACGCAGAGTATCCCGCTGATTACCCCGACGGTTTCGAGCAGGGTTTGGGTTTGCAGCCATTGTGTGAAGGCTTCGAATAATTCCATCGGCTTAAAGATAAAAACAAAAAAGCTCCTGAAAATTTTCAGGAGCTTTTTTGACTACCAAATCTTTACTCTCACATTTTCCGGTCGCCACATGGCATCACCTTGTTTAATGCCGAATGCTTCATAAAATTCGGACAGGTTGGCAAAGGGTCCGTTTACACGGAGATTTGCCGGCGAGTGTACATCGGTTAAGATCTGATTAGCCAGGCGTTCGTTTCGTTGTGAGCCCAGCCATCCCAGGGCATATCCTAAGAAATAACGCTGCTGGGGTGTTAATCCATTAATCTTTTTACCCGATTTAAATTGCTCGGTTTTTTTGAATGCTTCGTAACCCAATACAATTCCACCCAAGTCGGCAATGTTTTCGCCCAGGGTTGCTTTGCCGTTTACGTGCATGCTGTCGAGTACCACAAAATCGTTAAACTGCTTTACCATCATTTCGGCACGCTGGTTAAATTTTTCTCCATCTGCTTTGGTCCACCAGTTTTTCAGGTTCCCTTCGGCATCGTACTGGCGTCCCTGATCGTCGAAGCCATGGGTAATCTCATGTCCGATGGTGGAAGCACCTGCATAGCCATAAACCACGGCATCATCCACTTCCTCATCCCGCATACCGGGGATCGTAAAGATAGCTGCCGGTAATACGATCTCATTATTAGATGGATTATAATACGCATTGTAAGTTTGTGGCGTCATGTCCCATTCGGTACGATCTACCGGTTTACCCAGTTTATTGATCTGGTAATTATACCAGAATTGGTTGGCCCGCATGATATTTCCTACATACGAATAGCGGTTGATTTCCAGAGAAGAAAAATCTTTCCATTTGTCCGGATAGCCCACTTTTGGTGTAATTTTATTCAGTTTGTCTAAAGCTTTTTTCTTGGTGGAGGCACTCATCCAGTCTAATTGCTTCATGCGTTCGGCATAGGTTTCGCGAATGGCTTCCACCAGTTTTTCGTAGCGTTTTTTAGTTTTTGCTGGGAAATATTCCTTTACGAACAACTGGCCCAGCACTTCGCCCATCAGACTGTTTTCGGTATCGAGTACCCGTTTCCATCTCGGGAGCTGTTCTTTTTTGCCCGAGATCACTTTGCCATAAAAACGAAAGTTCTCATCATCAATATCCTTATTTAAATAGGCGGCAAAACTGCTGATCAAATTCCAGCGCAGGTAAGCTTTCCAGTCGGCAATAGGGCGGCTTTTAAGCAATTTGTCTGCCTCTTTGTAAAATTCGGGCTGTCCCACAATAACAGAATCAACCTTATTCATTCCCATTTTGCCGAATAATGGACCCCAGCTGATACCCGGAGTGAGCACATCTAATTGTGCGATGGCCATTTTATTGTAATTGGCATAGGGATCTCGTAAATCCTCCAGCTTACGCGATTGTGCAGCAAGCGATTTCTCAATTTCGTACACCGATTTGGCTGCTTTTTTTGCATCCGATTCGCTTAAGCCGGATAATTTAAGCATGTTTGGCAGGTGTACCTCTGCATAATCTTTGCGGATATTGCTGGTTTTTTGGTCGGTATTAAAATAGTAATCCCGGTTAGGTAAGCCGATACCGCCCTGCCATAAATGCAAGGCCATTTGTTCGCTGTTTTTGGCATCCTGATATATTCCCGGACTGATGAAAGAGCCTACCCCCATTTGTTGGAAAGCGGCAATAACTATTAGTACATCTGCTGTATTTTTGATTTGATCGATCTGATCGAACGGAGCTTTGAGCGGGCTTAAGCCTTGCTGTTCGATTTTCACCGAATCCATACCTGAGGCATAAAAATCCCCGATTTTCTGGCTGTTGCTGCCTTTGGCGGCCTTTTCGTTCAGCGCTTCCTCATTAATTTTTTTCAATTGATTTCGGATTTCTTCGCTTACCAGGTTACCGATCCCCCAAGAAGAATAGGCTGCCGGAATCGGATTGTTTTTGATCCATCCGCCATTGGCGTATGAAAAGAAATCTTTACCCGGATGGGCGGTTGTATCTAAGTTTTTGTAAACCACATCTTGCTCCGGTCCCGGGTTGGGGGTTCGAGAGCAGGCGCTGATGATCAGTACTAAAACTACGGACAGAAATACATATTTTTTCATGATTCAAATTTTAACCGAATTTAGGATTTAAAGCTGAATTTTGATA
>JBEDFI010000093.1:0-6817 GCA_041175245.1 Bacteroidota bacterium
TGAATGACCATTCAAAACGGAATACAAGATTTTTTTGTAGATTTATGAGAAAGAGTCGATAACCTTAATACTCACATACATGAAACCTAAATCAAAAACTGAAACTAATACCAAGGAACTTGAACTTAAAAGGCATCTCCAGTTGAAATTCACCCAAACTTTGAAAGGTTTAGGATTTAGTAATCCCTTGTTCGAAAAAAAATTGGAGAAATTAACCGAAAAACTAGCTAAGTCTATCCTCAAAAAGAAAAGCAAAGAGGAAAAAACGATTAAAGTTTCCAAAAAACCGATTTTAATCAAACCGGCAAAATTGAAGCAGACAGCTACTAAACCAATAGCAACAAAAAAACCTGCAAACAAGGTGGCGGATACTGCTAAGGCTACGAAGTCAGTTGTTCAAAAAAAGCCCGCAACCAAACCAAAAAATACACCGGTTGCAAAAACACCCAAGAAATAACTAACACAAAGTTGATGTTCTATTAACATAACTATGGTTAGTATTGCTAAATGAGGCTATCCTAAAATGGCCGGTCACCACTATGTCTGAAAAAAAAATCCCCCTTCTCAACAGGGAAATCAGCTGGTTGTATTTTAACGAGCGGGTATTGCAAGAAGCAGCCAGTCCGAGTGTACCCTTGATGGAAAGACTTCGGTTTTTGGCGATTTTCTCCTCAAATCTCGATGAATTTTATCGGGTGCGGGTCGCTACCTTGAACCGTTTAGTACACAATAACGATAAATTCAAGAATCTGCTTGGCTACAACCCGAAGAAACTGCTAAGTCAAATAAAACGAATCGTAATCAAACAAGAGAAACGATTTAATTTTTTGTTCAACACCCAAATTGTAAAACAACTTGCCGAGCAAAAGATTTTTATACTTACTGAACATCAGCTCAACGTATCGAGGGGAGAATATGTAAAAAAATATTTTAAGGAACAGATTCTTTCCACGCTGGTTCCTATTATTCTATCTAAAGATCAACGTTTCCCTGAACTGAGAGACCGGGCAGAATATTTATTTATCAAGCTAACAAAAAAAGGGAAAAAAGAACAATTTCGTTACGCCATTATGGAACTTCCGGCAAGCCTGAAGCGATTTTTGGTCCTCCCACAAACAAATAACCTGCAATTTGTTATTCTCATTGATGATATTATCCGGTATTGTTTGGATGATATTTTCTTTACACTTGAGTACGATCAGATTGAAGCATTTTCGATTCAAATTACCAGGGATGCGGAGTTAGATCTGTTACACGATGTTAGCGAGAAATTTATTGACACACTTACTAAAAGTCTGCAAAAAAGACGGAGAGGAAAACCGATGCGTTTACTTTATGACCGAGAAATGCCCGCAGAAATGCTGCATCACTTAGTGTCGAGTCTCGAGTTGGAACGCGATAGTCTTATCCCAGGTAACCGTTATCACAATTTCAAGGATTTTTTCAGCTTCCCCAATATTGGCGGACCGGAACTTGAATATGAGCAAATGCCCCCACTAACTGTAAGAGGACTTGATTTAAACAAAAGTCTATTCAGTCAAATAGCGGTGAAAGATCATATTGTTCACTTCCCTTATCAATCTTTCGATTATACCATTCACTTTCTGAGAGAAGCGGCCATTGATCCGAAAGTGAAAGAAATAGAGATAACCCTCTACCGCTTAGCTGAAAATTCGAACATCATCAACGCCTTGATCAACGCTGCCAAAAATGGTAAAAAAGTACATTGCTTTCTGGAGCTGAAGGCACGGTTTGATGAACAAAATAACATTTATTGGACCAATAAACTGGAGGAAGGGGGAGTTTTGGTTGATTATGGAATTTGGGATTACAAAGTACATTCTAAGATTTGTCTGATTACCCGAATGGAAAAACGAAAAAAAGTGCTGTATGCAAATCTTTCAACCGGAAACTTTAACGAAAAAACCGCAAAATCATATGGAGATCACAGCCTCTTTACCAGTAACCCACTGATAACCAAAGAACTGTCTAGAGTATTAAAGGGCCTGCACAATAAAACATTTTATAAAGACTACCAACATTTGATCGTTTCTCCGCTGGAAAGCAGAAAAAAACTAATCAAACTGATTGAGTTTGAGATTGAACAGGCAAAAAAGAAAAAGCCGGCGTATATCATCATGAAAATGAATAGTTTGACAGATGAACTCATGATTAGCAAACTGTATGATGCTAGTAATGCCGGTGTAAAGATCCAACTTATTGTTCGGGGTATGTGCTCATTACTACCCGGTTTGAAGGGATTTAGTGAAAATATTCGAGTGATTAGTATAATTGATCGTTTTCTAGAACATGCACGGATTTACATCTTCTGTAATAAAGGTCAGGAGAAAATTTATCTTAGTTCGGCAGACATGATGAGCAGAAATTTGGATAATCGTTTAGAGGTAGGTTTTCCTATATTTGACCAGGAAATTAAGCATGAATTGAAAGATATCATTGATATCCAATTAAGAGATAACACAAAAGCAAGACAGTTTAATTCTATAGGTAATACACCTGCACTTAAACCAAAGCAATACAATAAGTTCCGTGCACAATACGACATATATAACTACTTAAAAGAGAAGCAGTGAGATACGCAGCGATAGATGTAGGTTCTAATGCAGTCAGACTTTTGATTGCGGATGTTCTAACTCATAATGGACAACACAGCTTCAAGAAAAACACCTTATTGAGAGTGCCGCTCAGGCTGGGTGATGATGCATTTATACATCAGAATATTTCATCAGAAAAAGCAGACGAATTACAAAAGACCTTGTTTTCTTTTGCACTTCTTTTAGATGTATACCAGGTGGACGATTACATGGCCTGCGCTACTTCGGCCATGAGAGAAGCTAAAAATGGGCCCGAATTGGTTAAAAAAATTAAAAAGACCTCAAATATCGAACTAAATATTGTTGAAGGACAAACTGAGGCAAACATCATTTACTCCAGCCATATTGAGCGTTTACTCGATCCCAAAAAAAATTACTTGTATATAGATGTGGGAGGTGGGAGCACCGAAATTTCTGTATTTGAATCTGGTGAATGTATAGCCTCCCGATCGTTTGACATAGGAACCATCCGGATTTTGGACAAAAAAGTAATTCCGGAAGCCTGGAATGAGCTCAGATTATGGCTTAAATCGAGTACAAAAAATCTTAAAGAACTCTCAGCCATTGGCACGGGCGGAAACATCAATAAACTTTATCGTTTGGCAAAGGTGAAAGATGGGCAACCGATTTCTACAAAAAAGTTGAATGATTTATACGCTTTTCTTTCAACGTTTACCGTAGACCAACGTATAAATGAGTTGGGATTACGCCCCGATCGGGCAGATGTAATTATGCCGGCATGTGAAATTTTTACCAATCTTTTAAAATGGGCAAGAGTTAAACAGACATATGTTCCAAGTGTGGGAATGGTGGATGGGATAATCCAACTTCTGATTGAGAAGAATCTGAAATAGGTTCAGCATACGAAGCATACCCGAATTTCTGTACTAAATTAGCAACAATCTCTCCAGTTTCATCCGGAAAATACGGCTTTAAAATATAATTAGAACCGATCCAAGTTCTAAGTCTGTTCACAAAATTTTGATCGAGATCATAGATCACCTCCACTCCCATTCTACGAGCAGCCTCAGCATTACACAATTGTTCATACTGATTTTTCATGGGTACCATAGCTAATTTTTTTCCCAGGAAAAGAGCCTCCGATGGTCCTTCAAATCCTCCTCCGGTGAGTAAAGCGTGTGCCTTTGACAAACTTTTATTGAATTTTTCGTGATGAACCGGATAAACCGAAATATTAGCATCCTGGTAGGCCTGTTTACAATGTTTTGAAAACACTTCCCAGCGCAGTTCTTTGATTTGTTTAAAAAATTTCAATAAAAATTGATCCTGATAAGCAGGAAGGTAAACCGTGATATGCCCCAGATCCATAGGTTCCAGTTTTCTGATCTCTGAACGGATAACCGGTGTATGGATAAACTCATCGTACGCCTTAAAATGGAATCCTACCTGATGTGTGCTGGGCGCATAATGTTTAAGTATTTTACTTTGCCAGCCCCAGTTGTCTGCTACCACCGGCGTGTTTGAAGATAGAAAAGCCGCCTGGTGACTCAAGGATATGCAAGGAATGCCTTTAAGTTTACAGGCCCAAGCCGTCACGGGCTCAAAATCGTTAATGATTAAATCATATGCACCAACCGGAAAATTTTTAATATCATCTAATACCCGGCGGGTATTCATTGTTTTCAGGGTACGCCAATAATCTACTCCGCCTCTCTGGCCAAAAACAAAGCCAAAACCGTGCAGTTTGTATTTAACAGGAGTGTCTAAATGGACATCGGTCTGTGTACCGCTAATCAACACTTCTATTTTACCGTGCTGTTTTAAATGAGGCAGTATTTCGCGGGCACGGCTTACGTGGCCGTTTCCTGTACCCTGGATTGCATATAATATGTTCATGTTGCAGGTTTAAACCAATTGTTCTTTCATTTCAGAAAGCAGAGAGTTGATGTTTAATTTTGCTTTCAAATCATCCTTGTCCAGTGGATCTTCCATGATCATATTGTTGAATTCCTTGGCCTGATAGCGGTAAACAGACCATTCACCGGCTGCATATTCCAAAGCAGTTAAATTTTCTACCCAATCGCCGGAATTCATATACGCAACCCGGCCCTGTTCCGTTTCGATGTACCGTATTTCTGGTTGATGGATGTGGCCGCAAATTACGTAGTGATACCCTTTATCAATCGCTAATTCTGCTGCAGTCTGTTCAAAGCTGTTGATGAATTTTACCGCATCTTTGAATTTTGCTTTGATTTTTTTAGAAAAACTCATCTTTTCGCGATTCATTTTTACCAAACACCAGTTCACAAAGCTGTTCAACAGGATGAGTGTATCATAGCCTATGGCACCCATCTTCGCAAGCCACTTGGAATACTGCATGGTTACATCAAACACATCCCCGTGAAAAAACCAGGCCTTTTCCCCGGCAATGTCCAGCACAATCTTATTACAAATCTTCAGAGAGCCCATTTCAAAATCATCGAATTTTCGAAGCATCTCGTCGTGATTACCGGTTAAATAATACACCGGAACTCCGGAGCCTGCCAACTTCAAAATTTTCCGGATCACCTTCATATGGGCTTCAGGCCAATACGATTTTTTGAATTGCCAGATATCGACAATATCACCGTTCAAAATCAACATCTTTGGCTGGATACTTTTCAGGTAATTCAGCAATTCGGTAGCATGGCATCCATAAGTTCCCAGATGTACATCTGAAATTACGACAATGTCAACCTCTCTTTTGTTCATTTGATTTATTAAAATATGGATGATACCATCATTCTATCAAATGAAGAAATATGATGTGAACAAATTGTTAAAATGACATTAAACTTTAGTCATTCATGAACTTAATTTAATAATTGAGTTAAATTCAGCTAAAATTTGATGTTGAATGAGAACCAAACTAACTTCCATTTTTGTTTTGCTGGCATTAAGTCTCTCAAAGCTCCATGCACAACCGAAAAACCTTGATTTTCAGGGCCATCGCGGATGCCGGGGTTTATACCCTGAAAATACCATTCCCGCAATGATCGAAGCGCTTAAATTGGGCGTAACTACCTTAGAGCTGGATGTGGTAATCACCAAAGACAAACAGGTTGTATTATCGCACGAGCCTTTTATGGCTCATGAAATCAGCACCTCAGCAGAAGGCAATTACCTCGATCCAGAAGATGAAAAAAAGTTCAATATCTATCAAATGAACTTTGAGGAGCTCAAGCGTTGGGATGTCGGCATGAAAGTACATCCACGATTCCCGAATCAGGTTAAAATGGCTACTTACAAACCTCTCCTCGGCGATGTGATTGATTCGGTTGAACAGTTTATCAAAACCAATCGACTGAAAGCGGTAAACTACAACATAGAAACCAAAACAGATCCGGAGGGTGATCTGATCTTCCATCCTGAACCGGCAGAATTTGTGGAATTATTGTGGGAAGTAATCGAAGAAAAACAGATTCAAGAAAGGGTAATTATCCAATCCTTCGATAAAAGAACCATACAGTATGTGCACCAGCAAAAACTACCGGTAAAACTATCTTTTTTATTGGAAGAAAGTAATGTAAAAACCATAGACCGACAGCTTGCTAATCTTGGCTTTAAACCAGATTTTATCAGCCCGGAGTTTTCAAAAATTGACCCTAAGTTTGTGAGACATTGCCACAAAAAGGGAATCAAAGTAATTCCATGGACCGTAAATGAGCCTGCAGCTATTTCGAAACTGATAGACATGGGGGTTGACGGCATCATTACTGATTACCCCAACCTGTTTCAACTGGTTAAAAATTAATATCGGATTCCTGCTTTCTTGAACAAGAAATGCAGGAGCCAGATCGGACCAATCAACAGAAATTTAACATCATCCAGAAAAGATGGTTTCTTTCCTTCAATCTTGTGCCCGATAAATTGACCGATCCAGGAAAGCACAAAAATCGCCAAACAAACCTGCCACATGGCGGGCCATCCTGCTTCAATATTCATTTTTTCCAGGCCGACAATACCAGCCGAAAAAGCAAACATGATCAGCAGCATCACGTAGGAAAGCACCGGCGATAGTTTATAATAATAATAGATGGAGAAAGCAATCAGGAAGGAAGCCCAGTTCACATAGCCATTAAAACGTCCCAGAAACTCAAGATTGGGGAAAGGAATGGCCCAAATGAGCCCGAACAGACTGAATACGATTAATGGAACACAGATCCAATGGATCGTTTTATTGGTATGATCCTGATGGCTTT
>JBEDFI010000094.1:0-6803 GCA_041175245.1 Bacteroidota bacterium
GCTGAACGGAGTGAAGCATCTCAAGATTCTTCGCTTGCGCTCAGAATGACAAATATACTTTAGCAGTCACTCTCCGCTATGCGCTGAGCGCTAAACTGCAAATTCCTTCTTCAATTTCTTCAACTTGCTGTTCAGGCTGGCATCAAACTGACGGTCGCCCACCTGCAGCACAAAACCACCAATCAGTGTAGAATCTATTTTAGATTCTAAAATCACCTCCCCCTTCGTAGCCGCCTTCACCACTTCCACCAACTGTTTTTTATTTTCTTCAGTCAAGGCTACTGCCGAAATTACTTTCGCTTTCACAATGCCCTTATCCAGGTTGTATAAATTCACAAATTCCTTCGCGGTAGCATATAATACCCCGGCACGACCCTTATTCACCATGATGTTAAAGAAAGCAATCACCATCGCCTGCACTTTATCAGCAAAAAGGTCCCTCAGCACCGCTGCCTTTTTATCCAGGCTGATGATCGGATTTTTCAATACCGCCAGTAATTGTGGATTAGCTTTACCCACCTCAATAAACAGCTCCATCTCCGCTTTCACCTTGTCCAGTACGTTCTGTTCTCTGGCCAGGTCAATCAGCGATTTGGCATACCGGCTTGCTACTTGAATTTCTGACATCTTTTCGATTTGTTAATTTGTCGATTTGTCAATTCGACAATTTTATGCTCTAATTAAATTATCCACCAGCTCATTGTCAAATAGACAAATGGGCTAATAGACCAATTATAATTTTACTTCTTTCAACAAGTCGCTCACCAAAGCTTCCTGTTTTTTCTGGTCTTCCAGTTGTTTAGTCAATACTTTCTCGGCAATCTGTAAAGATAGCTCAGCTACCTGGCTTTTCACCTCGGCAAGCGCCGCAGTCTTCTGACTGTCTATCTCCTGCTTAGCCTTTTCAATTAACTTGGCACCTTCAGCCTGGGCGCTGGCTTTTGCATCACTCACAATCTGATCTTTCAATTGCTTGGCTTCTTTCAAAATCACATCACGCTCAGCACGGGCTTGTTTCAATAAAGCCTCGTTCTCATTGGTTAAGCGAGCCATTTCCTCTTTAGCCTTTTTAGCCGCTTCCAGGGCATCATCAATAGAACGCTCACGCTCTTTGATGGCACTCAAAACCGGTTTCCAGGCAAATTTGCCCAATAAAAACACCAATAATAAGAAGGCAAGTGTTTGCCAAACAATTAAACCAATGCTGGGGGTTACTAATTCCATTTTATTTGTCTAAATCTTTTTGTCAATCAAAACTAAAAATCCGGGTGTAGGGCCAACCGCCATACACCTGGATTCATTCGGTTAAATTACTGAGGGTTATTACCCAATAAAGCAACTACCACCGCGAATAAAGCTACCGCCTCAACGAAGGCAGCGGCGATTAACATCGCAGTTTGAATTTTAGATGCAGCTTCTGGCTGACGAGCCATACCGTCCATTGCTGAACCACCGATACGTCCGATACCTAATCCGGCACCGATTGCGGCTAAACCTGCACCAATTGCAGCGATACTTCCTACCATTTTGATTGATTATTTAAGTGAAACAATAAATTGCATAATTAATGATCGTGGTGCTCCTCAATGGCCATTCCGATGAACAATGCCGACAGAATGGTAAAGATGAACGCCTGGATAAAGGCCACCAGCAACTCTATTAAGCTGATAAATACAGCAAACGGAACGGCGATGGGGGCAATTGCCAAATTCTTAAAAATAAAAATCAGACAGATTAACGATAACATGAGGATGTGACCAGCCGTAATGTTCGCAAACAAACGAATCATCAAGGCGATAGGCTTGGTAAAGATACCTACGATCTCTACCGGCACCATTACCGGATACATCCACCATGGCACCGGAGGCATAAAAATGTGCTTCCAGTAATATTTATTTCCACTAAACGTGGTGATTAAAAACGTACATAAGGCCAAGACCATGGTTACCGCAATATTTCCGGTAACGTTGGCCCCTCCCGGGAAGAATGGGACCAGACCTAATAAGTTGTTGAACCAGATGAAGAAGAATACACTCAACAAATAAGGCATAAACTTCTCGTACTTATAACCCAGGTTGGGCTTGGCAATATCGTCACGCACAAACAAGATTACCGGCTCAATTAAAGACTGGAACCCTTTCGGCGATTTTCCTTCACGTTTTTTATAACCACGAGCTACACCGATGAATACCACCAACAGCACAGTTACCGAAACCAGTAAAGAGAAAACATTTTTAGTGATAGAGAAATCAAGCGGCTTGGCGTTTTTAGTCTCGTGCTTTTCGTTCACTTCCACATAAACACCATGTTCGTTTGGTGTAGCCGAAGCATAATAAATCTTCTCATGGAGTTTAACGAAACGCTGACCACCGGCTTCCACCACATGTTTTCCTTGATCATCATGATGAAAAGCAGAAGACATGAAAGTCACCAAACCTTTTTCAGTCCAAAGAATAATTGGTAATGGCAGACCAACGCTATGTTCGCCTTCGCCCCAAAAATGAAAATCGTGGGCATCGGCAATGTGATGTAAAATGAATGCACCGGTATCAAATGCTTTTTCCTCTACAGGGTTTTGAACGTGACCAATCTCTTGTTTTGCAGGCTGGTCTAGCACTTTTGAAGTATCCGTTTCGGGATTAGCTTGAGCCACGACCGTCAAAAAGCTAAATAAAACAGCAAAAATTGCAGTAAATCCGATTTTTCTTGAATTGAAAATGTGGCTAAAATCCATCAATAGGTGTTTTTCGGGTCCTTATTTTGGTGGCGCAAGTTACACAACAAAGCATAAACTTCAAAGGCTGTAAACAAGAAATATAGAGAAATAAAGTTAGCCGCAAACACGATATCATCAACCTTAAATTTAAGCAGGTAAACCAATACCAGCACCATGCAGAAAAGCAGCTTTAACAATATACCACCCATGATGGCTACAATAGAGAATTCTCCGCCCTTCCGGATGCCAATCCATGAAAAAATATAGGCCAGCAAAGTAAGCAAGGCAATGGTGCCGAAAATCACCCAAAATTTCGGAATCAGCAAGCCTTCGCCTGGAAAGCGTCGGTCAATCATATAAGCCGTAAAACCCAAGAGAAAAGTAAATACAGTGTAGAGAAATAGGAACCTGGAAATTTTCAAAACTTATTTTTTTGTGAGTGTTTTAATGACTTGATACAAGGCAATCCCAACCCCTAACACACTAAAAATTGCTGTAAACAAGGGAACAGAAGCCTCCCTTGACTCATCAATTTGGTACCCAATGAACGTAAATAATCCGATGATAACGATCATTTGAAAACCCATACCTGCGTATTGAGCATAGTTTTTCAGGCCTTTATGGGGCTGATCAGCATCTGATATTTCTGGTTTTTCTGGCATGGTGCTTTCTGAATGTCCAAATTTAAGATTTAAAACCGATCTGTGTGATCCAGCATCAGATCCTAAAAAAAACACCCTCATAAACTTTAAGGACTAATCCATTCGTTAATGGTATAAATAAATGCGTTTATATACGATGGCATTTATCTGGTTAAATTTGGGTGATTATGGTATTTTTGTAAGGATCGCTCCTACAGAACAGCAAGCTTGAAAAAAAATATTCGCGTACTTCTTTACCTTTTGGGCATGGTGCTGAGTGTGAGCATCAGTTCATGTAGCAGCGGCAATCAGGGGATAGCGGGTGTGGGTATGCAACATCTTACTGCAAAATATAATCTCTTATTCAACGCCCGAGAACTGCTAAAGGAGAGTGAGAGAAATATCAAGACGGCCTACAAGCTTAATTACAACCAGCTGCTGCCGGTTTTTATCGAACCCGACAGTAAAATGGCTCAGTCTGAGCTCAAACGACTGGATGAGGTAATTGCTAAATCCAACCGCATCGCCAATGAAAAAGGAAACAGTGGGGTGGTGGATGAGGCTTATTTATTGATCGGTCAGGCCAACCATTTTAAAGCCAACCATTTTAATGCGGTAGAATTTTTTCAGTACGTGTATCAATTTTTTCCCGCGGAGCGGGAGGAAGGGCAAATTGCATTGATATGGAAAGCTCGCTCCTTAATGGAATTGCAACGATTGGAGGAAGCACAATCTGCCATTGATACGGCGGTAAAATACCATAAATATGCCAACAAATATGCTGCTGAAGCATACGCAGGCAGAGCAAAGTTATGGATACTCCGGGGCGAGTATCCGGAAGCTGCGCAATCGCTGTCGCAGGCAGTGAGGCTATGCAAAATCAAAGAATTGCGTATTCGATGGACGTATTTATTAGCCCAACTGGAGCAAAAAAATGGAGATTTAGCCAATGCCTACCAGCATTATACAGAAATTGTAGAAAGTAATGCACCTTTTGAAATGGCTTTTAATGCCAATTTGAATAGAATCAGCATCGAAACTAAGGCCGGAAACAAAGCGATTGATCGTGAACAAAGGCTCAGAGCCTTGTTAAAAGACGAGAAAAATACTGAGTTGAACGATCAGATCTATTATCAACTTGGACGTCATTTTGAGGAAATGGCGGTACCAGATCAAGCGATTGAGCAGTATATTACTTCGCTCCGAAAAAATTCAAAAAATCAGGATCAGCGAGGCATTTCTTATTTGGCACTGGCTGAGCTTTACTTTAAGGAAGCTGATTTCGTGGAGTCGAAAAAATATTATGATAGTACACTCAGTGTCCTTACGCCTGGCCATCCTGACTTTGTACTCATCAAAAAAAAGAACGACAACCTGGGTATACTGGCCAAAAATCTGAGCATTATCGCAGAAGAAGATACGCTCCAAATGCTGGCCGCTCTACCGGAAAAGGAACGGGGTGAAAAACTCCAGCAAATCTTATTACAAAAAATAAAACCAAGAGAAGAACTTAAATCAACCGCTACCAGTGGAAATACGGGCAGCGTGAACGCACTGAGCACTTCAGGGAATTCAGCCGGAACTCGTTTTTATTTTGATAATGCCAATGCGCTCAGTCAGGGATTTTCCGACTTCAAACGGCGATGGGGAAACCGACCATTGGAAGACAATTGGAGAATCAGTCAAAAATCTTTTGTTAATTCGCCGAGTCAGTCATTCAGCGTGAACGATGTACAAGTTGGGGCGGGGAATGATATCAACCCTGCAGCCAAAATGGAATCAGAGCTGGCGATTCTAAGAGATTCGTATCTATCTAAACTGCCAACTTCGCCCGAGCTACTAAAAGCTTCCAATCTACGTATTTCGGATGCGTATTTTGAGGTTGGGACCTATTACCGTGAAGTGCTGAACCTGAAAACGGAAGCAATTACTGCATTTGAAAACTTGTTGAATCGTTCACCCGAATACGAAATTAAAGCCGCAGTACTCTATAATTTATACCGACTTTATACCGAGATAGACCCCGAAAAGGCTGAAGTCTTAAAAAATAAAATCTTGACGGAATCTGCAAATTCAGTGTTTGCCAAGGTCATTATAGATCCGCAGTACAATGAAAAGCAGGATGCCGATGACCGGGCACTTACGGAGGCCTACGAGAAGATTTTTGAGATTTTTTCAGCCGAAAAGTATGAAGAAGCCCTGGGCTGTATCCGGGAGGCAGAGTTGATTTTTAACAGAAACAGGTTGTCGGCACAACTTGCTTATTTGAAAGCCATCGCTCTGGGGCACCTGCAAAATCTGATTCCATTCGAAAAAGCGCTCAAAGAGATCATCATAAATTTTCCGGACGAAAAACTCATTAATCCGCTGGTGAAGCTTCATCTAGAGTTTATTGAGAAAAATCGCAAAACTATGTCTGCACGTAAGTTCGCCCTGTATAATAAAGATCCGAACAACCTGATATGGGCACATGAGCTTTTTGCTGAGAAGGAGGCCAAACCAGCACCCAAGGTTGAGTCAAAAACTGAGCCGCCGCAAATTAATGGAGAACCAAAAGAAGAACCTGCAGTAATTGCTGCAGAGCCGGCAGCTCCACAGACTACAACAATAGAAGTCCCGTCACTCCTGTTTGATCTGAAAGACAGCCTTCATTATGTGGTGGTGAAGGTAGCCAATGGAGAAGTTAATTTGAGTTCTTCGCGTTTTGGAATTGGCCAGTTTAACCGTGCAAATTTTGAGGAAGGAAGCATTAAGCATCAGTTGCTCGAATTAGATACTGAAACACAACTGATTTATATCGGTGAATTCGAACGTAAAGAAGATGCTAAGAGCTATTATTCTGGTATCTTTCCCTTGATGGGCGACATCATGAAAATTCCTACTGCAGAATATTCCTTATTTATCATAACTAAGGCTAATTTTGAGCAATTAAAGGACAAAGATTCCCTGAATCAATACATGGAATTCTATCGGAAAAATTATCAATAAGCTTTTGAACCTATGAGCGAGCCATTAAGCAGACAAGACCTACAACGCTATACCTCCATATTTTGGAAATTGATTATTGGCGGGGTGGCTTTTGCGGCCATTTTCATCTTAAGCATTGGCCTGGGGTTGTTTGGACAACTCCCATCTTTCAGAGATCTGGAAAATCCAAAAAGCAATTTAGCTTCTGAAATTATTTCTGAGGACAATGTGGTCTTAGGAACTTATTATGTTCAAAACCGATCGAATGTTCGCTGGGAAGACATCTCTCCCAATGTGATTAATGCACTCATCGCCACCGAAGATATCCGCTTTTATAGCCATTCAGGCATCGATTTTAGGAGAACTTTTACTATCATTTTTTATAATTTAATCGGCAAAAAACAAGGGGCCAGCACCATTACACAACAGCTGGCGCTCAACCTCTTTTCTGAACTTGCTAAAAATCCGGTAAAACGGGT
>JBEDFI010000095.1:0-6769 GCA_041175245.1 Bacteroidota bacterium
GTACATAAAGAATGAAAATAGGTATCAATGGATTCGGCCGAATTGGCCGTTTAGCTTGCAGGGTGGCTGCCGCCAGACCTGATGTAGAAATCGTAGGTATAAACGATTTAATGGATGTTGAATACATTGCATATCTACTCAAGTATGATTCTACTCACGGTCCGTTTAAAGGCGAAGTGGAAGTGCTGAATGGTCAGTTAGTAATTAATGGAAAAGCCGTACGGGTGAGTGCGGAAAAAGATCCCTCACAATTAAAATGGAATGAAGTAGGTGCAGAAGTGGTATTAGAATGTACCGGTTTGTTTTTAACGCAGGCTGATGCTCAAAAACATCTGGACGCAGGTGCAAAAAAGGTGGTGATCTCCGCTCCGGCAAAAGACGATACCCCCACCTTTGTAATGGGTGTTAATCACCAATCCTTGAGAGCAGACCAGCATATTATTTCTAATGCTTCTTGTACAACTAACTGCCTTGCACCAATTGCCAAAGTACTCAATGACGAATTTGGCATTTTAGAAGGCTTAATGAGCACTATCCACGCCGTAACGGCTACTCAAAAAACAGTTGATGGCCCTTCGGCGAAAGATTGGAGAGGCGGACGAGGTGCTTATCAAAACATCATTCCATCCTCTACCGGAGCGGCAAAAGCTGTTGCCCTGGTTATTCCTGAATTAAAAGGAAAGTTAACGGGCATGTCTTTCCGCGTGCCGGTACCCGATGTTTCGGTGGTAGACTTAACCGTGAGATTAGCTAAACCTGCAAGCTACGAGCAGATCTGTGAGGCCATGAAATCTGCTGCTGCAGGGAAACTGAAGGGAATTTTAGGCTATACTGAAGATGATGTGGTTTCCCAAGATTTCTTAACGGATGCCCGTACTTCTATTTTCGATGCAAAAGCAGGTATCTCCTTAAATGAACACTTCGTGAAGGTGGTTTCCTGGTACGATAATGAATGGGGCTACTCCAATAAATTAGTCGATCTGGCTCAATATGCTGTACAGTTGAGTTAAGGCCAACAGAATTACGCTAAAAACCTCTCCATATCTGGAGGGGTTTTTTTATGCGATTTAGTGAATGTAGATGGCAGTGGTGTAGTGAAATAATTCATTCAAACCATCACCCAACAAAAAAGCCTTCCCAAATATGGGAAGGCTTTTTAAATAGATTATTTGACGATTACTTAAGTAACTGATCAAACGTAAATGAAACATAGTACACCGCACCTACTAATGGGTTACCATAGTTGGTTCTGTAGTATGAGTTCAAGATGTTGGAACCACCTACTTTCATGGTTAATTTCTGAGCAGGCATTCTGAAGCTCACTTGAGCATCTACCGTACCAAACTCTTTCACATAACCACTCAAGAAAGAAGAACTCCAGTTGAATGAATCTTGCCATCTGTAAGTTAAGCTTGCGCCCACATTTTTGTACAGGTTGTTATTAGAAACACCCACGTTGTAACGGAATTCTGGAGTATTGAACTCGCTTTGCAATAAGCTACCATTTGTTTCCTGGATCAATCTGTCGCTAGATACGTTTCCAGAGAACTTGAAGCCATTCCAAAGGTAATCCACCCCGATACCAAAACCTTGAGATTTTACTTTATTTGGATCGTTAACAACGGTTCCATAAGATCTGCTAGAAGTAGTTGGGATGGCTCCGGTTGGTGCACCATTCGCATCTTCAGCTCTCAATAGTGCTAAACTTGAAATGAAATCTTTGTAAGTAGTGTTATAGTAATAGGCATCAACCAATAAATTTTTGGTTACCAAACCTTTATAACCTAACTCAACAGACTGAGAACTTTCTGGTTTCAAGTCAGCATTGAAAGTATATTTCTGTGGATTTCCGGCAACCACACTCTCACGAGTGTAGCCTTGGCCAATACCACCGCGTAAACCTTTTGCATCCAAGATCTCAGCAATACCACCTAACAAGGTAGTAGAACCGGTGTTCAACATGATGTATTGGTTCTGAGTAGTTGGGATACGGAATCCAGTTTGGTAAGATAAACGGATATTATTATTTGGTGCCACGGTATAAACAGCAGCCAAACGAGGGGTAAAACGACCCTCAAAGTTCTGGCTCTTGTCGTAACGGGTAGCAGCCGTTAATTTCAATTTATCATCCATAAATTTCTTACCAACTTGCAAGAATGCACCGTACTCATCGATGGTCAGGTCTTTATCTTTATCATCAAAGATCGTACCGTTTGAGTTCAGGTTATATTCTCTGAAATGACCCCCGATTTGCACCTCAGCCACATTATTTAACAAACTGCTCAGGTTATACATTCCTTCGTATTGGTTCATGAAGGTTTTATCGGCAAATTTAGCACCACCGCCAGCTGAACCAATTACCTTAGAAGTAATCATATTTTTAGCTAAATCGAATAAGCCAGTGCCAGGTTTGTAGCGATTTGCATCGGCTGCGTTACGTGCAGCAGCATGAGCCGCTGTTGCATTTGGGCCTAAACCTCCGCCACCTAAAGAAGCTGGCAATACCGCACCTGTAAAGGTTTGGAAATAAGTTGGAACCCATGAAGTAGTAGATGGACTGTAGGTTTCATTCAAAAATGCGGCTAATGCGGTTGCATTGTATGAATCTCCCGAATCTTCACGGGTAGTATAAGCTCTTACATAAAAATCTTTTCCTTTAATTTCTGCTTTGTATTGTGACATGCGGAAATTACGGATAGAATAACGCTCTGATCCGGTGTACACCGTAGTACCAGAGCCCCAGCTACCTTGTACAATGGCTTCAATGTCATCCGTGATTTTGTAGTGTAAGGAGTTCAGTGTTCTGATCGATTTTGCATCATAATCTACCAGATCACTCTCATTGTAGCCGGTACGAGTAACCGATGAAGTTGGATACCAGTTTTCTTTAATGTACCCAAAGAAACCAGCTTCATTACCTGATGCATATGCTAACCAGATTGGGAAACCAGCTTTTAATTGGGCATTAGCCTGGATAGCTGCGTTTACCTGGGCAGCATTCATCCCCAATCCCTTCATTTGATTGATAGCTGCATTTACACTAGAATAGTATGGAAATGCGATTGAGCGCATAGAAGGGATCAACGTTTCATCACCATAGGTATTTACGCCATCATATCCGGAATCTGACTGACGATTCCCTTCTTTGTAGGCTTGTTTGGTTCTGTCAAAATTTGTGTAATCATATCCCTCCCAATCGCTGGCAGTTAAATATGAAAACGTGGTTTTGAAGGCAAATTTGTCGTTATTTGACTTTACTGCATACCGGAATGAATAATCATGCATCGGAGCAGATGAAGTGCGTGCACGAGGATTATCAAAGTGGTTAGCACCTGTTCTCAGTTGAACACTTAATCCGGTGTAAGTAAACGGATTTTTTGAGTTCATCAATACAGTACCATTGGTACCACCTGAACCGTACAAGGCAGAAGATGCACCTGGCAATAATTCCACGCTTTCAACATCTAATTCAGACAAACCAATAATGTTACCAACAGAGAAATTCAGACCTGGAGCCTGATTATCCATACCATCTGTAAACTGGTTTACTCTCACGTTACCATTGGCATTAAAACCTCTGGTGTTTACGGAGCGGAACGTGAATGATTGAGCACTGGTCTCAACCCCTTTCAAGTTTGCCAGAGCATCGTAGAACGAGTTGTTGGCACCTTCTCTGATGGCAGCAGCACTTACACGCTCGATTGAAACCGGAGACTCTAGAATACGCTCAGGTGTACGAGATGCGGCCACAACTACCTCCTGACCAAGAAGAGCTTGCGCTTCTAATTGGAAATTTAGATCGGCTGAAGAACCGTTAATGGTTGTTTCAATGGTTTTGTAACCAATGTAAGAAACCACCAAAGTAAACGGAGCTTTTTCATTGGTTGTTAAGGTAAATTTTCCAGAACTATTGGTAGAAGCACCGATAGTTTTACCTTTAATGGTAACTGAAACTCCTGGTAGGGTTTCATTACTGGCCTTGTCAGTTACTGAACCGGAAATGGTTACGCTTTGGGCCATTGCTACCGAAATCGTAAGCAAACACACCATAAGTGTACCGGCTACATGAGTAAAGATTTTACGCATAATTTTTAATTTTAGTTTTTAATTTGGTATGATTATTAGCTAATCAAACATAAACTTAAGACTTATTTAATACATCGCAAACTTTTTTTTCTTTTCGATGATTTTACAGACCCAATCCCTTGATCTGTACAAGTTCCCAAAATCGGTTTTTTATCAGCTTTCGGTCAATTGAATCTTTATTCCTAATTTAGATTTCGAAACCTTATTAAACAGGAGAACATGAAACCCCTAAAAACAGTTTTTACCACCTTATTTGCAGTATTGCTCACTGTTACGCTCAATTCTAAGTGGGGAAATATCCCGCCAATTGGAAAGTTTTTAGATCCTTTTCAAGGTTTTTGGAAAAATGCCGAGAGTAGTAATATCAGTACCGAAGTGGAGTTCAATACAGATGGATTACGTGAAGAAGTAAGCGTACAGTTTGACAACCAGCGCATTCCACACATCTTCGCTAACAATAACTACGACTTGTATTTTACACAGGGATTTATCACGGCCCGCGACCGCCTATGGCAAATGGATTTTCAAACCCGTTTTGCTTCTGGTCGTTTGGCAGAGGTGATCGGGCCAAAAGCCCTTGAAATTGACCGCTACCAACGCAGAATGGGCATGAATTTCGGTGCCGAAAAGATGGTAGAAACCATGATGGCAGACCCTGAAGTTGCAGAGATGATGAAAGCTTATGCGGCCGGCATCAATGCCTACATAAAGTCACTTAAACCGGGAGATTATCCGATCGAATTTAAAATTTTAGATTACGAGCCCGAAAACTGGTCTCCGCTAAACTCTGCACTGCTCCTGAAAATGATGTCGGCAACACTAGCCGGCGGTTCCGATGAGTTTTACATGAGTAACATGTTGAAAAAGTTCGGTTCAGAGGTGATGGAAGATCTTTTCCCGAATTATCCCTTTCGGGAGGAGCCCATTATTCCGGTGGGTACGGCCTGGAATTTTAAGCCTATCCCCTCACCGGCTATCCCGGCTGATGGCTCCATCAGTACGCAAGCTTCCGTCCAAACTAAAGTCAAAGAAGAAGGGATTGGCAGCAATAACTGGGCAGTCTCTGGAAGCAAAACAGCAAGCGGCCTGCCGATATTAGCTAATGATCCACACCTGGACCTTACCTTACCGGCTATCTGGTATCAGGTTCAACTTATTAATCCGGAACAAAATGTGTACGGTGTTTCCATTCCGGGCGCTCCGGGCATAATTATTGGGTTTAACCGGAAAGTGGCATGGGGAGTAACCAACGTAGGTTCTGATGTACTCGACTGGTACCAGATTCAGTTTAAAGACAACAACTATCAGGCTTACCGGTATAACAACCGATGGCAGGCCACGAAGAAAAGAATCGAAACCATCCAAGTTCGGGGAGCTGAAGCCTACGTAGATACGGTTTACTATACGCATCACGGACCGGTTGTGTATCTGGACAATCAGAAGCCGGAGAAATTCGGGAAAGCAAAAAATGTACCCGAAGGCTATGCACTCCGCTGGATAGCTCACGAGGGATCTAACGATGTTCGCACCTTCTATTTATTAAATAAGGCTAAAAACTACGACGATTACCGTAAAGCACTTAGTCATTTTAGTGCTCCTGCACAAAATTTCATTTTTGCGACCGTCGATAACGACATTGCCATTACTCCTAATGGCTATTTCCCTTTAAAGTGGAAGGGACAGGGTAAATTTTTGTTAGACGGAGCAAATCCGGCAAACGAATGGCAGGGCAGAATTCCCGCTGATCAAAACCCGACTGTAAAAAATCCACCGAGAGGCTTCGTCAGCTCGGCCAACCAGTTCTCTGCCGATCCCACCTATCCGTATTATCTGCATTGGGAATTTTCGGGTTATGAGCGTGGCAAACGAATCAACGAGCGTTTGAGCAAGATGAGCCAGATCACGGTAGATAGCATGCGTTATTTACAAAACGATAATTACAGCATTTTTGCCGAAAACGTGCTTTCTACCTTTGTAAAAGGAATTAGCATACAGCAATTAAAAGCAGATGAGCGCAAAGCGTTCGA
This sequence comes from Bacteroidota bacterium, assembly GCA_041175245.1. GTDB lineage: Bacteria > Bacteroidota > Bacteroidia > Sphingobacteriales > Sphingobacteriaceae > JAIPAN01. The sequence goes on from JBEDFI010000095.1 coordinate 6,114, forward strand.
GATCGTGAGCAAGTGGAATAACTATTATGATGCCCAGGAAATAGGGGCGAGTATTTTCGAGATCTGGCAAAAATTACTGTCAAAAGGGATTTGGCATGATGAATTTGGTGATGATAAGATTCCGATGCGCTATCCATCCCGCGACCGGACGGTTCAACTCATTCTCGCAGAGCCAGCGTCTAAATGGTTCGACAATGTGAATACGCCGCAAAAAGAAACAATCAACGATGTGCTCTTAAGTTCATTTAAACAATCCGTCGATAGTTTACACAAGAAATACGGTCCAATAAGTGATCAATGGCAATGGGGAAATGTGAAACACAGCAATGTACCCCATTTAGCGAAAATTGCCGGCTTCGGTTCCAAAACTTTGTTCAATGGAGGATCTAAAACTTCGGTAAACGCATTAAGCGAAAGCAACGGACCTTCTTGGAGAATGATTGTGGCTTTAGGGAAAGAGCCCAAAGCCTATGGAGTGTTTCCTGGCGGACAATCTGGTAACCCAGGTAGTTTCTTTTACGACGACATGATCGATACCTGGGCAGAAGGCCGCTTAAACGAATTGCTTTATTTGCGCTCGAAGAATGAATCTTCTGAACGGATCATCTCTACCTGGAAATTTTCAAAAAAATAATTTTTAATCATCAAGATATGTT
>JBEDFI010000096.1:0-6601 GCA_041175245.1 Bacteroidota bacterium
GATGAAAAATGGGCAAAAAATCGTAAATTTGTAGAAACCTGATTTTCATGAGTTTAAGTTCTCTATCTGCGATCTCCCCCGTCGACGGACGTTACCATACACAAACTGCAGCGCTTGCTGATTATTTTTCGGAGGCAGCCCTAATCAAGTACCGGGTAGTAGTTGAGATTGAGTACTTCATTTCGCTGGCAGAACTACCTCTTCCTAAGCTTGTAAATTTCCCATCCACTGGGTTCAAAGAACTGAGAAAGATTTATGAGCAGTTTGGAGAACAGGATGCCCTGGCCGTTAAAGAATTAGAGAAAACGACCAACCACGACGTGAAGGCGGTAGAGTATTTTATTAAATCTAGATTTGAGACACTCGGTTTTGGATCATTTAAAGAATTTATCCATTTCGGATTAACTTCTCAGGATATCAACAATACCGCTATTCCCTACTCGTTTAAACTGGCTTTAGAGAACGTATACATCCCCGCCCTCGCTGCTTTAATAGAGAAGTTGCATGCTCAGGCAATCGATTGGGCGAATATTCCGATGTTGGCCCGAACACACGGACAAGCAGCTTCACCTACCCGATTGGGTAAAGAGATATTGGTTTTTATTGAACGATTGGAGAAACAACTCGAATTACTCAAAAGCATTCCACATGCCGGAAAATTTGGGGGTGCAACCGGAAACTTCAATGCACACCAGGTTGCCTATCCCCAAATCAACTGGGTAGCGTTTGCGAACAGATTTTTAAAGGAATCCTTGCATTTAGACCGATCTCAATACACTACCCAAATTGAACATTACGATTATTTTGCCGCCCAATGCGATGCACTTAAACGGATCAACACGATCTTAATTGATTTAAATCGTGATTTTTGGTCTTATATTTCCATCAATTACTTCAAGCAGCAAATCAAAGCCGGGGAGGTTGGATCATCGGCCATGCCGCATAAAGTTAATCCGATTGATTTTGAAAATTCTGAAGGAAATTTAGGAGTGGCCAATGCCCTTTTTGAACATCTAGCCGCCAAATTACCCATTTCACGATTACAACGCGATTTAACCGATTCGACGGTTTTGCGAACCATCGGAGTGCCGATGGCACATACCCTGATCGGTATCAAATCTACCTTGAAAGGTTTGAATAAATTATTGCTTAACCAGGAGGCTTTACAAACCGATTTAGATCAGAACTGGGCGGTAGTTGCGGAAGCCATCCAAACCATTTTACGGCGAGAGGGCTATCCCAATCCATATGAAGCACTGAAAGAACTTACCAGAACGAATGAAACGGTGAATGCAGCAACCATTGCTCATTTTGTAACTAATTTGAATATCCCTGATTCGGTTAAAGAAGAAATCAAACAAATTAGCCCTTCAAACTATACCGGACTGTAATTTCTGGAGTCAGTTTCCTGTCATAAATAGCATCACCAATTTTATGAGCGATAAAATGGCTAATTTTGTATTTCAATTTAGCATATGAGTACCACTACCATCAACGTTTTTACCGAAAGCACCCCTAATCCGGCAACCATGAAGTTCCTCGTGAACAAATTATTGGTGAACGGAAGCATCGATTTCCCTACTAAAGAAAGTGCAGAAACCTCTGCTTTTGCCAAAGAATTATACAAATTCAACTTTGTGAAGGGGGTTTTTTTTGCCAGCAATTTCGTTACCATCACCAAAAGTGAAGACAGCAATTGGGAAGACATCGAATCCATTCTAAAAGAATTCGTGAAAGGTGCCGTTGAGAGCGAATTGAAAATTCAAGATCAGCAGCAGGAGGAGGTAAATTTCGAAGGTACTGAGGTAGAAAAGAAAATTCAGCAAGTATTATACGATTATGTCCGCCCGGCAGTGGAGCAAGATGGCGGAGCTATTGCCTACCGTTCGTTTAATGAAGGAGTAGTTACTGTGGAATTACGGGGTGCATGCAGCGGTTGCCCTTCTTCTACCATTACCCTGAAAGCGGGCATTGAAAACTTGTTAAAAAGAATGGTTCCTGAAGTAACCGAAGTGGTTTCTGAAGCTTTATAACTGAGATTTACTCTTCCAGTTTGATTTGCTCTCTCGTGGCCATTGCCCAGTCTGCCAAAAGTTTACGTTCGGCATCGGTTAAGCGTGCTTCGGCATGAATCCAGGTATAAGAATTAAGCGGCATTTCATGAATATCCACTTGTTCAGCCACTTCTTCGAGTTTATGACGAGCTTTTTTAGGTTTATAGCTAGCAAATTCTGAGAAATTAAACTCCCCTTTTCCTTCTTCAATGTGATGATCAATCCACCAGGCTAAAGGCTGAACCTTTGCATACCAAGGATAATTGGTATTGTTGGAATGACAGTCGAAACAAGCCTTTTTTACAATCGCCTTAACCTCATCAGATGCCGGATGATGTTCAAAAATCGAATCTTTTTCGAAGCTAGCCGATTGGTTTTTTTCAGGTTGAATCAATTGAATTCCTAAAAGTATCGCTCCAATGGTCAGGGCAATTTTAGAACGTAGTTTCATGAACGGGTTGAATTGAAGTGTTTCGCAATTATATTAAGCATTTCTGTAGAAATCAAGCCATTGGTTGCCAATAATTCTCTTTTTTGGAGAAAATCTGAATTTCCGGAGAAATCAAAGAGTTCGCCGCCAGCTTCTTTGACCAAGACTGCACCAGCTGCCACATCCCAGGCATGCAGGTTGTATTCAAAATAGCCATCAAATCGGCCGCAGGCCACATAAGCCAGATCCACGGCGGCAGAGCCTATACGGCGTAAACCATGACAATGCTGCATCATTTCTTCAAAAACCTTTAAATACGGTTCTTTTTTCTCGAAATCATAGTATGGAAATCCGGTAGCCAGCAGCGTGTGAGAAAGTTGAGGCGCTTTGGAAACTGAGATTTTGGAGCCATTCAGCCAGGCCGCTCCGCCGGTCCAGGCATAAAAACACTCATCCCGGTTGACTTCATACACCACCCCCAGCACCAGTTCCTGATGTTTTTGCAAGGCAATACTCACCGAGTAAGTTGGAATACCGTGAATAAAATTAGTGGTGCCATCCAATGGATCGATGATCCAATGATACACCTCCCCAACCGTCTCCTTTGTTTTTTCTTCGGTAACGAAGCCTGCTTCGGGCAAGAGGACAGATAATGAAGCCACTAATTGTTGCTCAGCCGTTTTATCTACGTACGATACCAGATCATTAAATCCTTTGTATTCAATTTGATCGGGACTAAATTTCTGACTTTCTTCACGGATAAAGCCACCGACTGATTTAGCGATTTGAACCGTTTTTGCACATAATTCTGCCAGATCCATACTATGCAGCTCTTGTTTGTTTTGAACGGCCAATTGACCAGATCGCTCCAAAAGCTCCGAGTAAGATCAGAATCACGGCAATTAATTCTGCTTGTGTAAAACTAAGGCCCGCAACGTGATATTCCGAATTCACCCGGATTTGCTCAATGGCAAAACGCTCCATCCCGTTCAAAATGAGATAGAGAGAAAACATCAATCCGGGTATTTGGAAACTTTTACGGATAGACCACAGAAAGATGAAAATGGCTGCTGCCATCAAAACTTCGTAAAAGGCAGTAGGAAATACTGGGAATGGCAATTCCATACAAAAATTTCCGACACAATCTTTAATAGGGACTCCTTCATTTAATACATTATGTGGGTATTTAGTAGACCAGACCCAATCTGGGGCCCAGCTTAACCAGCTTGGCTTAGGAGCTAAATTATTAATTCCCCAATCACCGTCGCCAGACATGTGACACCCTATACGGCCTACTGCGTAAGCCAGCATCATCCCGGGGCCGCCCACATCAAGCATATGCAGGGGTTTAATTCCATTTTTGTTAGCGATATACAACACTCCGGCACCACCACAAATCAGACCACCATAAAAAGTTAAGCCACTAAATGAAAGTAATCCCTCGATTGGATCTTTCATGAAATCACTAAAATATTCCAGATTATGAAAGATTTTGGCACCTAAAAATCCGGTCACTGCAGCCCATACTAAAATGGTTCCCATCAATTCATGAGGTCGAACAGTTTGAGCAACCAGCTTTGGTTTAGGCAACACCTGTTTCTGCGCTTCGGCATATACCCAATACGCAAACACGCCGGCCATTAACAATCCCCCCAGTAAACTACCTTTTGAAGACAAGAGAAACGCTTGTGGATTGGCGGTAAAAGCGGTGTAATTTAATACGGCATCCAACAATTTATAGCCAATTAAAAATCCGAAAGCAGCATTCAAAAGCATTTCTGAAATACTCGCAGGCTCTCCTACCTTGATATTTTTAACTGTTGCTTTGACCAGACCAAGCGCTTCTTTTCTTTTAATTTCTTCACTAAATGCCCAGTAACCGGCTGCGAAAGCCAAGGCAACAAAAAAGCCAAAAGTTTGAATAGGTAAAGGAATGTGGACACCTGTTAGGTATTCGATGAGATGAGTAAGCGTAGGAAACATACTTAAATATAGGTATTTGATTTGTAAGGGATGTACTAATGCACCAGCACTTCTTGTTTTTCGATGATTTCGACATCACCGTCAGCTGCAATGTTCACTAAATCCACCGTTTTTAATTCGTTTACTAAAACAGGGTCGTAAGGAGCTTTCACTTTAACGTAGTTCCGGGTAAAACCGTGCATGAATCCACCTTTATGATCGGCCTCAAACAATACTTCTGCCGTTTGACCCAGCTGCGATTCATAAAAAAATCGTCGTTTCTTATCTGATAAAATATGAAGCATTTTGCTACGATCGGCTCTCTGAGCACCGGGTACCGCTCCCGGCATATCGGCAGCCGGTGTATTCTCTCTTTCTGAGTAGGTAAATACATGCAGATAAGAAATATCCAATTCGTTGAGAAAATTATAGGTATCGATAAAATCTTCTCTGGTTTCGCCCGGGAAGCCAACAATTACATCGACCCCGATACAACAATCGGGCATGAGTGACTTGATCTGAGCCACCCGTTCGGTATACAGTTCCCGGCGATAGCGACGGCGCATCAAACCTAAAATTTTATTGGAGCCCGATTGCAGCGGAATATGAAAATGAGGAACGAAGCGCTTTGATTGAGCGACAAATTCAATAATGTCATTACTCAATAAATTGGGCTCGATAGAAGAAATACGAATACGGTCTATTCCTTCTACTTCATCAAGTGCCTGAATAAGATCTAAAAATCGATCTTCTCTTTGCCCCTCTCTAATTCCAAAGTCCCCTAAGTTCACGCCCGTTAATACAATCTCCTTAACGCCGCTGGCTGCAATTTCTTTAGCTTGTTTTATTACTTCAGGGATGCTGTTGCTTCTGCTTGCCCCTCTAGCCAATGGAATGGTACAAAAGGTGCAAGAATAATCACATCCATCTTGCACTTTCAGAAAAGTACGGGTGCGATCTCCGAAAGAATAAGAACCCACAAAACTCTGCGTTTCCTCAATCGGGCGGTTAAAAATCTCTGCTTTGGTTTTTTTGGTCAGATCGGAAATGTGTTCAATCAGCAGGAATTTTTCTGCTGCCCCCAACACCACGTCTACACCGGGAATCTCCGCAATTTCTCGGGGTTTTAATTGTGCATAACAGCCAACAATCGCGATATAGGCATTGGGTGAATGCTTCAAGGCTTCTTTCACCACTTTGCGACATTTTTTATCGGCATGGTCGGTTACCGAGCAAGTGTTAATCACATACACATCGGCCTGATCGGTGAAATGAACGGCCTCAAAACCCGCCTGTTCAAACTGCCGGCCAATGGTAGAGGTTTCTGAATAATTCAGTTTACAACCAAGGGTATAAAAAGCGACCTTCTTGTTCATTATAGGTCAAAAATAAGGAAATAAAGTCTTATTGTTCGCCCCAGCGGTACGATTGATGATCCAGGCCAGCCAAATCAATTACCCGGTTTACCACCGTGGCCGCAAGCTCTTCCATGGTTTGAGGCAAACTATAGAAGGAAGGCGTAGCGGGGCAAATAATTCCTCCTGCCTCGGTAATGGTTTTCATATTGTTGATATGAATCAGACTGTATGGTGTATCTCTTACCACCAAGATCAGCTTTCTGCGTTCTTTCAAGATGACATCGGCAGCCCGGGTAGTAAGGTCGTTGGATACGCCACTTGCAATACGGCCCATAGTGCCCATTGAACAGGGACAAATAATTAAGGTATCGTATTGTGCCGAACCTGATGCAAAAGGGGCCATAAAATCATGACTTTGATAAAAATCGAAGGCGTAGTCACGATAATGTTGATTTCCCAGTTCCTGCTCCCAGATCAATTTAGCATTGTCTGAGAAAATAACACCCACCCGCTCAATTTGTCCTGCTAATTTCTGCAGACTATCAAACAACACTTTAGCATAAATGGCACCACTTGCACCACTCACAGAAACGACAATCTTGCGTTTTTTCATATGGGCTCAAAGTTAAGGAAGTTGCAAAAATTAATTGTAAGCAGAGTATCAAGAAAAAAGGGCCGAATAACTTGTATTCGACCCTACATCTACCTATGAAAAACATGCCCTTTAGAGGGGCATAACAAATGTAATTAATTTTTAAAATGACTTACAAATTTTTTATAAAAAAATGTGTTAAAAC
>JBEDFI010000097.1:0-6472 GCA_041175245.1 Bacteroidota bacterium
CCTCTAAACATTCTTCATCACTGGCTCCCGGACGCACAAACAATAAATTTTCGCGAATAGTTCCCGAAAATAGTTGGGTATCTTGGGTAACAAAGCCAATTTTTTCACGTAATTCATCTAAATCAATATGTTCATTCGACAAGCCATTGTATAAAATCTGTCCCTCTAAAGGTTGGTATAGTCCGACCAATAATTTAACCAGTGTAGTTTTACCTGATCCGGAAGGTCCCACGAAGGCCAGAGTTTCTCCCTGGCGGGTTTTAAACGAAATACCATTCAATGCATTCCGCTTAGCCGATACATGTTTAAACGAAACCTCTTTAAATTCTAATGTTTTTACCTGCCCTAATACCTGTGGTTTGCTCGGTTTGCTTTCCTTGGGGGTGCTCAGAATTTGATTAAAATTATTGAGTGATACTTCGGCTTCCCGCCAGGCAATAATCACATTCCCTAATTCTTGCAGCGGATTGAACAGGAAAAAAGAGTAAAACAAAAACGTAAAGTATTTTCCGGGAGATATCTCCTGATCAAAAATTAAGATCATCAAGACCACCACCATGGCACTTCGCACAAAGTTGACCGTGGTACCCTGCAAGAATGCCATGCTGCGTACGTATTTGATTTTTTTGAGCTCTAATCCCAGGATCTTATACGTGGTGTTATTGAGGCGATTGATTTCTTGTTTAGCCAGCCCCAGACTTTTCACCAACTCGATGTTTCGGAGCGACTCGGTAGTAGAGCCCGCCAAACCGGTGGTTTCCTTCACAATACTTTTTTGTACACTCTTAATTTTACGGCTGAGCAGCCAGCTGGTAAGTGCAATAATGGGGATGGCTGTAAAATACACCAGTGTTACTTTATAGCTCACATTGAGCGAATACACGATCACAAAAATCATCCCCACCAAACTGGTAAAGAGGATACTGATAAAAGTGGTAATGAACCGCTCGGAGTCGGTACGTACTTTTTGTAAGATGCCTAAAGTTTCGCCGCTACGCTGATCTTCGAAGGTTTGGTAAGGCATTTCTAGTGAATGCTTTAACCCATCGGCATAAAGTTGGGCACCCAATCTTTGAACGATGATGTTAGTGAAATAATCTTGCAAATTTTTCGCTATTCGCGATACCATCGCGGCCCCTATCGCCAAACCAATGAGGGAAAGAATGCCCCTGATATAACTCTCACGGTCTAACTCGGTTCTTTTCTCGAGAAAATTATCCACGATTTTTCCGGTAATGTGTGGGTCGAGCAGGGAGAACACCATATTTACGGCAGCCAAAAAAAGTGCCAGAGCCAGTAATCCCTTATAGTTTTTTAAATAGTGGAGTAATACCTTCATGTGTTACAAAAATAAGAAAGGGAACGAGGTTTAACCTGCGTTCCCTTTGTTGTTGACCTTTACATGATGATTAAACGGTCATGATATCTTTTTCTTTGTTCTCGGCTTCCTTATCTACTTTTATAATGTAGGCATCGGTTAGTTTTTGAACTTCGGCTTCTCCGGTTTTGATCTCATCATCAGAAACTCCTTCCGGTTTTAATTTTTTGATCTTTTCGTTAGCATCCTTGCGGATATTACGGATGGCAATTCGTCCTTTTTCAGCTTCTTCTTTTACTTTTTTTACCAAATCGCGGCGACGCTCTTCGGTTAAAGGAGGTACGTTCAAGCGGATGATGGTTCCGTCATTCTGTGGATTTAAACCAATGTTGGCATCCATGATCGCTTTTTCAATCGGCTGCAACAAAGTTTTTTCCCAAGGCTGTACCACCAGGGTACGGGCATCGGGGGTATTTACATTACCTACCTGGCTTAAAGGCGTAGGGGTACCGTAATAATCTACCATAATGCCATCGAGCATGGAAGGCATGGCCTTACCTGCACGAATTTTAGCGATCTCATTTTCACAATGATCAATGGCCTTATCCATATGGCTTCTGGTATCGTCCAGTACTTTTTTTATTAGTTCGCTCATAGTATTCAGATTCCTCTTACAAAAATAGCAAAGGCAGGCAAATTCGGGTGCTTTGTTGCTATCTTTTTTAACAGTTGGGGAATCGGAGCACGTATTCCGCTCGCAAAACAAACAATATGTACTTATTGCTGTTTTTCATAAGAGTTAAATAATTTGAATTTAAATTTCAATTAAAAACCTATGAAAACGACTATTAAAAAACTGCTAATGGTACTCATGCTAGTGCCTTTGGTGAATATTTCTTGTAAAAAAGATCCTCAAGGACCGACAGTTTATTTAGCCGGCAGATTTGTGACGGAAATTAATAATGGGTCCTACAACCATGCAGCCTATTGGGAAAACGGGAAAATGTATCCCTTGGATGAAAGTGCAGTAGATAGTGAAGCAAGAGCTATCGAAGTAGAAGATGGTAAAGTCTATGTAGCGGGCAGGATTGATTATAAGCCTTGTATTTGGGTGGAGGGGCAAAAAAAGGAATTGTCTGCACTGGAAGGAATGGCGCTTGGATTACAGGTTAAAGCCGGTGTCGCCTATATTTCTGGTTATACTCGTACCAATCAGCTGGATTCCTATAGAGCGCAATTGTGGATGCTGGATCCTAATGGCCAATTAACGCAAGTACCCTTGGAGAACGAGATGAGTTATGCAGCTGAATTAATATTTGTAGAAGAATCCCTGTTAATTACAGGTGTTCATAAAATGGCCCCATGTTATTGGAAGTGGACACCTGCCAGCAAAACCCGCATAGATCTGGGGCCTAAAAAAGGCACTAACCGTCAACCGGCGGTTTATAATAATGAGGTTTATATTTCAGGCGCTTATGATACGGATAACGATGGCCAGCTTCCTTATAAAATTGGTTATTGGAAAGGTACGAATTTCATCTCTTTGGGCATTGATTTGAATCCAAATACAGAGTTTGAATCCGGTTTAGCCTTCGATGAAGCAGGGCAGCTTTACCTAACGGCTAACTTGCAAGGTGAACCGGGGAAAGTAGCGGCGTATTATTATAAAAATGGACAACAGATTAAATTAAGCGACCAGGCGGTAGCACATGGTATCGCTATTTTTAACAAGGATGTTTATGTAGCCGGATCTACTTATAAAGATGCAGAGGAACAAGTTTGTTATTGGAAAAATGGAGCTTTGAGGCTTATAAAAACAGCTCGATCTACCGCGATGGATATCGAAATTATTAATTGACTGGCGATTGGAACTAAAACAAAGGCCCTTCTTTTATTGAAGGGCTTTTTTTCATTTCACCAAGGTCCCCACCGGTTCTCCCTTGGTCAGTTTCATCAAGTTGCCCGCCTTGTTCATATCGAATACAATAATTGGCAATTTATTTTCCTGGCAAAGGGTAAAGGCAGTCATATCCATTACGTTGAGGCCTTTTTTATACACCTCATCAAAAGAAATTTCTTCGAAACGGGTAGCTGATGCATCTTTCTCCGGATCGGCGGTATAAATACCATCTACCCGTGTGCCCTTCAATACCACATCGGCATTAATTTCGATGGCACGCAAAGAAGCAGCGGTATCAGTGGTGAAATAAGGGTTACCGGTTCCGGCACCAAAAATTACAATTCTTCCTTTTTCCAGATGCCGTACCGCTCTGCGGCGAATAAACGGCTCACAGATCTGCTCCATTTTAATGGCGGTGAGCAGTCGGGTTTTACAACCCACTTTTTCCAGCGCATCCTGCAAAGCCATGCTGTTGATCACTGTGGCCAGCATACCCATATAATCGGCCTGAACGCGGTCCATGCCAGCTTTTTCTGCGCTTAATCCCCGGTAAATATTTCCTCCGCCAATAACGAGTGCAATTTCCATGCCTTGGGCATGTACGGCCTGAATATCTTTAGCATATTGAGCAACGCGGTCAATATCAATACCATATTGCTTATCACCCATCAGGGCTTCGCCGCTCAGTTTCAGTAGGATGCGTTTATATTTCATTAGCTGGGGAGGTTTACCAAAAATAAAAAATTTAATGTCAAAAAAAATCCCCCCCGACAAATCGGGGGGGATTTAAAAATTATGCTCCTAATTGAACTCGCTTGAATGCGGTTACGGTTAAACCTTTGGCTACACCGTCGAGGAATTGTGCGATGGTTTTGGAGGAATCCTTCACAAACTCCTGGTTCAACAGGGTAGATTCTTTATAGAACTTGTTCAGCTTGCCCTGAGCAATTTTCTCTACCATGTCTTCAGGTTTACCTTCGGCACGGATCTGCTCTTTGGCAATTTCCAACTCACGCTCAATTGTGCGTGCATCTACATCCCCTTTATCAATAGCTACCGGATTCATGGCAGCAATTTGCATGGCCACGTCTTTACCGGCTTCTTCAGCATCGGCAGCATTGGCGCTCAAGGCTACCAATACCCCTAAACGGTAATTTCCGTGAATGTAAGCAACGATTTTCTCACCACTTACGACTTCGTATTTAGAAACCCCGATTTTCTCACCGATTTTACCTGTTTGATCTAAAATTTGATCTGATAATTTTGTGCCGTTTAAATCCAGTGCGGTTAATTCGTCAATAGAAGCCGGGTTGTTAGCAATCGCTAGATCGGCAATACTATTTGCGAACGCAATGAAAGCATCGTTTTTAGCCACAAAGTCGGTTTCGCAGTTCACTTCCACTACAATCCCACGTTTGCCGTCGGCAGTAGTTTTGGCAATCACCACCCCTTCGTTCGACTCACGGTCTGAACGGCTGGCAGCAACTTTAGCTCCTTTTTTACGTAAATAATCAATTGCAGCTTCGAAATCACCATTGGCTTCGGTCAATGCTTTTTTACAATCCATCATACCGGCACCGGTTTGCTGGCGTAATTTATTTACATCTGCTGCAGAAATTTGTACAGTTGACATTTTTTATCTTTTAAAACTTTTTTAAAAAATTACGGGTTGCGGGTTAATTATTACGAGTTGGAACCCAATAATAAAAGAACTCGTAACCCGTAATACAATTACTCCTCAGTATTTTCAGCTTCTGCTTTTGCAGTAGTTTTACGGGCACGTTTTGCAGGAGCAGCTTCTACCGCTGTTTCCTCAGTAACGCCGTCTACTTTAGCTTTTGCCGCTGCACCTTCTTTCTCTGCTTCATCCTCTTTCTCACGCTTACGCTCTTCCAAACCTTCTTTAATAGCCGCAACAATAATGTCGGTAATTAAAGTAATCGATTTAGTCGCATCGTCATTCGCAGGAATTGGAAAATCGATGTTTGAAGGGTCAGAGTTGGTATCTACCATTGCGAAGGTAGGGATGTTTAACTTCAACGCTTCAGAAACAGCAATGTGCTCTTTCTTTACATCCACTAAGAATAATGCAGCCGGTAAACGGTTCAAATCAGCGATACCTCCTAGTAAGGTCTCTAATTTGATACGCTCACGCTGAATCATCAATTTTTCTTTCTTCGATAATACATCGTAGGTGCCGTCGGTTGTCATTTTGTCGATGTTAGACATCTTCTTGATCGACTTACGCACGGTAGCGAAATTGGTTAACATCCCACCTAACCAACGCTCAGTTACGAAAGGCATGTTTACAGATTTAGCTTGATCAGCTACAATCCCCTTCGCCTGTTTTTTGGTAGAAACGAATAATACTTTACGGCCCGATTTAACGATTTGTTTAATCGCAGCAGCAGCTTCTTCTACTTTAGTTAGGGTTTTATTTAAATCGATGATGTGGATGCCATTACGCTCCATGAAAATGTACGGTGCCATTTTCGGATCCCATTTACGGGTAAGGTGACCAAAGTGTACACCTGCATCCAATAAGTCTTGATATGTTGTTCTTGCCATTGTTTGATCCTCCTGAAATTAACGTTTACTGAATTGGAAGCGCTTACGTGCTTTCTTACGACCTGGTTTTTTACGCTCAACCATCCGGTCGTCGCGGGTCATAATGCCTTTAGCTCTCAATGAAGGTTTGGTTTCCGGATCTAATTCAACAATTGCTTTTGCAATTGCTAAACGAACGGCTTCTGCCTGTCCCTTTACACCACCACCGGCAACATTTACGGTTACATCAAATTTTCCGGTTGAACCAGAAACTTCGGTGCTCTGCGTAACAATGTACTGTAGGGGTAAGGTAGGGAAGTACTCTTTGTAATCTTTACCATTTACGGTAATGTTACCGCTGCCCTCGGTTAAATAAATGCGGGCAACAGCAGTTTTTCTTCTTCCTGAAGTGTTTGTTGTTGACATTTCTTTTCTCCTTTAATTAAAGTGTAATGGTGGTAGGGTTTTGAGCGGCGTGCGGATGCTCAGATCCTGCATATACATACAGGTTTTTGTAAATAGCACGGCCCAAACGATTTTTAGGTAACATTCCGCGAACGGCTTTTTCAACCACTCTTTCCGGATGTTTTGCCATTAACTCCTTAGGAGAAATGAAACGCTGACCGCCAGGGTAGCCGGTGTAAGAAACATATTCTTTTGCGTTGAATTTGTTTCCGGTCAGTTTTACCTTGTCTGCATTGATAACA
>JBEDFI010000098.1:0-6414 GCA_041175245.1 Bacteroidota bacterium
AACTAGATTAAATTTTGAGAGATGAGTTTTCGCATCCATACCTTCGCAGAATACCAACAAGCCTACCAAAAAAGCATCGATCAGCCCGAATTATTTTGGGCTGAAATTGCCGAAAATTTTCAATGGCAACAGAAATGGGATCAGGTACTGGATGGAAATTTTGCCAAAGCGGATACCAAATGGTTTTCGGATGCCAAACTGAACATTACCGAAAACTGTATCGACCGTCATCTGGAAAAATTGGGCGATTACCCGGCAATCATCTGGGAACCCAATGATCCCGATGAAAAGCCCCGCAAGTTATCATACAAAGAATTACATGCCCAAGTGAGTCGGCTAGGAGCCATCCTCAAAAATAATGGGGTAAAAAAAGGCGATCGTATTTGCATTTACATGCCGATGGTTCCAGAATTGGCGATTGCGGTATTGGCCTGCGCCCGTATCGGCGCCATCCACTCTGTAGTATTTGGCGGATTTTCTGCTCAATCTATTGCCGACCGTATTCAGGATGCTCAATGTGAAGTAGTGATTACTGCCGATGGCGCTTTTCGTGGTAATAAGAAAATCCCTTTAAAATCGGTAATCGACGACGCCCTGGTTCAATGCCCTTCTGTACGCCGGGTCTTGATACTGACCCGTACCCGAACACCGGTTTCGATGATTAAAGACCGAGATGTTTGGTGGGAGGACGAGATCAAGAAGGTAGAAGCCATGGCTAATCCGCCCTGTCCGGCCGAGCCCATGGATGCCGAAGATGAATTGTTTATTCTCTACACTTCCGGATCAACCGGAAAACCCAAAGGGGTGGTCCATACCTGCGGAGGTTACATGGTATACACCGGCTATACCTTCGCCAATGTATTTCAGTATGAGCCCGGAGAAGTGTTTTTCTGTACGGCCGATATTGGCTGGATCACCGGCCACTCCTATCTGTTGTACGGCGCTTTATTGCAGGGAGCCACTACGCTGATGTTTGAAGGTATCCCTACTTGGCCAGATGCCGGACGTTTTTGGGATATCGTAGAAAAACATAAAGTGAACATTTTGTATACCGCACCTACCGCTATTCGTTCACTGATGGCTTTTGGCGAGGAACCCTTACTCGGCAAAGACCTCAGTTCGCTGAGAAAGCTGGGTTCCGTAGGGGAGCCCATCAATGAGGAAGCCTGGAATTGGTACCACGAAAAAATTGGTCAAGGTAAATGCCCCATTGTAGATACCTGGTGGCAAACCGAAACCGGGGGTATCATGATTTCGCCGTTGGCAGGTATCACCCCCACCAAACCGGGTTATGCCACCTTGCCGCTGCCGGGTATTCAGCCTTGTTTGGTGGATGAAAACGGAAACGAGGTTGAAGGCAATGGCGTAAGTGGTAACCTCTGTATCAAGTTTCCTTGGCCGGGGATCATCCGCACCACTTATGGCGACCATGAGCGCTGCCGCAGCACCTATTTCTCTACTTATGAGCACAAATATTTTACCGGAGATGGTTGCTTACGCGATGAGGACGGTTACTATAGAATTACAGGTCGTGTGGATGATGTGATCAACGTCTCTGGTCATCGTATTGGCACGGCCGAGGTGG
Organism: Bacteroidota bacterium; assembly: GCA_041175245.1. Classification (GTDB taxonomy): domain Bacteria; phylum Bacteroidota; class Bacteroidia; order Sphingobacteriales; family Sphingobacteriaceae; genus JAIPAN01. Next base: position 1,586 of record JBEDFI010000098.1, read on the forward strand.
AAAATGCCATCAATATGCACGCCGATGTGATCGAAAGTGCCGTGGTGGGGTACCCGCATCATATCAAAGGACAGGGTATTTATGCCTACGTGATCTTGGGCGCTTCGCTCCACGATCATGACCTTACCCGACGCGATATTCTGCAAACCGTTACCCGTATTATTGGGGCGATTGCCAAACCCGATAAAATCCAGTTTGTATCGGGGTTACCTAAAACCCGTTCGGGAAAAATTATGCGACGTATTTTGAGAAAAGTGGCCGAAGGAGAGACCGAGAATCTGGGAGATACCACCACCTTACTCGATCCATCGGTGGTAGACGAGATCAAAGCCGGGGCATTGAGATAAAAGGATAAAGGCATTATTTCTTATTTTAGCAGGATGAAACAAGAAAAACCCGTCATCCTGGTTGTAAACGATGATGGCATTGATGCTCCCGGTATCAAGGCCCTCATCGATATGATGAAACCTTTAGGACAAGTGGTGGTGGTAGCTCCGGATAGCCCTCAATCGGGAATGGGGCATGCCATTACGATTGGAAAACCTCTGCGGTTGACCAAAGTGCATTTATATGAAGGGGTGGAGATGTACAAAACATCGGGTACACCGGTAGATTGTGTGAAATTGGCCGTTCATAAGGTTTTAAAGGGTAAAAAACCCGATTTATGTGTGTCGGGGATTAACCACGGGCTCAATAACTCCATTAATGTCATTTACTCGGGTACCATGTCGGCTGCCATGGAAGGTGCCATAGAAAGTATTCCTTCCATTGGTTTTTCTTTAGATGATTTCGGTTATGACGCCGATTTTAGTCCGCTGACCAAATTTGTGCAAAGCATTACCCGGCAGGTGATTGTGAACGGACTTCCGGTAGGCACCTTGTTGAATGTCAATTTCCCGAAAACAGATCAAATCAAAGGCATTAAGATCTGCCGCCAGGCCAATGCCAAATGGGCTGAGGAGTTTGACGAAAGACAAGATCCTTATAAACGCAGTTATTATTGGCTGACTGGAGTTTTTCAAAATAACGATCATGGTCAGGATACCGATGTATGGGCGTTGGAAAATGGCTATGCCTCGGTGGTTCCGGTACAGTTCGACCTGACTGCTCACCATGCCATTCCTTTACTTAATACTTGGAGTTTTGATGCTCAGGAAGGATAATGTTACCCACATGATCGATAGCTTTTTTTCAATTAAATACCGCCCATGAAATATTACCTGATAGCCGGAGAGGCATCTGGCGATCTGCATGGTGCCAATTTAATGAAAGCCTTAAAAACGCTCGACAAAGAGGCCGATTTCCGCTTTTTTGGCGGCGATTTGATGCAGGCACAAGGCGGAGTTTGTGACAAGCATTATTCAGAAATGGCCTTTATGGGTTTTATCGAGGTGCTGGCCAATTTGCGAACCATTGCCAAAAACCTGAAGCTGGCCAAACAATCGATCAAAGCCTGCAAGCCCGACGCCTTGATCTTGATCGATTTTCCGGGATTTAATTTGAAAATCGCTGAATTTGCCAAGTCAGAAGGCATTCCGGTGCATTATTATATTTCGCCCAAGGTGTGGGCATGGAACCAGAAGCGGGTGTTAAAGATCAAGTGCATCGTTGATCATTTGTACTGTATTTTGCCTTTTGAAGTTGCTTTTTACAAAAGCTGGGGGATGGATGTGGATTATGTAGGTAATCCCTTGATGGATGCCATCAGTTCTTATCCGTTCAATCCAAATTTTCATAAAGATCATCAATTAGATAATCGCCCAATTTTGGCAATCCTCCCGGGTAGCCGTAAAATGGAACTGGAGCATGTGCTGCCCCAGATGATTGCCGCCAGCGATCGCTTTCCGGATTATCAGCTTGTCATTGCGGGAGCCCCTAATTTTAAGCCGGAAGATTATTCAGTCTATCTGGGCGACCGAAAGATTTCTATTGTATTCAATGCTACTTACGATTTGCTAAAAAATGCCGAAGCGGCACTAGTTACTTCGGGTACCGCTACGCTTGAAACAGCCTTGTTGAACTGTCCGCAGGTAGTGTTGTATCGCGGCAGCAAAATTTCGGTGGCCATTGCCCGTTTATTGGTAAAAATACGTTTCATTTCGCTCGTTAACCTCATCATGGATCGGGAAGTGGTGAAGGAACTCATCCAGGAGGAAGCTCATGCAGACAGGATTGCTGAGGAACTTAAAGCGATTCTCAATAACTCAGCGTCAAGAAATCAAATGCTCCACGATTATCAATACTTAGCCAAAAGAGTGGGTCCTGCGGGAGCCTCAGAACGTACAGCAGCCCTGATTCAGAAATATTTGCGCAAATCAAATTAATTCCCGAAAATTGCAATCCCAATGGGGGATTAGCTCTGCTGGCTAGAGCGTCCCGAAAGCATTCGGGAAGGTCATCTTTTCGAAACATACAAGCCAGAAAAATATGGGGGATTAGCTCAGCTGGCTAGAGCGTCCCGAAAGCATTCGGGAAGATCATCTTTTCGAAACATACAAGCCAGAAAAATATGGGGGATTAGCTCAGCTGGCTAGAGCGTCCCGAAAGCATTCGGGAAGGTCATCTTTTCGAAACATACAAGCCAGAAAAATATGGGGGGATTAGCTCAGCTGGCTAGAGCGCTTGCATGGCATGCAAGAGGTCATCGGTTCGACTCCGTTATCCTCCACAAACGTACAGGTTCATCGAAAGATGGACCTTTGTTGTTTAGGCCAGTGCAAGCCGAAAGCATTGGCTAAGACATGTGTGCTATTATTGACAATTATTTTACAAAATTCAATGAGAAACGCAAACTTCGGATGTTAAGTTTGCACTGTGAAAAAAGCACACATACAGCTGACTGCCATTTTGATTGTTTTTTCTTTTTCAGTGATTATCACTGCTGATTTTTGGAAAAACCTCAATCTGAATGCTGTTACAATTATTGAAATTGAAGCCAAAAAGGGGGTAGAAGAATCATCAGATTCCAGCTCCAAATCAGATCAAAAAGAAGATTTGAAGAACACTTATTACCGTCAAACAGGTTCCTTTTTTAATGTAATTGAGATTGCACTGATCCGTTTAGATCAGCATACTGCGGCCCTACCATCTCCCTGTTTAAGTCTCCCCGAACTGCCTCCGGAAGTAGCTTAATCTCATTTCTCGATTCAGACTTATCTCCACATTCATGAATGTGAGATGCCATTTATTTAACTAAAAAATTCAAATATGAACAATAAAATTTTTGCTCAGTTGAAGAGCGATCTGCCTGCTGGTGTAGTAGTATTCTTAGTTGCGCTGCCTTTGTGCTTGGGTGTTGCCCTGGCCTCGGGAGCTCCATTTTTCTCGGGATTGATTGCCGGGATCGTGGGCGGTGTGGTGATTGGAATTATGAGTAACTCTAATTTGAGTGTTAGCGGTCCTGCAGCCGGTTTAGTTGCCATTGTGTTGGCAGCCATCACCAAATTAGGGGCTTTTGAAACTTTTTTACTGGCTGTGGTATTTGCAGGAGTGTTTCAAGTACTACTTGGTTTCCTCAAGGCCGGATCTATTGCCAATTATTTCCCATCGAGTGTGATCAAAGGCCTGTTAACGGCTATCGGGGTAATCATCATCCTGAAACAAATCCCACATGCGCTCGGCTATGACAAAGATGCCGAGGGGGATATGGGATTCATTCAGGTGGACGGGAACAATACTTTTTCCGGCATTTTTGAGGCACTGAACAGGATCGACCCTGGAGCTACTTTAATTGCCTTGGTTTCATTGGCTATTTTAATCCTTTGGGAGAAACCATTCATTAAAGATAAAATGAAATCCATCCCGGGAGGCTTAGTTGCGGTAATTGCAGCCGTAGGATTGAATGAATTTTTCATTAATTCGGGTAGCTGGTTAGCTGTAAAGGGAGAGCATCTGGTAATGGTGCCGGTTGCTCAGAGTTTTTCTGATTTCTTAGGCTTCTTTACCTTTCCCGATTTTACACAAATTACCAACTCTGAGGTGTATGTAGTGGCCCTCACGCTTGCTGCGGTGGCATCGATTGAAACCCTGCTTTGCATTGAAGCCGTTGATAAACTTGATCCGCAGAAAAGAGTGACTTCCACTAATCGTGAGTTGGTTGCTCAGGGAATTGGAAACATCACTTCCGGCCTGATCGGTGGTCTGCCGGTTACCAGTGTAATTGTGAGAAGTTCTGCCAATGTGAATGCGCAGGCTAAAACTAAAATGTCGACCATTATTCATGGGATGCTATTATTGGTTTGCGTTGCGTTTATACCGGTTTTATTAAACAAAATCCCCCTATCTGCTTTGGCAGCCATTCTATTACTTACCGGATATAAGCTAGCTAAGCCATCCTTGTTTAAGGAAATGTTTGGTTACGGAAAATACCAGTGGGTACCTTTCGTGATTACCGTGGTTGCCATCGTTTTTACCGATTTACTCACCGGAGTAGGTATTGGTTTAATGGTAAGTATATTGTCGCTGCTGTATGGTAATTATAAGAACTCTTATTATTTCCATAAGGAGAACCACCACGAGGGCGATGTTATCCTGATACATCTTTCAGAAGAAGTTTCTTTCCTGAATAAGGCGAGTATTAAGCTAACTTTAGACCATTTGCCTGTAAATACCACCGTGGTAATTGATGCTCAAGACAGTCATTACATTGACCACGATGTATTGGAAATCATCCGCGATTTTAAGGAAGTACAGGCTCCTCTGAGAAATATTATCTGCAAAACCGTGGGCTTTAAAGACCGGTATAACATCGTGAATACCGATAATGTACAGTCCATAAAGGAATATATTCCTAAATATCATTCTGTAATTGTTACGGAGCCCATGAAAAG
>JBEDFI010000099.1:0-6361 GCA_041175245.1 Bacteroidota bacterium
TTTCCAAATCCCCGTTATCAGGGTTTACAATCACGTCACAGTTTTCATCTGTTCCGAAACGTTTTCTCAGCATGCTGCGAAATACCTCTTCCAAAACTGAAATCACCGTTGGACGGTCGATGTTCTTGAAATCTTTAAATTCCTGGAAGGAATCGATTAAATTGATGTTGCTCATTTTACTTAAATGAAATTAAAACCTTACTTTCTATTATATCCACGAACGCAAGTTCACGTTCAACTGCTTGGGCTTTTTTGCCCTTTTCTTTTTTTGTTTCTAAAATGGTGATGTGCTCAGCTGCTGCTTTCAGTAATTTACCTTCTGCTTTGCTTCCATCTTTTAATTTCAAACTGATGGAGCGCCCGGTATTTTTCAGGTACTGTCGCATGCTGCGGAGCGGGGTATCTACGCCCGGTGAGGAAACCTCCAGGTTATAAGCCTGCGAAAGGAGGTTTTCTTCTTCGAGATGATAGCCCACATGCCTGCTAATGGCCGCACAATCTTGTATACTCAGCCCCTTGTCACCGTCCATTAAAATAATCAGTTTACCGTTGGAATGCATTTTTATGTCCAACAGAAATAAATCAGGACGGTCGGCAATCTTTTCTTCTACCAATGCGGTAACACGTTGTTCTAAAGTCATGCTCGGGTACAATAAATAAAAAGAGGGGACACGGTCCCCTCTTTATTCGATACAAATATATAAAAATTATTTTGATTTCAAGGCATCAATAGCTGAATGTAAACCGTACACCCTCTTTTTTCTCTTGCCATTTCCCTCTCTGCAGCATACCGAAGGTCTCCATGTTGAGCGATTGTATTAATACCCGTGCCTCATAGCTGTAACCTTTTTTGAACGGCGTTTGAGGACTGAATTCGAGTTGATTCCCCTTGATGAGATAGGTTCCGGGTAAGGAAGCTTGCAAATCGGCTAAATCGGGATCATCGGTTTTTTCGTACACCGCAAAAAACGTGTTCCATGAAATGCCTGCACTAGATTCTTCCATCAACTCAGCTGGCAAGTTGCTTACTACGACTCGTTTGCGGTCTTCAGATAATAGTATGCGAATCTCATATTCATTTTCAGAGACAGATGGCCGGCAGGCTGATAACATAATTAACCATCCCAACATAAAAAACAAATTGAAGCATTTCATTTTTCTGATTTTACATAAATTTAGCCATATGAAATTCATCATCGAAATACTATTGGGAGGCTTAGCAGTAGCCATCGCAGCCTATCTGATACCGGGCGTGGAAGTGGACACCTTTTTGACCGCCATAGTAGCGGGATTGTTGTTGGGATTTGTAAATGCCACCATCGGCACGCTATTGCGCATTCTCACCTTTCCCATCAATTTTATCACCTTGGGTTTCATGTCTTTTTTAATTACTGTTGGGATGGTTTTACTGGTCGATTATCTAATCAAGGGATTTGATACCAGCGGCTTCCTTTCAGCCATGATTTTTGCGCTGCTGCTCTCGGTTTTAAAAATGATTTTCAGCATTTTTAGCCCCAAAGATGACGAGTAGCCCCAGACTTTATTCTGCCAGCAAATCACTGATTAATCGTTCAAACTCTTCCGCAAATTCAGTATAGTAAGTACCCGTACCCGGGCCGGAGAAACCGGTATGTATTTTACGTACCGTTCCTTTTTTATCAATGATGATGGTAGTTGGGAATGCTAAAAACTGTTTAAGTGCCGGAATACTTCTTACCACTTGTCCCTTTTCATTCGTGTAACCTGTAAGCAGAAGCGGGTAGGGTACCTTAAACCGTTCTTTCAGTCGGCTTACATTTTTTAGTGAACGTTCACGGTCGGTTGTTCGCTCGTAGGCCAGCCCCACTACAGCCAGTCCTTTATCTTTGTACTTATTATAAAATGGAACCATAAAGGCGGTTTCGTCCATGCAGTTTGGACACCAGGAGCCAAAAAACTGCACCACTACCACTTTATTTTTGAAGGCCGGATCTTTCAAGGATACCGGATTACCATCCAAATCGGGAAATGTAAAATCAATGCCTTGGTAGCCGGGTTTTAAATCAGTCAGGCTGTAGGCATCGGGCAATACTGCCTGATCGTCTTTTTGTGCGGTCCAGTGTTCGGTGGCGGTATACCCCGAATACATTTTACCGTCTGTAATGGAGTTTCCGCTTACTTTACCGCTAAACAAGAAGGCATGTGAACCATCAAAACAAGAAATATAAAACTTATCGCCAGAAACGGTCCCTTCTAAAAAACGGTAGTCGCCGGTAGTAGTCAGAAAGGTACCGTATAATTTATTTCCATCCTGCTCAAATTGTCCGATGGCCAGGGTGGTATCTTTAGTTTCATCGGCCACAAAGGTTACCGACCATTTTCCGCTTAAATTCACTCCGGCCTCATCGCTGGCTTTAAAAAAGCGCCAATCCGCTCCGTACTCAGCCTTAAAAGGCATGCTCACATCGGTAGAGGCCAGGTGTTTGATCCATCTTCCTTGCAAATTTTTGCCACGTAATGCGGCCCTGATCTCAGAATCGAAAAGCGGCATTTGAATCAGGATTGAGTCGCCATCAAGTGTGATTTCGTTGACACGGAGACGTTCTTTTCCGTTGATGATGTCAAGGTACTTGCTGCCCGCCGAATCGGCCAATTCAAAATTAAACGGGATTTCTACACCGGTAGCGGTTTTAAGAGTGGCTCTCCAACTCCCATTTTGCAAGTCGCTCAGGCCTGCATTTTTACATGCCGCCATCAAAAAGGTGATGAAGATCAGGCTGAATAAATAGGCTACTTGCTTTTTCATGGATTGTTGTTTTTACAGGTTATTTTAACACTTCTCTCGATATTACAATGCGTTGAATTTCTGAGGTGCCCTCATAAATCTGGGTGATCTTCGCATCACGCATTAAACGCTCTACGTGGTATTCTTTTACGAAACCATAACCGCCATGAATCTGTACCGCTTCCACCGTGGTGTTCATCGCCACTTCAGAAGCATACAATTTGGCCATGGAACTTGCCTGTGCATAGGGCAAGCCCTGATCTTTCAGCCAGGCAGCTTTTATACACAGTAAACGTGCAGCTTCAATCTGTGTAGCCATATCGGCCAACTTGAATTGAATGGCCTGATGATCTGCAATGGGTTTACCGAAAGCCTTTCGTTCTTTGGCATATTGTACCGAGAGCTCATACGCACCCGATGCAATGCCCAAAGCCTGTGCAGCAATGCCAATTCGACCTCCTTCAAGCGTTTTCATAGCAAATTTGAAACCAAAGCCATCTTCTCCGATGCGGTTGGCCTTAGGCACCTTCACATCAGTAAACATGAGCGAATGCGTATCAGAACCTCTGATTCCTAATTTATTTTCTTTGGGCCCGATGCTAAAGCCTTCCATGCCTTTTTCAACGATGAGTACATTGATACCACGGTGGCCCTTCTCTACATCGGTTTGCGCAATAACTAAGTAAATGGAAGCACTGCCTCCATTAGTGATCCAGTTTTTGGTTCCATTCAGCAGGTAATAATCGCCCATGTCTACCGCAGTGGTACGTTGTGATGTGGCATCAGAACCCGCCTCCGGTTCCGATAAACAGAAGGCACCAATTTTTTCACCGCTGGCCAAGGGCTTCAGGTATTTTTCTTTTTGCTCTTCGGTACCATATTTTTCAATACCATAGCACACTAATGAGTTGTTAACCGAAACCACGACCGAGGCGGAAGCATCTATTTTAGATAATTCTTCCATGGCCAGTACATACGATACGGTATCCAGGCCCGAACCGTTGTATTTCGGATCTACCATCATCCCCAAAAATCCGAGTTCGGCTAATTTTTGAATCTGCTCGGCCGGAAATTTTTGATGTTCATCTCGTTCAATCACTCCAGGCTTCAGTTCGGTTTGTGCGAAATCACGAGCGGCTTGCTGGATCATCAATTGTTCTTCGGTAAATTGAAATTGCATAGGTTTTTTGAAATGGTTTAGTTGAGTTCAAAAATAAGATTAAATATCAGTTTCTAAGCCCCTTAGTCTATTTTTGATATTGATTTAACAATTTGCTCAGAGTGGTTTGCTCTGCTCATTAGGGTGTTTTGTCAGGAGTACCGGCAACAGGCATACACTGCCAATAACCAAGATCACCAAAATTTGTGAAGAGTGTATGAGCGTGGCGAACGCCAGTCCATCTGCTTTAGGGAGTGCATACAAGGTCAAGCCTTCAGCCACCATCCAATGGAAGGCGCCGATCCCTCCTTGTACGGGTACAATCATACCCAGACTTCCAAATACCAGTGCCGCGAGTGCCGCCAGTAAACCCAGATTCGACGTAGCAGCTAGGGCAAAGAAGCAGAGGTAGGTAGATAGAAAATATAAGAACCACATGAGGGCAGAAAGAATCAAGAAAGTGGCTTTACTGGGCATTTTTCGAAAAGAAAGCAATCCATTTTTGAAGCCATTCCAGGCATTCAGAACAGGTTTCATCCATTTTTGCATGGTTTTCTTTAGAGCATACATCAAGAGAAATAAAGAAAACAGCAAAACAAGCGGCCATCCCAATAGGTCTACCTCCAGGAGTGTTGATTTCGTCTTAAGCCAGATATTTTGATAGATAAATTCAGCAATCCGGCTGAAGGAAAGTATCAAACTCAAGCCCGTAATGGCCAACAAAAATAACAAGTCAAAAAAACGTTCGGTAAGTACGGTTCCTAATAGCTGATTAACTGGCACTTTGTCAGTTCTGTTTAAAACCGCACAACGAGATACTTCACCCATCCGTGGAATGGCCAGATTTGCCAAGTAGGCAATCATTACCGCCGAAAAACTATTTTTTAGGGAGACGGTGAAGCCCAGCGGCTGGATGAGCAGGCCCCAGCGAAGGGCCCTGACCACATGTGCCAGTAAGCAAGTGAATACCGAGGCTGCCAGCCACTGATACCGGGTATTTTTTAATTGATGGATGATGAAGGAGAGATCCTGGCCTTTAAAGGCCCAGTAAAGCATGCCGGCACTCAAACTGAGTAAAACGAGAAATTTTATCAGAGAGTAGATCCTTGAATTCAAACCGGATTACTTGATTAATTGGTTTTGATCGTCGGGAAAAATCAGAATCGGCTCGTATTTTTTTGCTTCATCCATGGGTAAGGATCCATAGGACATGATGATCAAAATATCACCAACTTGAGCCAGGCGTGCCGTAGCGCCGTTCAGGCAGATCACCCCGCTGCCTCTTGCTCCTTTAATCACATAGGTTTCAAACCGGGCACCATTGTTATTATTCACCACCTGCACCTTTTCGTTGGCAATGATATGGGCCGCATCCATCAAATTTTCGTCGATGGTGATGCTGCCAACATAGTTCAGTTCAGCTTGGGTTACTTTAGCCCGGTGTATCTTTGATTTCAGGATCTGGATAATCATGCGCCAAAATTAAGAATAATTATACGGACCCCTCATCTTTCAGTAAGATATTATCAATCAGACGGGTTTCACCGACTTTTGCCGCCACCAATGCCACTATTTTTTTAGTATTTTTCGATTCGGCACTTTGAAGGGTTTGGCCATCACAAACCGCTAAGTAGGCTAAATCAATCCCCGGGCTCTGCATCAGCATTGCTTTCGCTTGCTCTTTTAAGGCAGGCAGGTCGTATTCATCAACATGTGCTTTCATCCAGGTTAAGGTACGATAGAGCGCCAGGGCATTGCTCCGCTCCACGGTACTTAAGTGTATATTTCTGGAACTCATGGCCAGGCCATCGGCTTCCCGGATGATAGGACACATGAGCAGCTTTACGTGTAATCCAAGTTTTTGCACCATTTTATCCAGCACCAAAAACTGCTGATAATCTTTCTGTCCAAAAAAAGCTACATCAGGCTCCACAGTGTCAAAAAGTTTTTTGACGATTTGAGTCACTCCCTGGTAATGCCCCGGCCGGTGTTCACCTTCCATCAGCAGGTCTAAGCCATCCAGGTCCAGATGCCAACTTTCCCCTGTACGATACATTTCCTGCACTTCAGGTAAAAAAACAATATCACAAGCAGCTTTCCGGAGTTGTTTTAAATCTTGTTCGAGTGGACGTGGATATCGATCCAGATCATTTGGATCGTTAAACTGGGTAGGGTTTACAAAAATACTGCAAACCACCAGATCTGCATGTTCCCGGGCAATTTGGATCAGGGATAGGTGCCCCGGGTGCAAGGCTCCCATGGTAGGGACAAAACCTATTTTTTGGCCGAGTGCTTTTTGCTTTAGCAGGTATTCGGAGAGGCTTGCCCGGGTATGGAAGATTTTCAAAAGATGCCAGATAAAATTATGCTGTCCAAAAATGCTGAAATATACAAGAAAACCAAAGCCGTTTGCCTAAATCGTTGATAAATCATAATAT
>JBEDFI010000100.1:0-6288 GCA_041175245.1 Bacteroidota bacterium
ATTAGATATTATCCATGAGTAAAGGTTTAACAAGCAGAAATACTGATTATTCCCAATGGTACAACGAATTGGTGACCAAGGCTGATTTGGCTGAACATTCGTCTGTAAGAGGGTGTATGGTGATTAAACCTTATGGATATGCTATCTGGGAAAAAATGCAATCGGTGTTGGATACCATGTTTAAAGACACCGGCCACAGCAATGCTTATTTCCCCTTATTCATTCCGAAATCATATTTTTCTAAAGAAGCCTCTCACGTGGATGGTTTTGCCACAGAATGTGCGGTGGTTACTCACTATCGCTTAAAAAATGATGGTAATGGAAATATTGTAGTAGACGAGCATGCCAAATTGGAAGAAGAACTAATCGTTCGTCCAACTTCTGAAACCATTATTTGGAATACCTATAAAGGATGGATTCAATCCTACCGGGATTTACCCATCTTAGTAAATCAATGGGCGAATGTGGTGCGTTGGGAAATGCGGACCCGTTTATTTTTGAGAACCGCCGAATTTCTTTGGCAAGAAGGGCATACGGCCCATGCTACCGCTGAAGAAGCCATTGAAGAAACTGAGCGTATGCTGAATGTGTACGCTGATTTTGCCGAAAATTGGATGGCCTTGCCGGTTGTTCGCGGTAAAAAAACACCTAACGAACGATTTGCAGGAGCTTTAGATACTTATTGTATTGAGGCCTTAATGCAAGATGGAAAAGCGTTACAAGCCGGAACCTCACATTTTTTAGGTCAGAACTTTGCCAAAGCTTTTGATGTGAAATTTACAAGTAAAGAGGGGAAACAAGAATATGTATGGGCTACCTCATGGGGCGTGTCCACTCGTTTGATCGGTGCCTTAATCATGGCCCATTCAGATGATCAGGGCTTGGTTTTGCCTCCCAAACTGGCACCCATTCAGGTAGTGATTGTTCCTATCTATAAAAATGAGGAGGAGTTGGCTTCTATTTCAAAGATCGCCGATCAATTAAGTTCCGATTTAAAAAAACGTGGAATCTCGGTGAAATACGATAACCGCGATACGCAGCGCCCCGGATTTAAGTTTGCTGAATACGAACTCAAAGGGGTACCAGTTCGTATCGCCATTGGAGGCCGTGATTTGGAAAATGGTACAGTTGAGATGGCTCGTCGGGATACGGGAGAAAAGCAAACTGTTTCACAGAAAGATCTGGATGCATCTATTGAGCAAGTATTGAACAATATTCAAGAAACCATTTATCAAAAAGCCTTGAGCTTCCGTACAGAAAACACCCGGAAAGCCGATAATTACGAAGAATTTAAAAAATTACTGGATGAAGCTCCTGGATTTGTGTCTGCTCATTGGGATGGTACAAATGATACTGAACAATTGATCAAGGAAGAAACCAAAGCAACCATTCGCTGTATTCCTTTAAATAACCCTGAGGAGCAGGGCACCTGCATTAAAACTGGGAAGCCTTCCACACAGCGGGTGCTCTTTGCAAGAGCTTATTAAAAAACAATGATCTATGAAAAAAATCTTCCTACTGGCATGCCTGGTTTTATCCGCGATGGCCATTAAAGCTCAACAAGTTTCCCCGAAAATTGAGGAACCCCAATTGAAACAATATATCTTTGTGATGCTGAAACGAGGACCGAATCGCAATCAAGACGAACTAAGCACCAAGCAATTACAAGAAGGTCACATGGCTCATCTCAATAAAATGGCTGAAATAGGTAAATTAAATATAGCCGGACCTTTTGGAGATGACGGCGATTGGAGAGGTATTCTGATTTTCAAGTCCGGATCATTGGAGGAAATTAAGGCATTAGTAGAACAAGATCCAATGGTAAAAGCTGGGCGCTTAGCCTTTGAGATACATCCCTGGTGGTCGCAAAAAGGCATCAAATTAGATTAGATGAAGACTGTAGACTATTTTGTTGCTGACAGAATCTCTTACATCACGTTAAACAGACCTGAAAAACGTAATGCACTCAATCCAGAATTGATTGCTGAACTTTTTAAGGCTTTTTCAACTGCTAAGAAAGATTCAGCCGTCAAGGTAGTGGTACTCAAGGCCCGGGGAGAAGTTTTTAGTGCTGGGGCTGATTTAGCATACCTGCAAGAACTGCAAAAATACTCATTAGAAGAAAATGTTGCAGATTCAAGCGCACTCAAAGATCTTTTCTATGAGATTTACACCTTTCCGAAACTGGTAATTGCCCAGGTGGAGGGTTCAGCCATTGCCGGGGGCTGTGGTTTAATTTCTGTATGTGACTTAGTTTTTGCTGTGCCTGAAGCCCAGTTCGGATATACTGAAGTAAAGATTGGCTTTATTCCCGCCCTGGTTTCTTGTTTTTTAGTCAGAAAGCTCGGCGAAGTAAGAACTAATGAATTACTACTCAGCGGAAACTTAATCGGTGCAAATCAGGCTCGTGAATACGGCTTGATCAATTTTGTGGTAGATGCCGGTCTGATAGGAGCAGAGGTAAGCAAGTACGCCGAAAAAATTTGTAGAGAAACCTCAGCCGAAGCCATAGGTATGAGCAAGAAGCTAATTAAGCAGGCCCAACAAATGAGTTTAGAAGAGAGTTTGGAACTCGCCGTGAAGATGAATGCTGAGGCCAGAGCAACGGAGGATTGCAAGCGAGGAATTGCTGCCTTCTTGAACAAAGAAAAGCTGAGCTGGTAATTATAACTGCTCCTTAACCTCCAGCAAAAATTGTTTTAATCGCTGTAGAGCATCCAGTACCTTTTGATTTTCTTTTATTTCATCCCGATTGCCCTTCAAGTGATCCTTGGCGCCCTGCAGGGTATAGCCCTTTTCCTTAATCAGATGAAAGATGATTTTGAGGTTTTCAATATCTTCCGGTGTAAACAAACGATTCCCTTTTTTATTCTTTTTAGGTTGTAAAACTTCAAATTCCTTCTCATAAAAGCGGATTTGCGAAGCATTCACACCAAATAGCTCACTTACTTCACCCATGGTGTAGTACAACTTCTGAATATCTCTTTCCTTATAAGGCATACACAAATTTATACAATATAACTTGATTAGTCACTCATTTTAAAGAAATTAGCCCACTCAATTCAAGAGCTTATTCAAGGCTGTTTTGCTGATTTACATCAACGGCCACCTCAAAAATTGCTTTAAAAACTTAACTTTGTGTGATTTTAGTATATTTTAATGACAGCACAGGAAATTCGTAGCCAATTTTTAGACTTTTTTAAGCGTAAAAATCACCAGATTGTCCCTTCGGCACCCATGGTGGTAAAAAACGATCCAACCCTCATGTTTACCAATGCCGGGATGAATCAGTTTAAAGATCTTTTTTTAGGAGAGGCTGCCATTAAATATCCAAGAGTTGCTGATACACAACGTTGTTTACGTGTTTCTGGTAAGCACAACGACTTAGAAGAGGTGGGAATTGATACCTATCACCATACCATGTTCGAGATGCTGGGTAACTGGAGTTTTGGTGATTATTTCAAAGAAGAAGCTATTAATTGGAGCTGGGAATTACTCACTGAGGTTTACAAAATCCCCAAAGAAAACCTTTATGTAACTGTTTTTGAGGGAGATGATAAAGAAGGGCTTCCTAAAGATCTGGAAGCGTATGATTTTTGGAAAAAGCACGTAGCAGAAGACCGTATTCTGCTGGGAAATAAAAAGGATAATTTTTGGGAAATGGGTGATACAGGCCCCTGCGGACCGTGCTCTGAAATTCATGTAGATTGCCGAACGGCCGCTGAAAAACAACAAGTTGACGGTAAAACGTTGGTAAATGCCGATCATCCACAGGTTATTGAAATCTGGAACAACGTATTTATGCAATTCAACCGTTTAAAAGATGGTTCTCTGCAGCCTCTGCCGGCCAAGCACGTTGATACGGGGATGGGTCTGGAACGTTTGGTACGTGTTTTACAGGGTAAATCATCAAATTACGATACCGACATCTTTCAGCCGCTTATTCAGCTGATCGCCGCAAAAAGTGGAAAATCATATCATGGCGATTCGCAGCCGGGTGATGCAGATTGGGCCAGTGATGTCGCCATGCGGGTTATGGCCGATCATATACGTGCCATCGGTTTTGCTATTGCTGATGGGCAACTTCCCTCTAATAATGGTGCTGGGTATGTTATTCGTAGAATTTTACGTCGTGCAGTCCGATATGCCTATACAAATTTAGGGTTCAAAGAACCATTTCTAAATCAATTAGTACCCGTATTGGCTAAACAATTTGAGGCTGTTTTCCCTGAATTAATTGCACAAGAAGATTTTGTTCAAAAAGTGGTACTTGAGGAGGAGCTTTCATTCTTGCGTACTCTGGCTACCGGAATTCAGCGTTTTGAACACTACGCTGTAGAACAACAAGCCATCAGTGGTGATTTTGCTTTCGAATTATATGATACCTATGGTTTTCCGATCGATTTAACCGAATTGATGGCCCGTGAAAAAGGCCTGGAAGTAGACATGGACGGTTTCCAAAAGGCTTTAACTGTGCAGAAAGACCGTTCAAGAGCGGCTACTGCGATCGATACCGGCGATTGGGTTTTGGTAAATGAAGGAGAAGAAGTAGAATTTGTTGGATATGATGCCACTGAAACGGAATCGAAAATCCTCAAATACCGTAAAATTAATTCCAAAGGAAAAGAACAGTTCCAATTGGTGTTGGATAGAACCCCGTTTTATGCGGAGAGCGGCGGTCAGGTAGGAGATACGGGTATGCTGGAATCAGCAAGTGAAACTACTTCTATTACTGATACCAGAAAGGAGAACGGACTGATTGTTCACTTCTGTGATGCGCTTCCAGCAAATCTGAAAGCAGCATTTACTGCAAAAGTGGATCTGGCGAATCGTAACGAAACTGCCGGAAATCATTCGGCTACGCACTTGATGCATGCCGCTTTGAAACAAGTTCTGGGCAGTCATGTGAACCAGAAAGGTTCTTTGGTAAACCCCGATTATCTACGTTTTGACTTCTCTCATTTTGCAAAAGTTAGTGAGGATGAACTACGTCAAATCGAACACATCGTGAATCAAAAGATTAGGGAAAACATCTCACTGAAAGAAGAAAGAAACGTGCCTTATCAGCAGGCGCTGGATTCGGGTGTGACGGCTTTGTTTGGTGAGAAATACGGAGATCTCGTTCGGGTCATCACCTTCGACGATCAATTCTCTAAAGAATTGTGCGGTGGTATCCATGTGAAGGCAACGGGTCAGATCGGTTATTTTAAGATCATCTCAGAAAGTGCAGTGGCAGCTGGTGTTCGTCGTATCGAAGCCATTAGCGGAAGTGCCGCTGAAGCTTATATTGCCGAACAGGAACAATTGCTGCATCACATCAAAGGTTTATTAAAATATCCGAAAGATCTCTTAGCATCCATTGAGAATTTAATGGATGAACATGCTTCTCTAAAGAAAGAAGTAGAAAAATCCATCTTGGAGAAAGCTGCCGGTTTAAAAACTGAATTGGCTCAAAAAGCGATTCAAGTAAACGGAATCAATTTTATCGCTCAAAAGGTGAATCTCCCAAGTGCAGAAGCTGTTAAAACGCTTGCATATTCCTTAAAAGATATTGTTTCAGATCTTTTCCTTGTTTTGGCTGCAGAAATTGATGGTAAACCAAGTCTTACTGTCATGCTTTCAGATCATCTGGTTAAAGACAAAGCCCTCCATGCCGGAAATATCATTCGTGAACTGGCCAAAGAAATTGAAGGCGGTGGTGGCGGACAGCCATTTTTTGCGACTGCGGGTGGTAAAAATGCTACCGGAATTGATAAAGCCTTGGAAAAAGCGAAAAACTATCTTTAAAAAATCAAGCCCTCCCGGTTGATCGGGAGGGCTTGTGTTTAATGCTTACCCTTTCCTTTGTTTGTTGCATTGTTCTTGTGAATCATGCGATCTTCTTTGTCTGAATCGTGCATTTTCTTGCTTTGTCCGGGAGGGCCCCCATGGGGATGTCCTTTTACCACATAATATTTGGGGTCGTTGCTAAATTTAATCACTTTTTGCTTTCCGCTCCAGCCCCGGAATTTTGCATACTTGCTTCGGTGATTTTTGAATTGAAGGTAGGGTGTATGGCCGTTAATGACAACTTTATAGCCATTGTACAAGTTATAGCCGGCATATCGCTTTGGGAGGCTACTGCTAAATATCCACCTTCCATTGTTCATATAAATAAACTGACCGCGGGCGACATGATAATAGGCCTCCACATCTGGTAAATAATAATAATCTGCCCGATCGTAGCCTACCGGGCCCCAAAGTGGCTGCAAACCAATGTTAACTTGTACTTGAACCTGTGCCAAACTC
>JBEDFI010000101.1:0-6063 GCA_041175245.1 Bacteroidota bacterium
CTTCTTTACAAACTCCCATTGTTGCCTACAAACCGCAGCAATTTGAATTAACGCTGAATTTGAAAAAATTTGAGCCGATCGGTTTATTTGTAAAGGAGCTTCGAATTCCGGAGGGGGCAATCCTGAATGGAAAATTTGATTCGGATAGCAATATTTCCACCATCAACGGATTTGCCCGGGCCATTCAATACCGGAAGATCAAAGCAAACAATCTGATTGTCGATGAATCGACCGAGGATAATCAAATGAATATTTTCCTCACTTCGGACCGAATCGATTTAACAGACAGTATTTTCCTGAAAAACGTCAACGTCGCGAATATTCTGAGAAACGACAGTTTAAGTCTCAACATTAAGTTATCTGATAAAGATGCCAACAACCAGCTCGACTTAAACGGGCTGGTGGAATTTAGTGCAGATAGTCTGGCAAAATTGAACATTCTGCCTTCAGATGTGGTGCTGAACCGTGAAACATGGAGAATTCAGGAGAAAGTGAACATTCGATTTAATGAAGGAAAAACCTTGATCACTAATTTCGGTCTGTACCGCGGTAAACAGTTGATCACAGCCGATGGAACCATCTCTTCCGATCCCAACGATCTCCTAAAACTGGGTTTCCGCCAATTCGAATTAACTACCTTAAATCCATTGACCAAAGCCATGGGCATCCGCCTGAAAGGAGAAATGAATGGAGAAACCGGGCTGCGTGCATTGAGTGGGAAAATGCGCTTCGACTCCGATTTAAAAATCGATTCTTTAGATTATAACGACAATTTTATTGGCGATCTGAATCTGGGGGCCGACTATGATAATGATTCCAAACTGGCTTCGCTTAATATGGGAATTACCAATCGCGGAATTAAGAGCCTCGACATTCAGGGCACCTACGATGCAGATCCTGCCCGGGATCAATTAGATTTAGATGTGTATCTCGACAATAGTCCTGTAATTATTTTAGAACCTTTCATAAAAAATTTAGTGTCCGATTTGAAAGGAAATCTATCGAGTAATCTGAAAGTAAGCGGCAAGCCTTCTAATCCACAAATCAATGGAAATGTAAGCCTCAATAATGTAAGTATGACGGTAAATTATTTAAAAACTAATTACCGGATCAATCAACAGCTTGGAGTGAACCAAAGTATACTCGATTTGAATGATCTCAGGATAAGAGACATCAACAATAATGAAGCGTTGGCAAACGGTAGCATCGACATGAGCAATCCCAACAATCCTACTATTAATGTGACCTTGGTGGCCAATAATTTTATGGCGCTCAACACCACTCCAAAAGATAATTCATCGTATTATGGAACGGCCTACAGTACGGGGGTATTTAGTTTTGATGGCCCAACGGATAACATGAGTATTAATATTGATGCAAAAACAGAGGCCGGTACCGTGTTCAATATCCCCTTAAATTCGGCGGAGAAGGTGAGTGAAGTCGATTTTATCCAGTTTGTGGGCAGCGACTCCAGCAAACGGCTCCGCAAAGAAAATTTCTTCAAGGGCCTGAGTATGAACTTTAGCCTGAGTGTTGACGAAGCTTCGGAAGCAAATATTTACACCTCGCTAGGTCGCTTAAATGGCCGTGGTAAAGGCGATCTGAGCTTGAATATTTCCAGCCTGGGCGACTTTAGTATGTTTGGAGATTATTTGATTTCTGAAGGAAAATTTGAGTTTACGGCCAAAGATTACATCAACAAGGTGTTCGATATTTCACAAGGCGGATCCATCCGCTGGACGGGCGATCCGACGGCTGCAACCATTAATTTGGCGGCGAGTTATGGAGTAAGAACCAGCCTGAGTCCGTTATATGTGGCGGCTGGCCTGAGTCCGGATGAAAGCCGTGTACAGGCGGAGGCGATTATGAATTTAAGCGGAAATCTTCTAAGGCCCGATATCAGTTTTGGGCTTAATTTCCCGACGAACTCTTACGTAAAAGATCAATTGCAAGGATATTTGAACGACGTGAATAATGTGAATCAGCAAGCACTCAGCTTAATTGTAAGAAGAAGTTTTACACCCGGAAATGGATCGGTCACCATAGATAAACAGATCAACACTACCGTGATCAGTGCAGGTACCGAAATTGCCTTCAATCAATTGAACAACCTGCTGAGTCAATCGCTGAATCTAAATTTCGTCGACCTGAATATCCGCTCCCTAAATGAAGCAAGTGCTTCATTCCGCCTATTAAACGACCGTTTGGTATTAACGGGTGGTGTAACTGACCGAAGGGCAATCAATGATTTTGATGTGATCGGGAATGAGGTGGCCAGAGATTTTGAAGCTTCCTATCTGATTAAAAAAGACGGAAGTCTGGTGCTTAGGGCATCAAACCGGCTGGGTAACCGAAATTCGTTAACCATTACCAACCAGGAATATGTGAGTGCAATTGGTTTGGTTTACCGACGTGATTTCGACAATTTCGGAGAATTCATTAATCAACTCATCGGCAAGGAACGCCGGGAAGAACGCTTAAAACAAAGCCTCGAAAAAAACAAGAAAAGGCCTTAGGAGCGATCTTTCATAATTTGATGGCCCATCTTATCCCGCTTGGTTTTTAAGTACGATTCATTGTGCTGGTTGGAAGGCACTTCTATGGGAACATTCTCTACCACTTCTAATCCATAGCCAATTAAACCGGCACGTTTGGTCGGATTATTCGATAGTAGTTTCATTTTACTGATTCCCAGACTACGGATAATTTGAGCACCCACGCCGTAATCCCGCTGATCCATCGAAAAACCTAATTGCAGATTAGCCTCAACCGTATCAAAACCGTTTTCCTGCAAGCTATATGCATTCAGTTTATTGATCAGTCCAATTCCTCTACCCTCTTGGTTCATATAAATAACCGCACCTTTTCCTTCGGCCTCAATCATTTGCATGGCAGCGTGCAACTGAGGTCCGCAATCACACCGGCAGGAACCAAAAATATCTCCCGTAATACAAGAACTATGCACCCGAACCAGAACAGGCTCATCGGCTTCCCAAGTACCTTTTACCAAGGCCAGATGCTGTTCTCCGGTATTAATTTGGGTATAAGCCACCAAATCAAAATCTCCCCATTCGGTAGGCAGCTGAACGGAAACTTCTTTTTTAATCAAGCTTTCATTGGCCAGGCGATAGGCGATTAAATCTTCGATAGATATAATTTTAAGATCGAATTTTTTGGCGATTTCAATAAGTTCAGGCAATCGGGCCATTTCTCCGTTCTCATTCATAATTTCCACAATTACCCCGGCTGCTTCAAATCCGGCCATTCGGGCCAGATCAACCGCCGCTTCCGTGTGCCCGGCTCTACGCAATACTCCGCCTTCTTTGGCCCGTAAGGGAAAAATATGTCCCGGCCTGCCTAGCTCATCCGACTTGGTATTTGGGTCAATTAAGGCCATGATAGTTTTAGAACGGTCTGAGGCAGAGATGCCCGTGGTACAGCCATGCCCGATTAAATCAACCGATACGGTAAAATTAGTTTCGTGGGTAGCGGTATTTTTTCCAACCATCAGATCCAGCTTCAACTCATCGCAACGTGGTTCAGTTAAGGGTGCACAAATCAATCCACGGCCGTGGATAGCCATGAAGTTGATTACCTCAGGCGTCGCATTTCGGGCAGCCGTCAGGAAATCTCCTTCATTTTCTCTGTCTTCATCGTCTACTACAATGACTACTTTCCCTTCTTTAATATCGGCAATTGCCTCTTCAATCGTGTTGAGCATAATTCCTTGTTCGCTTCAAACAGAAGCATGATTTATCGCAAATTTAGCTAAACTAAAAGGAACTTGTACCCCTTGCAGAAAAAGGGTGCTTATTATGACAATTGGGAGTCTGAATTTTTGACTTTCGCTTTCCAGAGCTTCTTAAACCATTGCTTATAAATTTCAGCATCAAACAATACCGAATCAACACTGGCTTTATAGGTGAGAAAAGTTCCCAACGGACTGAGTACAATTACGGCAATCCAAATACCCAATACGGGCGATATGGCCCCTTCCTTTGCGTATTTTTCGCCAATGGTGGAAATGATGTGGTAAACCAGGAAGAAAATCACCGACATCACCACCGGTAATCCCAAGCCCCCTTTACGGATAATCGCACCCAATGGTGCGCCAATAAAAAAGAGGACCAGGCAAGAAACAGCCAGGGATATTTTTTTGTGGTACTCCACCACAAAGTGCCTGATTCTATCGGCATAATCTGCCTCCAAAACTGTTTTTGAGGCGAGCAGATCTCTCACTCCACGCACCTGCTCCGTAGCCAGGCTGTAAATGCGTGAGCGGTCTTTTATGGGCATAGAAGTAAGAATATCGCCGTTCTGGATATTTTTTTTGACCGGCTTAGCTTTTGGATCCATCTCGAGGACTTTGTACCGGAATTTAAGCGATTGATACACCGTTTGGCGGTTACTATCCGACTGCATGGCAATAGAATCACGGTAGTAACTCAATTGCTTCATATTCATCATGGCATAATTCGATTTGAATAAATTTTCGTCGGTACGCTGCATTTTGAATCCCGATAAATCAAATTTTTGCTCGGTTTCTTTAAATTTAGATCGAATAAATCGCTGCCGCGGATTGTAGGAGCCATCGCCGGGGCTCTCTTCATAGCGAATCCCTTCCTTCAGCTTCAAGATCAGATAAGAATCGTCGGCCGTTTTAAACATCTTCCCTTCCTTGGCCATCACCACATTCAGGTTCCCATTGGGGTTCATCCGGTCGTAAATCACCACACCACGTAAAGTCTGACCGTCGCTGTCCTTCTTATCCACCCGGATGGAATATCCAGGAATACTATTGTTA
The DNA here is from genome assembly GCA_041175245.1 of Bacteroidota bacterium. Taxonomy (GTDB): domain Bacteria; phylum Bacteroidota; class Bacteroidia; order Sphingobacteriales; family Sphingobacteriaceae; genus JAIPAN01. The sequence goes on from JBEDFI010000101.1 coordinate 4,805, forward strand.
AAAATGCCTTCATTAATTAAAAAAGCGGCTTTTTGATTACGTACATCCCATAGCAGCGAACCCATTTTTAAATTAGCAACGGGTAACATATAGTCTGAAAATAAGAAAGCGGCCACACTCAGAAATCCAATGAGGGTAATGAGCGGATACATGGCCCGGCGCAAAGAAATTCCTGCAGATTTAATGGCCACCAATTCATAGTTCTCCCCCAAACTGCCAAAAGTCATGATGGAGGAAAGGAGTACCGCCAGCGGCAAGGCCATGGCTACATTCGTAGCCGAAGCATACATCAATAATTCGAGAATCACGTACCACTCAAAGCCCTTACCAATCAGATCATCGATGTATTTAAATAAAAATAACATCAATAAAATGAACATCACGATTAAAAACGTGACGATAAACGGCCTGATAAACGCTTTTAGAAGTAAAAGGTGAAGTTTTTTCACAGGACAAAAATAGGGAAATTATTCCCTAGGCGCCCAGCACACTGATCAAATATTGAATTTGATTATCCAATATAAGCCTGCGGTCGGCTAAAGTTTCATCAGTTGCAAAGTCGGTAATGAGCAAGGCTACATCGTTTGTGAGTTCATCCTGCACAATTTCCATCTCAAAATAACAATGAGGCTCATCCTCCAGCCACTTAAATTTCACGAGTTTATTTTCTTTAATACTCAGTAGCTTCGCTTTTTGCTCTTCTCCATCCCAGGTAAAAGTATATACTTGATCTCGGTAGCTCACGTCGTCGGCAAACCATTGAGATAGTCCATTCGGTTCACTTAGAAAACTGAACAATATTTTTGGTGAGGACTTGATTTCGTACTCAATAGTGAATTTTTTCTTTTCCTGCATTTTTACAATCCTTAAATGGCACTCGCAAGGCGAAATTTACCAATTGTTTCTAAAGAAAGGTATTTTATCCTATATTTGCAAACCAATTTAATTTGGGTACGGCGGGGTAGCTCAGCTGGTTAGAGCGCAGGATTCATAACCCTGAGGTCGGCAGTTCGATCCTGCTCCCCGCTACCACACAATCAAGACTTTGCGAATTATCGTAGAGTCTTTTTTGTTTCTGCGTGAAGAGTGTGCGTGAGGTTTTGAGAGAGAATTGTTAAATTTCAATCCAGAGCAGATTATATCCTGTGGCTTTTTTAGTGGTTAAGCCAATGTAAAAGTTGACAAGTATCAGCACTTTGGCAATCTAGAAAGCACCATCTGTGCTAAATAATTATGAATTATTAGGTATCGTTATATAC
>JBEDFI010000102.1:0-6047 GCA_041175245.1 Bacteroidota bacterium
ATATAATAAATTAAGTGATTCAGCTACCTTAAATTCCTGATCCTTGAGAACAATTTTTTTGTCAGGAACAACCACCGGCTTGGGGCCCTCTGATGATTCTGACGCCTGTTTTTTACAAGAAAATATCAGTATTATAATGAAAAAATAAGGATAGTATTTCATAAAATGATTTTAGAATCAAACAGGGAAGTCTAAAAAAGATATCGATTTCAACAAGCTCAATCTGTAAGATATCGCAAGGTCTCTACCCCAAACTTGTTCAGAAAATCAACCCCCTCATCGCTGGGTAAACCCTTGTACTCAGCATACGAATTTTTAAAATAAACTTTCTTAATTCCCGATGAAAAAATAAGGCGGGCACAGGAAATACAAGGCGATAGCGTTAAATACAAAGTGGCCCCTTCCAAACTTGAACCATTTTTATTGGCATACAAAATCGCATTCTCCTCAGCATGTAAAGCCAGGGAACACGAATTTTTGGAATCCCGCGGACAGCCCGTCTCCGGCCAGTCCTCATCGCAATTGTGCGTACCCGCCGGCGGACCATTATAACCAATGGAGATGATGCGGGTATCCTTCGTGAGCACCGCCCCAACCTGCGCCTTCACACAATGTGAGCGCAAGGCCAGGTCGCTGGCCAAATTCATGAAAATCGAATCAAAACTCGGTCTGCTCAAGGTGTACAAATATTAATGTCCGGCACTCAACTCGGCTTGTTCCACATCAATGCCCTGCTTTTGCAGTTCAGCCTTCACTTTCCAGGCAAAGAAAGCCAGATAAGCGAAACAGGCCACTGCAATCCAGTATGACGAATGAATATCGGTATAATCAGCCAATAGACCCTGTAGTGGAGGAATAATAGCTCCTCCCAAAATCATCATAATCAAAAAAGCCGAGCCTTGGCCGGTATATTTATCCAAACCGGTAATGGAGAGCGCAAAAATACAAGGCCACATGATGGAGCAACACAAACCTCCACTAATAAAAGCATAAAGGGCTACCTGTCCGGTAGTAAACAAGCCGATAAGCATGGCCAAAGCACCCAACAAGCCGAATACCAATAAGGTTTTGGCTGGTTTTTCCTGACCGAAGAAAAAGCCCACTACCAATACCGCAATACAAATAGCATACACATACAAGTTGCTCACTTCATTTCCACGCAATTGGTTCACTAATAAAATCAAGGCAAAAGCTATAAACGGCATCAACACAGTTAAAATATTTTTAGTGGACTTGGAAAGTTTAAACGCACTGATGGCACCCGTCCAGCGCCCAATCATCAAGCTCCCCCAATACAGAGAAATAAATTGTGAGATCTGAGATTCATCATATCCCCCAAACTCCTGCAATTTCAATAAGGCCCCCATATTACTCTGAATAGTCACCTCTACCCCCACATATACGAAAATGGCCAGCATTCCCCATTTTAATTGCGGAAAATTCAAAGCACCCAAACCCGGCTCAAAAGCCTCGTCAGAAGTTACATTGGGTAACTTGGAGATCGCAAAGAACACAGCCACAGCCAGAAAAACACCCGCTAAAATGAGGTATAGATTATTGATAGACGAAATAGACGCCTCCTGAGCTCCGCTTACCGTTCCAAACAACACCACACTCACAATCAGCGGTCCAAGTAAAGTACCAAAGGAGTTTACCCCGCCCGCTAAATTCAGGCGGTGAGCACCGCCAGAAGCATCGCCCAGAGCAACCACAAAAGGCTGAGCTGCCGTTTGCTGCAATGAAAAGCCTAAGGCAATAACGAAGAAGCTGGTCAGAATAAATGTAAACGAACCCGACTGTACCGCCGGAATAATCGACAATGCACCCACAATAGAGATCAATAATCCATAAATGATCCCTTTTTTATAGCCAATCTTATTCAGAATATCCACCCGGGTGGCCTGCGAAGCAAAATACAAGATCAGCGAGCCGATGAAATAACCTCCATAAAAGGTGAAATCGATCAGCTGCGATTCAAATTGACTCAAATTGAAATGTGTTTTACAAAATGGAATGAAAATTCCGTTAGAGGCGGCTACAAAGCCCCAAAAAAAGAACACCGTAATCAACGTATAAAGCGCCGTACCGTAATTCTTGCTGGTTTCAGTTTGCATGTGAGGTGTGGTTTGGTTAATGAAGTTCTAACATAATCTTTTTTTACAAATACAACAATACAAAAACATCAAAATGTGAGTTTAGACACCGTATCTTTTGTCAATAAATCGGATATTAGCAAGGATGGAAATTATTATTTCAGGCATTGGCATGGGCATTGTCTTGTCCTTCCTAACCGGACCCGTGTTTTTTGCCTTGCTGAAGACCAGCATCGAGAAAGGATTTTATGCCGGGGTGGCACTCGCAGCCGGGGTGGTCATTGCCGATGCAGGCTATGTGGCGCTCAGTCTCTATGGCTCCAGCTACCTCAATTCCAACAGCCCCTACCTGCAATACATCGGCTATGCCGGAACCGCCGTTCTCTTCAGCATCGGTATTTTCTACCTGCTAAAAAAAGTACGCATCAGCTACGAACCTAGCACCTCACGCACCAAGAAATTAGGTTATTTTTTGAAGGGATTTGCGATGTGCATCTTTAACCCATCACTGCTCATCTATTGGGTCAGTGTAACGAGCGGGGTAATTTCTATCACCGGCGGTTACAACCCGAAAATTATTTTACCATTTTTCGCCACCATCCTGATCACTCAGTTTAGCCTCGATACACTCAAAGCCTATTATGCCAATAAATTGAGGAAAAAAATTACCGAGAACACCCTGATCAAACTCAACCGCATTGCCGGTGGCCTCATCATCATTTTTGCAGTACACCTGCTCTACAGTCTGGTGGTTAACCATTCGCTGGTTTAGTAAGCCCGCTCGTTTTTACCCTCCACCCAGTTCATAAAGGCCTGGTTCACCACCTTATTCCCTCCCGGCGTAGGATAATCACCCGAGAAGTACCAGTCGCCCAAATGGTTCGGGCAGGCAGTATGTAAATGATCAATCGTCTGATAAATTACCTGCACCTCAGCTTTAGTATCGGGCGGCCTCACAATTTTCGCAATACGTGCGGAAATCTCTTCATTACCGAAAGGTGCATAGATCGCTTTTACCAAATTCTCCTCCTTCATCCGGTCCTCCGACTTACGCTTCAGACATTCCCGATACACCTCCTGAATCAAGCCTTCTTTACCCTGCTCCTTCAGCAAGGAAACAGCCGCCTCAAAAGCCACAAACTCACCCATTCTTGACATATCAATCCCATAACAATCCGGATAACGGATTTGCGGAGCAGAAGAAACCACGATAATTTTTTTAGGCTGTAGGCGATCCAGCATCCGCAAAATACTTTGCTTCAGCGTAGTACCCCGAACAATCGAATCATCCAGTACCACCAACGTATCACCCGGTTTCACCACCCCATAAGTCGTATCATACACATGGGCCACCATATCCTGGCGGTCGGCATCCTGCGTAATAAAAGTCCGCAGTTTGGCATCCTTCAGGGCAATTTTCTCTACCCTCGGGCTAATGTTCAGCATCTGCTCCAACTCGGCATCCCCAATCTTATCCGACCGGTTCAACAAGACCTCTTTTTGTTTCGTATGGATATAGCGATGTATCCCCTCCACCATACCATAAAAAGCCACTTCGGCCGTATTCGGAATAAATGAAAATACCGTATGCTCCAGATCATGCTTCACCGCCTCCAATATGTTGGGGCAAAGTAAACGACCCAGCTGCTTGCGCTCCTCATAAATGTCCGCATCGCTGCCGCGGGAGAAATAAATACGCTCAAACGAACACGATTTTTGTTCCTCCGGCTCACGGAACAACTCCTCACTAATGCTGCCGTTCTTTTTGGCAATCAGGGCATGGCCGGGCTTAATTTCTTTCACCGAGTCTAAAGGCACATTAAAAGCCGTTTGAATAGCCGGACGCTCCGAAGCCACCACCAACACCTCCTCATCCGCATAATAAAAAGCCGGGCGAATACCTGCCGGGTCACGCATTACAAAAGCATCCCCATGACCAAAAATACCGGTAATCGTATAACCGCCGTCCCAGGTCTTGGCCGAACGGCGTAAAATATTCGCCACATCCAGATGATCCGCAATCTGGTGCGTAATGTCTACATTATTTACCCCCTGCGGCTTCAATTCATCAAAAATCCGCTGGTTCTCCTCATCCAAAAAATGACCAATCTTCTCCAATACCGTCACCGTATCCGCCTGCTCCTTCGGGTGCTGCCCCAGCTCATACAACTGCTCCAGCAGCTCATCCACATTAGTCATGTTAAAATTACCACACAAAACCAGGTTGCGGGTCATCCAGTTATTCTGGCGTAAAAACGGGTGGCAAGCCTCAATACTATTCTTGCCATGTGTACCATAACGCAAATGGCCCATGAGCACTTCGCCGGTAAAACTGACGTGTTGCTTGAGCCATGCTGCATCTTTCATTTTTTCTGGATCCTGCTGCTGGATATCGACAAACTTTTTCTGCACATACTCAAAAACTTCCGACACCGCCTTTGCCCCCATCGCCCGGTAGCGACTTATGTACCGATGCCCGGGGGGCATATCCAGTTTAATGGTCGCAATCCCCGCACCATCCTGGCCCCGGTTATGCTGCTTCTCCATCAACAGATACAACTTATTCAGGCCATACAAAGACGTGCCATACTTTTCCTGATAATACGATAAAGGCTTTAACAAACGGATGAGGGCGATACCGCACTCATGTTTAATCTGGTCGCTCATGAGAGATGAATGAGCTAACAAATTTAAAATTTTATTGCGGAAAGTCCGTATAAAAATCGTTTCAGCTTTTGTCAGTCCGAATCTCCCTTAAAGCAGCTGAAAAATCTATCTATACAAACATCCGGTGAGATTTCTCCCCTCCCTTAACGCCGCTTCGTCGAAAAAACGGAACCCCTAATTGAAAAAAATGAGCATTCCTTCCAAACAAAACTCGGGCTTCCGCACTTCTATAGCTTAAAAAGCCAATGAAAACAAGCAGACCAGCCCGTTCCCTGATCAAGGGACTCCTTCTCACCTTATGCCTCCTCTTTCTGTTTAACTCCTGCCAAAAGGAAGAACGCTTCGGCCTTGATCCGGTAGTTCAGCCCAGCGTCAGCTTATTGGGTGAGAGCCAGGTCTACTTTAGAAAACTTACGGAGGAGCGCCCTTTACAGGTCAGGCCCGAGCTCTCCCGGCATCGGGCCCTGAAAATACCGCTCTGGGACAAAGCCCAAAAAGTACAGCTCTCCATCGGCGAGGGGTTGAAAGTACCCTTGGCTTACCGCGAAGCAATCAAACTCCTCCTCGGACCCAATCAAGAAGAGGCACCCCTCTCCGATTGGACTTACCTGCTACTGTATAAAGACCGCCAACAGAAGTGGCAAGCCGAGGTGGTCACCCGCATTCCCGATGAGGAATATTGGACGAATCGCAATCAACCAGGGCGCTCCTTTAGCGGAATCATCCTCGTGGAAGATTGGTGGGGACGGCCGATCAAAACATTTAGTAAAACACCCCTAGGTGAATACCTGAATTGGGGCAATCCTGTAATAATTAGTAAACCAGGGGAAAGACAAAGCGATGGGCCTTCATTTTTGAATGCACCTGCAGAGGATTGCAGATTAGTGGTAATGACGAACAGTATGAAAATGTACGAAGTAGTAATGACCTGTAAAGAACCCAAACAAAGGCAAGAAGACGAAGGTAGTGGATCTGGCGGAGGACCAGACCAGCGAGATTATGAAGAGCATCGGTCAGGTTACTTAGATCATCGAAATGGAGGTGGTGGCGGCGGGAATGGACCTGGGAATATTAATCCGCCGCAACCGGATGCAAAGTCAGATATCAAGAATAATGTAACAGATCCCTGTTTAAGACAATTGGTCCAGGATTTGAAATTGGCTGATATTGCTGGGACTGCATCCGATATAATAAGTACTCTTGATGAAAACGTTAAAGTAAAAATCAATATTAAAGACTCCATTAGAACAAAAAATGGTGCTCCGGCTAATACTGGCAGATTTCGAT